>NZ_CP061725.1:3419963-3730868 GCF_014764405.1 Micromonospora craniellae | reverse complement strand
GCGAACCACCCCGGGCCCGCGCGGCGGTGGTGAGGCTGCGCGGCACCGAGCCCAGGCCGTCGATGTTCAGGACGTGCCAGCCGCGGTCAAGGTCGCCGGACAGCGGCACCACCGACCCGCCCAGCGGGGCCGGGGTGGCCCACGACAGCACCGGCAACTGCAGCAGCGACGGCTGCTGCAACGGCGGTGGCAGCGGCGGCAGCGTGACGGATCCGACGAGAGCGGGCACTAGTAGGGCCTCCTCAACCTCTGCCGGGCGCGGTGCTCCGCCTGGGCGGCCTGCACCCGCGCCCACAGCTCGTCGGTGGTGCCGTACAGCTGGTAGGTGGTGCTCTCGCTGTACGACGGCATCCCGGCCGCGAACACCGGCACCACCCCGGCGCCCAACGGCGCGATCGCCGCGGCGCGGGCAAGTCGGCCGGCGGCCCGCTCGACCAGGCCCTGCCCGTCACCAACGCCCAGCGCCGCGCCCTCGCCGACGTGGTAGAACAGCCGACGCGCCACCTTGGACGGAGACGAGATGCCGAGCATCTCCCGGATCTTCGCGGGGATGCGGTTGACCAGCTCCTGCACCTTCGAGGTCACCAGGTGCCAGGCGCCGGAGATCCCGTCACGTAGCCCCTGGACGACGTTGCGGCCGATCGCGACGAGCTTGTCCTTCAAACCGCCCAGCGCGCCGGTGATCTTGCCGGTCAGCCCGCGGACGAACGACAGCAGCGACTCCAGCCGGCCGACCGCCGCGTCACGGGCCGACGCGAACGCCGAGCGGATCACCCCGACCACGGCCGAGATCCCCGCGATGATCGCGCGCACCCGGGCGATGCCGGCCTGCACCACGGCGACGATCGCCGCCCAGACAGTGCTGATCACGATCCGCCAGCCGGTCACGCTCGCACGCCACCAGGCCGAGATCCACCCGACCACGGTCGAGATCACCGAACGCACAAGGTTGATGTACGTCGACACTGCGGTGGAGATGAACGACCAGGCGGTGGAGATCACCATGCGCCAGCCGGCGACCGCCGTGGTGATGTACGCGCTGATCCATCCCCAGACGGTGGAGATCACCGCGCGGACGACGTCGACCGCCGCGGTGACCGCGTTCTGGATCCACTGCCAGGCGGCGAGGACCCCGTCGCGGAACCAGTCGACGTTGCGCCAGGCCCAGATGATGCCGGCGACGAGCAACGCGATCGCCACCACCACGGCGGTGATCGGTGAGGTCAGCACCGCCATGGCGGCGTTGAGTAGCCAGGTCGCCGCCGTGGCGGCGCCGGTGGCCACCGTGCCGGCGATCATCGCCACCCGGGAGGCGACCAGCGCGACGCCGGCGCGGGCGTGCGCGACGGCGCTGGAGTTGACCACCGCGTTCCACGCCGCGGTGGCCACCGCCGCCGTGCGGGACGCGACGGCGGACGCCGTGGTGGCGACCCGGGAGGCGACGGCCGACGCGGCCGCCCTCGTCGACGCGGCGGCGGAGGAGGTCTGCGCGGCGGCCCACCGGGCGGCGCCGGCGGCGGCCCGCCCGGACGCGGCGCCGGCGGTGCCGATGGCCCGGCCGGCGGTGGCGGCCGCGGAGGCGGCGGTGCGGGCGGCGGAGGCGGTGTCGCGGATCCCGCCGGCGACCGCCTTGACGGCACCGACCGCCTTGTTCACCGCGACGAGCGCGACGAACGCGATGGCCACCCGTGCGACGGCGGGGCCGGCCTGCTGTAGCCAGTCGAAGATCGGTTGCAGCACCGGCATGGCCTCGGCGGCCAGCACGGTCAGGGTCTGCTGGAACGAGCGGGTGAACTGCTCCACCGGGGACATGCCGCCGGCGAGCGCCGACGCGGCCTGACCCGAGGCGCCGGTGACCTTGTCGAAGCCCTGGGCGGCTGCGGCGCTGGCCGGGTCGAGCGCGTACAGGGCACCGGCGAGGTCCTCGCCGGGCCCACCGAACAGGGCCATGGCCAGGGTCGCCTGCTCGGCCGGGTCCTTGACGCCCCGCAGCCGGTCGAGGACCTTCTGCAGCGCGGCGTTGGCCTTCTCGCCGCCGCCGGCGACGTCCCGGGCCATGACCTTGCCGGACAGGCCCAGCTCTTTGAACGCCTCCTGCGCGCCGGCGTCGCCGAGGTCGACCGCCCGCAGGTTGAACTCTTTGAGCGCGTCTCCAACTTTGTCGATGTTGAACGCGCCGGCGTCGGCGGCCTGCGACATCAGGCCGAGCGCGGTCGGCGCGTCGACGCCCAGCTGCTTGAAGAACAGGCTGTACTCGTCGAACGTGGCGGTCAGGTCGCCGGAGGCGTCCAGGCCCCGCTGCGCGCCGACGGTCAGCGCGTCGAACGCCGACTGGACGTCAGGCACCAGGCCGGTCTTGACCATCTTCCCGGCGGTGCGGACCGACTCGGTCAGGTCGATGCCGAAGACCTTCTCCAGTGTCTGCGCACGCTGGGTCAGCCCGGACAGGTCGTCGCCGCCGGCCAGCCCGGCCAACTGCTGCTTGACGATCACCACAGCGCCGGAGACCTGCTCCAGGCTGTCGCCCCACCCCTGCGCGTAGAGGGTGCCGGACACCTTCGCCGCGGCGGCGGCCTCGTCCGGGCCGATGCCCAGCGCGGCCTGGATCTGCGCCTTGTTGGCGTTCGCCGCGATGGTACCGCTGATCCCGGCGGCCACCACACCCACACCGGCGAGGTCGCCGGCGATCCCGCCGACCGCCGACCGGACCCGGTCCAGGCCGGCGGTGACCCGTTGGCCGATCGACCGGCCGGCGGAGTCGCCGGCCTTGGTCAGCTCGCCCTCGACCCGCCGGGCGGCGTCCGTCGCCCCGCTGCTGGTCTCGGTGATCAGGGCCCCGGCGAAGCCCCGGAACGAGGGGATGACCTGCAAGGTCGCGTAGCCAACGGTCGCCACAGGTCACCCCCTCTGTAGTTGTTCCAGCTCCTGCTCACGACGCCGGGCCCGCTCCTGCAGCAGGCCCTCCCGACGCTTCGTCTCGACCGGGTCGCGACGTCGGCTCGGCGGCGCCGGCCGGGCCGGGTGCGGCTTGCCGGTCAGCGCGTGGAAGACGTCGGTCAGCAGGTAGTGCGTCCGGGTCCACCCGGCGTGCGGGTCCTCGTACGTCGCGAGGGTCGCCGAGTCGATCGGCAAATGCCGCAGCCGCCAGGCCAGCCGCCGAAGAGGCAGCGCACCGAACCACTGGTTGACCGGGTCCCGGTAGTACGTCGTCAGGTCGACGTCGATCTGGTAGTAGCGCTGCAGGTCGGCCTCGACCGCGTCCGCGTGGTCGCGAATCAGGCGGCCGAGGCTGGCTATTCCCCCGCGTTCGTGAAGCCCAGCTCCTTGGCGAGCAGCTCGAACATCTCGTTGAGGCCGTGGTGTCCGGGCTGCATCGCCTTGAAGCGCGCCCACTGCTGCGCGCCGAGCAGCTCGCGCAGCGCCAGGGTGGTCTTGCCCTCCTCGAACCACTCCAGCAGGTCCACCGACAGGTTGGACTTGTCGACGTGCACCCGCCACGGCCGGCCGCCCCAGGTCACCGTGACGTCGATCTGCTCCGGCTGGCCGGCGCGGCGCTGCGCCCGGTTCGGTCCCGGCACGACCGGCGCCGGCCGCGCCGGCTCGCCGACGGCCATCTGCTGCTCGATCCACGCCCGGTCGGCGTCGGTCAGTCCGTCCGGGCCGATGGCGGCCGTCTGTCGCAGCTGAGACAGACGCGCGATCGCCGCCGGCGACGGCTCGTAGTAGTGGTCGGCCCATTCCTGCTCGTCGTCGGCCAGGTCCTCCAGCTCGGGGGCGGCCGTCTGTCGCAGGTGAGACAGACGCGCGGCCGCCATTGGCGACTGCACGTAGTGCACGTCGACGTCGTCGACGGGCGCCGGCCGGGTCGCCTCGGCGCGGATCGTGCGGACCGGGTGGGGTCGGACCCCGGCCCGCCGCTTGCTGTTCTTGCCCATGTCGCGCAGGTCCTCCTGATCGTGCGCAGGTCAGGGGTGTGGTGCGGGGCGGCGGCGGACCTGCGCGCACGCCACCGCCCCGGCTTGAGGGTTACGGGGTTTCGGGTTCCTCGTCGTCGGTGGACTGGCGGTCGAACAGCACGCCGCCGCCGTCCGGGAAGATCGAGACGGTGACCTCGAACTTCTTCAGCTCGTCCTCGCCGTCCTTGATCGTTCCGATCGTGTCGACGACGGCGAACCGGCGAGTGATCAGCCGCTCGATCCGCTCGCCGTCGCGGACCTCGAACGCGATCTTGCGCGGCCCGTGCCGCGGCACGACGATCTCCGTGCCGGTCGAGCCCGGGTAGACCAGGCCCCGCACGTGCGGGTTGTCCTCCAGCGCGATGAACTTCTTGGTCATCTTGAAGTTCTTGCGGCTGGTGCGGATGAGGATGCCGCCCCACGCGTAGTGGTCGGACTTGTCCTCCGCTCGGCCCTCCTCGAAACCGGCCTCTCCGTCGAGCAGACCGACCAGGCCCCACTCGCTGGAGAACGCCGCGGCGACGGTCGCCGGGTTGGGGGTGGTCAGTTCCTCTGCCAGGTACACGTCGGCGTCAGCCCACAGGGACGCCTTGCTCGGGTCGCCGGCCACGGCGTCCTCCTTCGATGGTTGAGCGGATGGGTTGGTGCGCAGGTCAGGTCGTGGGGGTGGGCGGGTCGGCGATGTGCCGCACCTCGACCACCAGGTGGCCGTCAGCGACCCGCACGACCGACCGGGACAGCACGATCTCCCGGGCGGCGTCGGCCCGTGTGGCGGCGGACGCCGCGGCGGTCTCCTCGTCGACGATGGCCCGGGCCACCCGGGCACGCTGAGCCGGTGGGACCGTGCCGTCGGGGGCGAGCACGCCGAGCTGCTCGGCGCGGGCCCGGATCTCGTCTTCGGTCGGTATGCGCAGGCCCATCAGGGGTCCAATCGGATGGGGCGTACGTACGCCTCGACGGTCGTGGTGGCCAGGTCGATCTCGGTGTCCGGGTCGACGCCGCGGATCGGGCCGACGCCGGCGGCCACCCGACAGCTGCGGATGACCGGGCCGGTGTGCACGAGCAGCAGCCCGCGGCACATCTGCGCCAGGTCGAACGCCGCGTCGGTGTCGCGGTGCCAGACGGTCAACCGCAACGTGACCAAGCTCGACACCGGGTAGGTCGGCTCGTCGTCGTCAACGGCCACCAGGACGAACGGCAGATGCGGCTGCTCCGGGGACCGGCCGGCGGGCAACCGGCCGG
Source organism: Micromonospora craniellae (assembly GCF_014764405.1). Lineage (NCBI taxonomy): Bacteria > Bacillati > Actinomycetota > Actinomycetes > Micromonosporales > Micromonosporaceae > Micromonospora > Micromonospora craniellae. Next base: position 3,725,670 of record NZ_CP061725.1, on the reverse strand, counting down.
CCACCGTGACGCCGCCGGCGTAGGGCTCCGGGCGGGTGGCCAGCCGGCCGCGCAGCACGCCGGCGGCCGCGGCCTGCGCGTCACCGAACACGACCAGCGGGCGGACCATCAGCGGATCCGCACGTCGGCGCCGATGCCGGACGCGGCCCGGGTCAGCACCCCGTCACGGGCCTGCAGGCCGAGGCCACGCCGGTCGGCGATGGTGACCGCGGCGGCCTCGCGGTCGGTGGTGTACTCCGTCACGGTCACCGGGACGTCCGGACCGACCGAGGCCCGGACCGCGCCGGCGATCCGGTCGGCAGCCTGGTTGACCATCTGCCGGACGTCGTCGCTGCGGGCGACCTCACCGATGCCGGCGTAGTTGACCTCGACGGTGATCCGGTACGACATCGGGGCCTCCTATCCGGTCACGCGGGTCATGGTGAACTCGACGTGATGCACCCGGCTGCTGTTCGTCGGGTCCGGCCACCGAGCCACCTCGCCCTGCACCTGGTAGAGCAGGTTGCTCGGCCCGAACTCGATCCGGTCGCCGGCGCGCACGTCCGGGTTGGTGCCGGGCGCGGACAGCACCCGCAGGCCGGTCGTGACGACCGTGCGGGTGTCGCCCACCGTCTCGGTCTGCTGGTTGGGCTGGACGTGCACGCGGGTCACCGGGATCCGGGTCACGGCAGCCGGCGACCAGTCGTCCACCGTGCTGCCGGACCGGTCGGTGCGCGTGCCCGGCCGCACGACGGTCAGCTGCTGGCGGAACATCAGGCTTGGTCCCCCTTGCCGACGCGGTACGCCTCGACGGCGATCGACCACTGCGCGGTCACCCCGGTCGACGCGGTCACGCCGTAGGTGACGGACTCGCCGCCGGCCTGCACGGTCTGCACGCCGGGCGTGATCTCGTGGATCACCCGCGCCTGGTCGATGACGACCTCCTGGACGTCGGCCGGGATCTGCGCGTAACCGTGGTCGTACAGGACCCGGACGCAGTTGAGCCGGTCCGGCCACCCGGCGCGGCGACGCAGGATGCCCTTGCGCGACCACTCGAACTCCGACGGGTCCAGCTCCCGGTCGTCGACCCAGACCTGCGGGCGGGCGAGGACGGGCGCGGCCGGCAGGAACAGCTCGGTCGAGCCGTCCCCGTCCAGCCACACCTCGTCGCCCTCCACCAGGTGCACCGAGTGATGCACCTGCCCCCGGAAGCGGCCGGACGCGGCCGCCAGGGCGTCGAGCATCCGCTGGTCGTCGACGGGCACGCCCAGCAGACGGGACAGCGTCTGCGGCGACGCCAGGTACGGCACCGGCTCAGCTGGCGCCGTCACCCTGCCCGCCGTCCCCGTCGCCCGTGCCGGCGCTGTCGCCCTGCTCGCCGGTCGCGGCCTTGCCCTTGGCGCGGCTGGTGCCCCTCGCGCGGCCGCTCTGGCCGCCGGCGCTCTGGCCCGGGTCACCGCTGCCCTGCTCGCCGTCGCCCTGGACCGGGCCGCCGCCGTCGGGTCCGTTCACGTGGCCGGTGTGCCGCTGCGGCTGCTTCCGGGCGGTCTTGGCCTTGCCGTTCGGCAGGCCGGCCGCGTCGACGAGGCCCTGCGCGCGGGCCTCGTCGGCCCGCCAGCGCACCCCGTCGATGACGATCATCTTGTGTGCCACCATGCTGCTCATCCCTTCGCTGACGGGTGGGTAGAACGGCCGGACGGGCCCCGGGTTCCCCAGCCCGGGGCCCGTCCGGCCGTCAGCCCTCTTCCTCTTCCGGCTTGACGACGATCAGCCGGTTGGGCTTCCAGATGACCTGCATCGCGCGCAGCTCGGCGCGGACGTAGGTCATGTTCCGCTGGGCGTAGTCCTTGTGCTGGTTGAACGCGAGAACGCTCAGGCCCTCGACGTCGAGCAGCGCGATCTGCCGCCAGTCGCCCAGGATGCAGGTGCCCGGCGCCAGCCGCTCCGACAGCGCCCGGGCGCGGCCCCAGCTCGTCGACGGGCCGATGCCGAACGGGCCCTGCCCGAGGTACCGGTGGTTGTCGTCCTCCAGCAGGTCCCACGCCTCGTCGTCCTCCGGCGCCATCAGCACGGCGGAGACCTGGCCGCCGCGCAGCCGGGTGATCCGGGTGATCGCCTGTCGGATCGCCTTGACCTGGGCGCGGGCGTCGACGCCGGGGGTGTAGGTCAGCTGCTGCACACCGGTGGTGTGCAGCAGGCCACGGGGCTGGCCACCAGTGCCGCTGCCGTCGAGCAGGGCGTCCTCGATCACCCAGTCCAGGCTGTAGGACAGCTCCTGATCCATGTAGGTGGCGAACGCGGGCGCGTCGCTCAGCAGCTGGTTGGTGATGTCGTAGCCGTCGGCGTAGGTGAACGGCTTGGCCTCGGCGATCTGCGTCTGCAGGTCCGACACCGGCTTGAGGCCGTTCGCGTCGGCCGGGCCGGTGGACTCCGGCACGATAGCGGCGTTGCGGGTCACCCCGGTCACCTGGACGTAGTCGAACGCGCCGTCCGCCTCGCCGCGCGAGATGAGGTCGAGGATGGTCAGGTTGTCCCGCTCGACCATGTCCATGGTCGGGTAGCGGGTCGGCTGGATCCGGGCGACCTGCGTGGTCAGCGTCGCCTTGCGGCGGCGCCCGGCGTGCCAGTCGTCCATCGTGCCGACCTTGACCCGGCCGATGTTGATCGGCGTGCCCTGACCGACGCCGCCCGGGTGCGCCTTGCGGAACGCCTTGTAGGCGTCGCTCTTGACGAACGCGACACCCATCCGCTTGGCGTGCAGCCGCTCGATCCGGTCGGTCACGCGGGCCCCGCCGGTCTTGCGGCCGCCGGCCGGCTCGTCGTCGTCCTCGTCGTCGTCCTCGTCGTCCTGGTCCTCGTCGTCGACGTCGGCGAGGCCGGACAGCCGCTTCGCGGCGGCGTCGTTCTTCTTGATCTTGGCCTGGAGGGCGGGGATCTCGTCGCCGAGGGCGTCGACCTCGGTGATCTCGTCGTCGGTCAGGTCCCGGGTCTTGGCGGCCTTGGCCAGCTCCGCGGCCCGGGCCAGCTTGGCCTTGAGCTGCTGTCGCAGGTTCACTGCGCATCTCCCGTCAGTGTGAGTAGTTGGAGCCGTGCGGCTGCCTGGGCGGACCGGGACCGATCGGACGCGGCGGACGACTTCCCGGGCACGGCCGGGTTGTCGTTGGTCGGATCAGCCGGCTGGCCGGCGGTACGCGTGGCGGTGCTTCCCGACCTCTTCGGGTCGGTGGTCTTCTCGGCGGCGGCGATGACCTCGCCCAGCGCGCCGTGTGCCTCCTTGAGCCGGTCGACGTGGGCCTGGGCCAGGACCCGGCCCTCCTTGACGCCGGCGGCCAGCAGGCGGGCCTTGGCGGACAGCAGGTCGGTGTCCTGGTTGGCGCCGACCAGGCAGGGCCCGACCTCGTGCAGGCCGGAGAACTTGCGCAGCTCGTACACGTCCTGGCCGTCCCGCTCGGCCCACGACGCTTCGCCGATCTCGTACGCGAAGCTGAACTGCGTGACGCGGCGGCCCTTGAGCAGGCGGTAGACCTGGGCGGCGGTGCGGGCCTCGGGGTCCTGGTCGACCAGGCCCTTGACCCACAGCCCGACGTCGGTCTCCTTGGCCTCCAGCACGGTGCCGATGTGGGCGAACGGGTCGTACCAGTTGTGCGACCAGATCACGGGGATCGGGTCGCCCTTGGCCGACCACTCCGAAAGGACGTCGTCGAACGCACCGGGCATGACGACGTCGCCGTAGCTGTCGACGTTGCCGAACACGCTGACGAGCGCCTCGAACTCGCCATCGGCCAGGCCGTCGTCGGTGCCGGCCGCCTTGATACGCGCCGGCGCGGTCTTGATCAACATCAGTCGTCACCTCTCGCGTACGTGACCGAGCACTTGCAGTTGGCCCGTTCGTCGGTCTCCAGCGCCGGGTCGCCCGGCCACCGGCCGCCGTTGCCGAACACGTCGTTGATCGGCACGGTCTGGCCGTCGAGCACCCGATGCGACGGGCGCGGGTTCGACGACCGGGTCCGCCACGTCTTCTCGCCCAGCCCGGACGCCTTGGCCGCGTCGTGGCCGCCGAAGTTGCGGGCCTCGGTGGCCACCCCGACCGCGTGCGCCGCGGCACGGACCACCCAGGCGGCCAGCGCGGTCTGCAGCGCGTCACGCCACGTCCGGTCCGGATCGCCGGCGGCGCCGCTGATCGCCCCGATGGCCGCGTCGTAGCCGCCCTGCTCGACCTCGTGCGCGTGCGCGGCCGCCGCCTTGGCCAGCCACGCCGTCATCACCTCGGCGGACCAGCCGTCGCCGTCCGGGTTCCAGATGCTCAACACTTCCCAGGCACCGACGGCCGCCAGACGCAGCGCCCACGACAGCACCAGCGCGGCCAGCTGCTGCTCCCGCTCGGGTTGCTCGGCACCCCACAGCGCCCACAGGTCCGGCGCACCGTCCTCGGCCTTGGCGCCGAGCCGGTCCAGCAGCGTGTCGGCCTGCCGCTGCGCGTACGCGGTCAGCGCCTCGGTCAGGCCGGCCAGTTCCCGGTCGTAGTCGGCTAGGTCCTCCGGCCGGGACGCCTTCACGCCCCGGCGGCCGCCGGCCTTCGGCGCGGTGTCCCGAGGTGAGGCCAGCCCACCCACCAGCACGTTGAGCGGCGTCACCAGTTCGTCGCCGCCCTCGATAGCCTCCAGGTTCAGCCGGCCCCGGGCCTCGTTGCGCAGCATGTACGGCGCACCGACGGCCGACTGCAGGTACTGCGCCTGTTCCAGCCAGCTGCCGCGCAGCTTCGCGTCGACGTGCGCCTCGACGTACAGCAGCTCGTCGTCGAAGTCGGGCACCAGCATCACGTTGGTGACCTGCTCCAGCGGCAGGATGTACGGGCCCAGCGACACGTTCCACAACATCTGGCGGAACGCGTCGAGGTTGCTGTAGTTGCCCTCGCGGGCGCCCACCAGCTCCGGGGCGATGTGGTACGCGGCGGCCACCTCGGCGTCGGTGAGCTTGCGGCCTTCCAGGTCGAGGGTGTCTCGCGGCGTGAACGCCTCGACCTTCACCAGGTCCATGCCGTCTTCGAGCAGCGGCGTGCCGCCCTCGCGGCCGCCGCCGCGCATGAACCGCCGCCAGGACGCGGTGAATCGGTCGCGGCCGCCGTTCTTGTTCCAGTCCGGCGCGTCCGCCGGCCGGCGCAGCACCAGCGGCACGCGGGCGCCGTTGGCCCAGACCTGACGCCGGTAGGCCACCGCCTCCCGGGACTCCGCCAGGGTGTCGCGCAGGGTCTGCATCGGGCTGGTGCCGTTGGCGCCGCGCCCGGCGTACCCGTGATCGAACAGGAAGTCCGCCGTGGGGAACTCCTGCCACCGCCCGTGCCGGTCGCGGATCTTGACCGCGATCGGCCAGTCCAGCGCGTCGGCCTTGAGCCGGAACCGCCGTGCGGGGATCCGGACCAGCTCCATGCCGTCGTCGGTGGGCAGCTTCGCCACACACCACCGGTCGTAGAGCATCCAGTCGACCACCACCGAGTGCCAGAACCGGAACGGCGTCAGCCGCGGCCGCGGTGCCCGCAGCGTCGCCGCCAGGGGGTGGGCGGTGACCCGCCGGCGGTCGGTGTCGGATGCCCGCTCGTACAGGTGCATCGGCACGCTGGCGACGTTGCGGGCGATGAAGTCGACGACCTTGCGCACGCTGGGCTGCGACTTCCAGACGTTGTGGGCGCTGACGTCGCTGGCGGCGTACTCCGACAGCGGCACGCCCGGGTCCACGACCTCCACACCCGGCCGGCTGGCCAGATGCTCGCCCAGCTCGGCGAGCGTGGCGAACGCGACCATCAGAGGACCTGCACCCAGCGCACCCCGGCGCCCTCGACGAGCAGCAGGCCCTCCAGCGGCGTGCGGCGGCCGTCCTCGGCGACCAGGTGCGCGTCGGCCAGCTCCAGCTGGTCGCGGCGCGCGTCGACCAGTCGGCCGGCGAACGTGATGTCGCCGCTGGTGACGAGGACCTGGCGGCCGCAGTGGCGGCGGTACGACCTCACAGGTACCTCCTCAGATGACGGTCAGCTCTGCGCCCTCGTCGGCGTACGCGGACCGGCGGGTCGGTGCGCGTCCCATCGCCTCGGACATGGCCGTGACCAGGCTCGAAACGGCGTCGATCTTCTCGGCGGAGCGGGCCTTGTCGGGCTTGACGTTGCCGGCCGGGTCGGTGTGCACGGACAGGTTGTCGACCTGCCACCGCACCGCCGGGTTGCCGCCGTGGCGCAGCAGGGGCCGGTCCTCGCGGCCGGCCAGCAGCAGACGCTGCACCTCCTTGAGCGGAGGCGAGAGTGTCTGCAGGCCCTGGCGGACCTTCACCAGCGGCGCACCGGCGGCCGAGAGGTTGTTCGTCAGCTGCGTCGCGTTCCACGGGTCGTAGCCCAGCGACGCGACGTCGAACGTCTCGATGTCCTGCTCGATCTGCGCCTGGACGAAGTCGTAGTCGGCCACGTTGCCCGGCGTGGTCAGCAGCAGACCCTCCTTGACCCACCGCGACGCCGCTTTCGCCGTGCGCTTGTCGAGGTTGGCCACGTTCTCCTCGGGCGTCCACAGCCGCCACAGCGCGTCGTACCCGCCGTCGTCGGGGAACAGCCAGCACAACGCGATCAGGTCGCTGGTGGAGGCCAGGTCCAGCCCGCCGAACGCCTCGCGGCCGGTCAGCGCGTCCTCGTCGACGGCGCCGGCGTTGCGGTCCCAGCTGACCAGCGTCAGGTACTTCGTTTCCTGCTTCGTCCGCACGCCCAGGTGCAGCCGCTGGTACGCCGCGAGCTCCGCCGGCGAGTTACGGGCGCCGTTGGCCTTGCTGCGCAGGTAGGCCCGGGTCGGTGAGATCCCGTAACCCGGGTTCGCCGCGCGCTGCGTGGCCTCGGCGAACGGGTCGGCCTCCGGGTCGGCGCACCAGATCACGCCGTACGTGGTCTCGTCGACCAGCACCCCGGACGCGAGCTGCTCGACCAGCCGCCGCTTGCGGTCGTAGGCGGTCTCCCGGCGGCCGGAGTCCGCCGTGGTGATGATGACGATCAGCGGCTGCGTCCGGGAACCGGTCCCGGTCTCGATCGCCTCCAGCAGGTCCGGGGTCTTGTGGACATGCAGCTCGTCGACGACCCCGCAGTGGATGTTCGCCCCGTGCTGCGCGTCGGCCGCCGAGGACACGACCTCGATCGTCGAGCCGGACGGCTTGTGGATGACCTTCTTCGCCAGCGCCTTGACGAACCGAGCCAGCGCCCGGCTCTTGGCCGCCAGGGTCTTGATCGGGTTGAACACGAACCCGGCCTGACGCTCGCTGGTCGCGGCGGTGACGACCTGGGCGCCCTGCTCGCCGTCCGCACACGCCATGTAGATCGCGATGCCGCCACACAGGGTGCTCTTGCCGTTCTTGCGGGGCACGTCGACGTACAGGGTGCGGATGATCCGCACGTACGCCTCGGCGTCCTCGTCCCACCGCACCCACCCGAACACCGGGGCGAGGATGTAGGCGACCTGCCACGGATCCGGGATCAGCGGCAGGCCGGCCAGCCGGCCCTGCGTGTGCCGCAGCTGGCGGAACGAGGCCAGGACGTGGTCGACGCGGTCCGGATCGAACGCGGCGTCGACGACGTCGCGCGGCTCAGGGGTCTTCCACCGCGGCGGGCAGTCCGGCAGCGCGATGCCCCGGCTGACCAGGTACCAGGCCACCTCCGGGGACAGCTTGAGCCGCTCCAGCTCCTCCGCCGGCGGCAGGAACGCGGTCGGGACCTCAGCCGACGAGGCCGACCGATCCTCCTCCCGCGCCGCTGAACGGGTTCTCGTCGCCATCGTCGCCGTCGCCCTTCACCAGCCCGCCCTCAGCAGACGGAGACAGCCCGAAGTGCGTCGCGAACGCGCGCAGCTCCTTGCCGGCCGACCGGGCGATCACCACGTTCGGGTTGGCCGCCAGCCGCTTCGACTCGGTGCCGTCCTTGCGGACCGTGATCGCCTCCACCAGCAGGCCCTGCAACTGCACCTCACGGGTCGCCCACACGAACGTGGCCCAGGTCTGGCAGTACGCCGACAACATCGCCCGGTCGATCTTCTTGAGCAGACCCATCCGGTCCAGCTCCGGCACCACCCGCCGCCACTCCGCCGCCGCCTCCTTCGACAACCACGTCGGCGGGTTCGGCGCCGCCCGCTCGAACGCCGGCGCCTCCCGGACCTTCCGACCGCCGGAGTCCGTGCCGTTGCCCCGGCCCTTGAGCAGCCGCAGCCCGGCCGGCTCAGGGGTGCGTGCCACGTCCACCTCCTCAGAAGCGCGACCGCCGGTTCGCCTCGGCCTGACGGCGTTCGGTGACGACCTTGACGACCTCGGGATCGGGTGGCTCGATCTGCGTCACCGACAGCCAGTGCCCCCGTGCGTAGATCGCCCAGCCGGTGGGGTTGCCGTCGCGGTCCTCGGCCGTCAGCCTCAGCTCGCCCTCGCTGGAGACCTCGACATCGACCACGTCGCCCTCGATCGTGCCGCCGCGCTCCGGGTCCGGAAAGCCGATCACACGAGCCTTCACTGTCACCGCCCTAAATAGACATGCCATCGAATCTCGGCGATGGCTGATCGGGTGATCGGGGTGCCCCCACGGATTTTCATTCTGAGATTTGGAAAGCTTCACTACCGCCGACGGTGCCCCCGGACCCCACCGTCGTGATCATGACTCCCCTACCCCCGACCGCGCCCGCTGAGCTGCGCGAATGCGTTCGGCCTCGCTCTTGTTCTCATGGCACGGCGATTCGCAGATCGCGCCGAGATTCGCCGCATCACGAGGCGAACCGCCCTCCGCAACAGGGATCTTGTGATCGACCTGCGTCGCTGCCTGCTTGCCGCAGACGTAGCACGTCCAGCCGTCGCGGATGAGGATGCGCCGGCTCAGTGCATCCCACTCCGAACGGCTCATGCCGTACCGCTGCTCGAACGGCAGCCGGCCCGCCCAGGCCGGCCGCTGGTGTACGTCGCAGCGGCCGCGGTCGACCAGCGTCCGGCATCCCGGCTCAGCGCAACGGGTCTTGGGGGCCGTGGGCACCGGGGGCCTCCGGGGAGGGGGAGGGGGGATGCTGCCGCAGGGGGTAACACGATGGGCCCCCACACTCAGTGCGGGGGCCCATCGGCCCGGGCCGACCCGGGGGGCTGGCTAAACGGGTAGATCGCGGCGCCGGGGCAGACTCCTGGCGCTGCACACATGCTGCGATGCTCGTCCTGATCTTGTCAACTGTCCTGGCGGAGCACCCCTCCGCGTGTCCCCTCCGACGTCCAGACCTCGGCCTCCAGCAGCTGCTCCCCGACGTAGCCGAAGATGCCGGCCCGGCGCACCGGCGGATCCACGTGCGGGAAGCCAGGGCCGGCTGACTGGCAGCGTGGGCAGTCCTCCGGCGCCGCGCCCGCGAGGTGCCCGGCCTGGCGTGAACGGCGCACCCAGTCAGCCAGCCGCGCGCGGTCCACCCGCAGCTGCGCCACGGCGTACGCGGTCGTCCACCACTGCACGCCGTCGACCACCACCACGCCGCTCACGCCGCACCGGTCCGCCGGTCGGACCAGCCGCCGTGACCGGTCACGGTGCTGCGGACGGTGGGGCGGGGCCGGCCCTGCTCGTCGAGGCGGCGAGCGATCGCCACGGCGGTCGCCAGCCCGCCCGGGCCCTCCATCTCGCCCCTGCCCCACGCGTGGGGCAGACCGGGCCGGCGGTCGCGCTTGAGGCAGCCGCAGCCCGCACCGACGCACAGACACGTCCGGCGGACGCACCGCACGCTCCAGCGCCGCTTGTCGTGGCCGTCGTGGTGCAGCTGCAGCGATCGGTGCCGGCAGGCCGGGCACCGGTGCTCGATCGGCCGCACCGGCTCTGCCACCACACCGGCCGCCGACCGGGCGACCTCGTCCGCCCACGCGATGCGCTGGGCGATCTCGGCCACCAGGTACGCGTCGCGGTTGTCGTGCAGGTCGTCGACCACACCGGCCCGCCACGCGTCGCCGGCGGCGTCGACCACCCAGGGCCGGCCGGGCCCGCCGACGGTCAGCCAGTCCAGCACATCCACCGGCCGACCGCCGCCGACGTACGACGAGTCGCGGTACGCGGCGACGCTGCGGGCCAGCCGGGTCAGGATCCGGTGCACGACGGCCTGGGCGTCGACGACGTCCAGACGCGCGGCCGCCGGCGACGGCGCCAACGCGCCCATGCCCCGGCTCAGGTTCCAGGACCGGTACGCCCGGTCGGCGTGGCCGCGTGCTTCGAGGATCTCGGCCTGCTCCTCGTCGACGGGCCGGCCGGGCCGGCGCTCGCGGCCGGGGACCATCAGCAGCCACAGCCAGGCGCACGACTCCCGGAGCCGCTCAATCGCGTCGCGGACGTCGACCACGCGCAGGGGCGGCTGGCCGGCCGTCGTGGTGGATGGGGTGCTCATCGGTCCTCCGGATCGTGCGAGGGCGGCGCGGGGCGGGCAGGGGTGGTGCCGGGGGGCCAGACGTAGGGGTCAGGTTGGTGCGGGGCTGGACGGGAGCGCCGGTGGTAGACGTCGGGAAACTGCGGGCTGCGGGCTGGCTGGTGGGACCAGGGGGTTGAGCTGGCCGGTGGGGTGGTGGGGCCGGGGGTGGGGGGTGGCGGGTGGAGTGCTGTCACCTCGGGTTTCCCGTCCCGACCCAGCCCGGACCCTGTCCGGCGGTGATCGGTCGTCGCCGTGGTGGTGGTGATGTCGGGGTTCGGGCGCACTGGTGGTGTGTGATCGGCGTTTCGATCGCGTTCGTGGTCGGTGATGGGTTCATCGGTTCGTTCGGTGATCGGTTTTTGTTCGTGATCGTGATTGGGTGCCGTTTCGTCGGTGATCGGCGCGTGATCGGTGGGCAGGTCCCGCAGCACCTGGTCGCGGGCGCGCATGCGGGCGGCCTGGTCGGGGGTGGGGATGGGCAGCAGCACCATGTCGGCCTCGGCCGGCAGGCGGTGGCCCTTGTGCTCGTTGCAGCGCTTGCAGCTCAAGACGAAGTTCTCGGCGTTGGCGCCGGCCGGGGCATCCGGGTCGACGTGGTCGTAGTGGATCCGCTTGCGGGGATCCTTCGCCCGGCCGCTCTTCGGGCTGAGAGGTCCGGAGCCGCAGTACCGGCAGCAGCCGCCGTCGCGGGTGTAGACCAAGGCTTTCAGGCGCGCGTCACGCAGGTCCGCCTTCTGCGCCCGGTTGCGGTTGTACTCCCGCCGGGACGGGTTCCGCTTGGAGAACCCGTGGATCCGGTACGCATACCCGGTGATCCACCCGTCACCGAGGCACTCACACTCGTCGCCCTGACGGTGCAGCAGCGGCGGCTGGTCGAGCACTGCTGTGGTCAGCAGCCCGAGGATCTTCTTACGGCCGCGGCACTGCTGCAGCGCCATGCCCTCGGTCAGGTAGCCATCGGACAGCACCGCGGACGACGACGACTTCAGCCGGCACAGCGCGGACTGCAGCGCGTCGACCAGGTCCGCGACGCCACCGGCAAGCACTTCCCACACCGGTTCGCTGTGGAAAGTGTCACTTTCCAGCCAGTACGGCATACCCCACCTCAATGATCAACATCTATGGTTTGTCCGGTACGACAAAGCGCGGCCACCTCCAAGGTGGCCGCGCCGAAGGGGCGATCTGGGGCGGCGGAGAACGCCGTCACGGGTCGGGTGGTTCCGGAGGGTCGTCAGCCATGCGGCGCCTCGTCGGGGTGCACGGCCAGCGTCGCCTGCACTGCGGCGAACAGCTCGTCCTCCGACACCGATGCATGGAAGCGCCACGGCCCTCTGCCGTCACCGAGCAGCTGCCAGCCCACCGCGTCTTCGCCCTGCATGACAACCGCGAGCGCGAACCCGCGAGGGTGGAGCACCGCCCGGTTGATCAGCCAGAGCAGTCCGGAATCGCGGAGGTCCGCCCAGGGACGGACCGGCACCGCCGTCCCGGTGCCGTCGCCAGGTTCGGCGCCGGCCGTCACCTGAGCTGCCGGAACGGCCTGGCCGGTCTTCCGTGCCTCGGCGGCTTCAACCTCGCTGCGGTACGCGGCAAGTAGCGGCTCCACCTGGTCCCGGATCACCGGCCACGCGCGCTCCATCTCGGGCCGGTGGGCGGCGGCCAACGCGACGAGCGCTGCGGCGATGGCGGCTGCCCGGGTCTGTCGGGTGATGTCGATTTCGGTCTTCGGGCCGAGGTTGGTGGCGCCGAGGATGTTCCGCTCGGTGACCGTGATGGTGACGGTGGTGCTCATGAGGTCCTTTCGGGCTGATGAGTTGCGCTGGGCGGGGCACCGCCAGGCCGGCCCCTGGCCGCGTAACCGCGCGGCAGACGGCGCATGGTCATGGAGATCGACTCCAGCAGCGCCGAGACGTACCGGCCGCGTTCGTTTCCGTCGTCGATGTCGTTGAGTCGCTGTAGCGCGGCGTTGAACGCGTCCAGGTCGCCGGCAGCCCGGGCGCGGATCAGGTCGTGGGTCCACTGGAGGTACGGGGTAGGCGGTGCCTCACCGACCACGCCGGCGCCGACGTCCCAGGCGACCAGGCGCACGGTGCCGAACTCGAAGCTGTCACCGCACGCGTAGGTCAGGACCGTGTCGCACCAGGCGACCAGAACGTCTCCCAATGCCTCCGGGGTGCACTCGGCGCTGATCCGGTTGACGGCGTCGGTGGCGCGTCGCCAGTCCCGTTCGATGGCCATGTGCAGCGCGGTGGCCGCCAACCGGCGCGGCTTGCTGTGCTCTGCGACGCCCATTCAGACCACCGGCTCGGGGACGTCCTGCGCGCCGGAGGCGGCCATCACCTTGTCGTAGATGGCCAGCGCCCAGCGGGCGTCACCCAGCGCGGTGTGCCGGGAGGCCGGGTCGCTGGGCACGCCGAGTTGCGCGGCCAGGTCGTCGAGGCGCCACGGCAGCGTCGGTACCGGCCGGTCGAGGGCCTGGCACAGCGCGGCGGCGTAGCCGAACGCCAGGGCGCCGACGTCGACGAGGTGGTAGTTCCAGGTGGGTGCCTGCCAGTGGGCGCGAAGGAAACGGCTGAGGAAGGCGGCGTCGAACTGCGGGTTGACGCCCACCAGGTGGGCGCCGTCGAGCAGCTCGGCCATCCGCAGGGCCACGGCCGGCCGGGACAACTCGCCGAACAGCCCACCGGGCACCTCGGCGGGCTTGCGGTGCACGAACGCCTGGGTGGTTCGGTCCTGCACCGACGAGGCGCGCTCGTAGTAGCGGCTGATCTGTAGGGCTTTCGGTTCTGCATCCGACAGGTTGGGGCGCAGCATGTAGTGCCACTCCCCGTCGAACGTCGGGTCACGGTGGCCGCGGACGATCGCCCCGATCTCCCAGATGTGATGGCGCTCCGGATCCAGCCCGGTCGTCTCCAGGTCCAGCGCCACGATCGTGGTCGTCACCTCAGTGCTGCTCCTCTGCTCGGTCGCGAGATGGCGTACGGCGTCATGCCGCCGCCGTGGGTTTCGGGTTCGCCGTCGACGACCGACAGGTGCCGACGTCGGCGGGCAGGCCGGGGCTGGTCGACGGCGGCGGCCGCGCGGGCGGCGAGCGCCCGGGCCGCCGGGTGCGGCGACGCGGGCCGGGGTAGCCGCGGCGATGGTCCGTACCGCTCGTGCAGCAGCTCGGCGGCCAACTCGTCGGGGATCACGGCTCACCCCGACCGGTCCGCGCAGGCCGGGCAGTCGCGACGGGTGAGCCGGTAGCGCTCGCGGCGGCGGGTGGCCTCCATCGTGATGCCGCAGATGTGCGGGTACGGCTCACCGGCCGGCGCCTGCCGGCCGAGCAGCGTGGTGGCCACCAGCCACCGGCCCTTCACTGCCGGCCCTGTCCGTCCGGACGCTCGGTGTACGCCATGCGGCGCAGCAACAGCAGCGTCCGGTCGGCGCGGACCGGGTCGATCGCCTGCCGGTAGCTGAGATAGACGTCGTCGGGGTCGATGTCGCCACGCCAGTGGGTGGCCCGCCAGTGCATCGCGTTGGGGTTGCCGCCGTACCAGGCGGCGAGCGCTTTGATCCCGTAAAGGGTGTGCAGCGGCGTCAGTTCGTTGGCGGTCCAGGTGACGATCGTCGTTGCGGAGAGCAGGGGGACGATCTGCTCTTCCACGGTGTTCGGGTCGACGGCGTCGGCAGGCACCGCGCGTACCCGCGGCCCGACGAGCCGGATGGTGGTCGTGTCGATGCGGCGGCGGCCGGCCGTGTCGACCGCGCTCACCCGCAGCGCGATCGGCTCCGGATCCTGACGGCCGGACGGGGCCGGCGGACGCAGGATCTGCTTGACGCGCACCACGTACGGCGGCAGCAGGCCGGGGGCGAGCAGGTTGCGGGCCCAGTCAGCGGCGGCGGCCCAGTCAGCGGCGGCCTTCTTCACGTGGGCGCGCAGCGACCGGACACGCGCGCACAGCTGGCACAGGCGCCCGTCGCCGACCGTGGGCAAGGGTCGGTCGGGGTGGGCGCCGCAGTCCTCACACGTTCGGGAGGCGCTGGCGCGGGCCCGGGCCGCCTCCAGCTGACCGATCGTCGCCGGCGACGGCTCCGACTCGGCCAGAGAGTACAGCGCCACGGTGGTCTTGCGGTCACGCCAGTCTCGGGTCTTCACCCAGGCCCGGACCGGGCCGCCCGGGACGCGGGGCAGGTCCAGGTTGTTCAGCTGCGACTGTGAGAGGAAACCGGCGGGCACCTTCCGCCAGCCCTCGTAGCACGGCAGTTCAGCCATGGTCGGTCTCCTCCGTGGGTCCGTCGATCGCGTCGCCGGCGCGTAGCCCGGCCTGGAGGCCGGCGGCGTACTGGCGGGAGAAGCGGCCCGGCAGGATGCCGAGCGCGCAAAGCACGTCCAGGGCCTCGTCCACACCGGGCATCCACAAGGTGGTTTCCGCCAGGACGTACCGGTCGGAGCGGTAGGAGATCTCCATCTCGCCGTCGAGGGCCCAGCTCACCTCGACGTGCGCCACCTGCTCCCCGTTGCGCGGTATCTGGTGCGGGGCGCGTGGGGCGCGCTCGCCCGCGTACTCGCGGCCGAGCGCGCCCGGCTCTCCGCAGCCGTCGTGGTAGCGGGGGTGACGGGCCAGGCCAGCGCGGGCCCACTCAAAGACGGCGCGCAGACGGGCGACCTGGTCGACCGTCAGCACCCAATCGGGGCGCGGGGTTACCCCCGTCCCGCCGACGGCCGGGGAAGCGGCGGCCGGCGGGACGGGAGCTGGAGCGGCGTGGTCGACCGGGCCGTCCGTGGCGGTGTCCGTAGTCGCCATGGCCTCGCTGTCGACGTCCTCTCCATCCACCGGGCTGGACGTGAAGTGCCCGGTGGCCGTCACCTTGCTGGGGATCCACCGCTTGGCGGTCGGCGTGGTCGCGGTGAACAGCACCTTGAGCGCCGTCAGCTCGTCGACGACGCGCTGTACCTCGTCCCAGGCGGGCGCGCCGGGCAGCAGGTTGCGGATCTCGTCCAGTGTCAGCCCGTACGGGCCGGTGCCTTCCAGCGCCGCGAGGACCGCGGCGGCCAGGTCGACGTCGGCCGGGGCGGAGTCGCGACACTCCGCCCCGGCCTCGTCTGAGACCCGGGGGTCGTGGGCCTCGGACTCACCCGCCACGAAACGGGTGGTCTCCTCCTCCTCCGGCCAGCAGGTGTGGCACCACACGGCGGAGTGCCGCTCGCGTGCCTGCTCGGCCGGCAGAGTCAATCCGTTGCGCGTCGATCGGCTGCACCTGGTCGACGTCTTGGTCTTGAGCGCGTGGCCCGGGATGCCCTTGCGGGCGGCCGCGATCCACACCTGCTCACCCGGTGTCGGCCCGCGCTCCTCGATGACGACCGGCGTCGGCGCGGGGGCCGGTCGGGTGGCCGGACGGTCACGGCCGTCGAGTCCCCGTACGGTCGCAGGCAACGCTCCGTCAGCGGATACAGCAGCCAAGGCGCGGGCCGCGGTGTCCTTGCTGATGCCGAGCGCGCTGCCGATCGCGCGGGTCGACATGCCGACCATGCGCAGCACCGTCACCGCCTGCGTACGGTGCACCTCCGGTACGCGCAACCGGTCTGCTCCGAACTCGGCGGCAAGGTACGCCTCCCAGCTGTCGTGGCCGAGGACCTGCCAGTCGCGCCGTTCGAAGGCCAACGCGAACTCTTCGACCGTTTCCAGGTAGTCGATCAACCCTTTGCGGATCCGGTCGGCCCGGGCGCGGGCGGCCTGCTCGGTGGACCGCTCGGTCAGCTCGATGACGTCGGCGGTCACCGTGCTGCCCTCCGGGCGTTGCGGTCACCGCGGCGGCGGGCGCCGGACTCGGTCCAGCAGTAGCCCATCGTCACCACGGCACCGGCCGATGCCGACACGGTCCAGTTCCAGCGTCGCCTCCACCACGGCCGGCGGCGGTCGCGCTGAGGCTGGAACGCGGTGGCCCTCGGCACGGACACGGACGGGCGCAGCGGCACGCGCGGAAGGCGGCCGAGTCGCTCCGGCTGGCCCGGGCGGTACTGCGGGTAGGTCGCGTACCCGGGCCGGCGCGCGGCGGCGATCCGCAGCTCGGCGTCGGTCAGGTCGAGGCTAGGTTCGGTCACCAGAGGTCCTCTCGGTCGTGCTCGCCGAGGATCGCGGCGTCGCGTTCCTGGGCTGCGGCGGCGAGCGCCGCGGGCAGGGGTTTCGAGGCGGGCCGGGCCCGCGGGGGTGGTGGTCTGTGGTTGGCGTCGCCGGCCTTACCGACGCGCAGGCAGTTGCGGCAGGTGAGCCGTTCGCGGTGGTCCGGGCCGATGCTCGGGTCGGGATCCCACTTGGTGCAGTAGCGGCGTTCCGGCGGCTTACGAGGCATGGGGGCCGTCCTCGGTCAGCTGGTCGAGCAGGGAGGGGCCGTCCAGGCCGGCGAGGTCGCCGTGCCTGGTGAAGCCGGGCAGGGGGACCAGAGCCGACCGGGCGCGGGCCTCGGCCTGGCGCTTGCGCCAGCAGCCCTCGCCGATGTGCCGGGCACGCGACACGGAGGTCTTGAGCTTCCGGTCGCAGTCGAGGCACCGCACCTCGGTCGGCTTGGTCATGAGAGATCGAACTCCCGGTGGTGCATCGGGCTGGCCTCGTGCGCGGCGCGGATCTGGGTGGTGCTCTGGCCGGGTCGGCCGGTGCACACCAGCCGGCACCGCGACGAGACACACCGCCATGTCAGCGGGGCGGGCAGACCGCCGTGGTAGACCGGCTCCGACTCGGTGCAGGTGAACCAGCGCTCCCGGGTCGAGCCGTGCCGGTCGGAGACGTAGCGGACCCGCACCCGCACCCGGGCCAACTGGACGACGTCGCCGCGCCGCCACCGGCCGCCCGCGAACACCCACACCGGGTCGGCCACGGTCAGGTCGACCGCGGTCAGCAGCCGGTCCGGTGGCTCCGGCGCGGCCACCGCGGTACGCGGGGCGGTCACCGTCGTCCCCCCACCCGAGCGGGCTGCCGGCCGGCGCGCAGGGCGGCGCATGTCGCTGCCGACGTCGCGGTGATGTGCGCGGCGAACATCGGGTTGACCAGCGGCGGGTCCGGCGGATAGTCCGGCGGTGGCGGCGGGGCCGGCACGACCGCGACGACCCGCGCCCACCGGTCGAACCGGTCGGCCCACAGCAGCAGCGCGATCCGGGCGAGCAGCACCACACAGGTCGCGCAGAGCAGCACGGCGACCACGTCGGTCGGGTGAGCGGCGACCAGGTCGACGGAGCCGATGACCACGGCCAGTACGAGGCGGACCAGGATCATGAGGTCACCCATTGGTGGCCACCGCCTCCCGGGCGGTGGGGGTGGCTGCCAGGTTGGGCAGCATCCGCCACACGTCCAGGGTCACCAGCACCATGGCCGGGTCGGTGTCGCCGACGCAGCGCAACATCAACCGCTCGTGTCCGTTGCACGCCTCGATGACCCGGCCGCCGGCGGCGGCGAACACCTCGTCGACGACGATGCTGCGCGGCTCTCGCTGCCCGGCGGGCAGCGTCGGCTCGGTCCAGGTCTCGCGGCCCATCGCCGCGTCGCGCTGGTGGTGCCAGCCGGCGCCGGCCATCCGGGTACGGATCGCCGACATCAGCGACGACGGGGCCGGCACTGTGGGTCGGGGCGTCGTCACGGCCGGGTCGAGCGTCGGCCGGCTCATCGGGTCTGCTCCTGTCCCTGCGGGGCGCGGATGTGCGCGTCGAGCAGCGACATCGCCGTCTCCACGTCCCGGCCGTCGGCGTCGAACGCGGTACCGCACTCGCAGCGGACCCCCGGGCTGCCGATGTCCCTGCGGTGCACGACGGGCGCGGTAGCCACCGGCGCGGCGGGCGACACGGGCACCGGCACGGGCGTCGACTTCGCCGCGGGCAGGTGTCGGTGAGGCGCGGACACCTCCATCTCCACCGGCGGGGTGATCTCGCCGTCGCCGCCGTAGCGCCAGGTCGCCCTGAGCCCGTAGCCGGCGTCGGAGACCTCCACGTCCAGCGCAGCGGCGAACCGACGCACCGCCTCCGGGCTGTCCATCCCGCCCTGCAACCGCAAGCTGTAGCGGGGCATCGGGAAGTGCTCGTCGGACTCGGCCAGCGCCGCGAGCTGCCGCAGGAACTCGATCTGCCGGGCGCGGTGCGCCCGGGCCCGCGCCCGCGCCGCCGCCTGCTCGACCGCTGCGGCGTCGACCAGGTACACCAGCTCGTCGACGCCGTACTCCGCGTACTCCGGGCCCGCGAACAGCACCCCCACGACCCGGCCGTCCGCCGACGGCTCGACGTGGCGGACCTCCACGCCCGGCTCGGCCTCGTTGCCGGTCGCCACGAACATGCCGTCGGTCAGCTCACCGGCCGGCACCGGCGGCAGCGCGGAGCTGTTCGCGGCCGCGATGTGCCGGTCCAGGTGCACCTGCGCCTCGGCGATCGAGTCGAACCCGTCGAACGCGACGGCGCAGACGCACGCCACCCCGGACTGGCCAGGGTCGGCGCCCGTCCAGCCGGTGCCCGTCTGGTGCACGCCCTGGGCGGCGTCGCCGGCGAGGGCCTGTGCTCCGGCGTCGGTCAGTCGGTAACGGTCCGCGTCGGCGGCCGGGGCGACCGCCGGCATCACGATGGTCCGCGGCTCGTCGACGACTTTCGGCAACTCGGCGGTGCCCAGGGGCACCAGCCCGCCGGCGTGCACCCTGGCCTCCTCGGCCGACGCGAACTGACCGGCGAACGTCTCGCCGAAGTGCGTGATCGCCATGGCTCGGGCCTCCTCGTGCGTTCCGGAGGAGACCGCGTACCGGCCGGCGAACTGGTGGCCGGCCGGGAAGGTGAACCACCACTTACGCGACTCGTCCTCCAGACCGGCACCCGGCCCGTTGCCGTCGGCGACATCCGCCGGCGGTGCGGGCTGTAGATTGGTCGTCATCTCGACTCGTCCTTTTCCGTTGAGGTGGAGTAGGGATCCCGGGGTCACGGCGTGCAGGCCGTGACCCCACTTCCGTTGAGGTGGATGCGGTAGGCGCCGCAGCACGAGCAGCGGCCGAAGCACAGGTAGTGACGGCCACCGACGCAGGCCCAGCAGGCCATCAGCTGACCAGCCACCACACGAGGCCACCGAGAGCGACGATCATGATCACGACGCTCACGGCCATCGCCGCCAGCACGAGCAGGCAGCCACGGAGCCAGGCACGATCCTCATCGGACTGCGTGCGACCCGTCGACTCGTCCACAGCCGCCTCGTCAGCCCTGGGTCGCCGGGTAGCGGCGGGCCTTGTGGCGAGCGCGGCGGCCCTGACGCGCGGTCAGCCGCGTCGACCTGGTCTGCTTGCGGTACCGGTCCTCGCGCTGCTCCGCCGTCAGCGGCACCGCGGCCGTGCCCTTGGAACCCGCGCCCCACGCGGCCGCCTCACGACGGAGACGCGCGGCCTGCTGCTCGTCGAACGGCACGGTTAGGTCGATCCCAGGTCCGGACGGGGGTCCGCCGGTGTCGGGTCCGGTCATGCTCTGCCTCCAATGGGTTGGCCGACTTCGGCGCGCCTCGCGGCGACCTCGTCGGCGGTGGGGATGTGAGCCACGCCGACGGCGAGGCTCGCGAGAATCGCGGCGGCGTCGGCCCGGGTGAACCGGATCTGCCCCGCGACGCGGTGGTGGGGGTACTTCCTGGCCGACACGCCCTTGCGGAGCCAGTCCTCGCCCGTCTTCCACAGCCGGGCCAAGTCCTCGAACGTGAGCAGCTCCAGCGGGTCGAGCAGCTCCAACTCACTGCCGCTGCTCATGCAGCGTCCTCGGTCGGGACCTCGAAGTACTCATCGAGCGAAACTTGGAGGCCCCGCCGGGCGAGTTCGTCTCGGTGCTGTCGAAAGACGGAGATCGTCTGACTCATGAACTTCTCGCCCACCGACTCGCCCGCGAGGGCCCGCTTCAGGGTCTTGATGTCCATCTCCAGCAGGTGCGCCTGCTGTGACTCGCGCTCTCGACCAAGCGCCAGCATCGCCAGCGAGAACGGAACCAGGCGCACTCGTACCCGGGCGGGCGTTTCCGGCTGGCGTGCCATGCGCTTCCGGGAGCGTGTTTCCTGTTTCACGTTTGGGACCGTACGCCGGAAGCGCGCGCCCGGCAACTCGGCCGTTCGGACCACTTGGCCGGAAACGCGTTCCCGGATAGTCTTCCCAACATGCCTCAGAGAGGATTGAAGGCGCGTGCTCGGCTCAGAGCGACCGCCCGCGTCAGCGGCGGCAAACGCGACCCGCGACGCACCTACGTGCTACGGCCTGCAGTGAGTGCAGACCCGGGAATACGTTCCCGATACCATGACCTCATGGTCGGCGAGGTCGATGTCAACGAGTGGGCCAAGGTCGTTCAGGAGCTTCTCGACTCCAAGACCAAGAGCAAGAAGGCTCCGTTCGCGCGAGCGGTCGGCGTCGACGTACGCACGGTCTCCAACTGGCTTGACCGGGCCGTCGCGGTCCGCGAGACGAACGTCCGCAGGGTCGCCGAGACGTTCGACCTGAACCCGATCTCGCTACTCCTACGGGTTGGCGTCCTCCAGTCCGCCGATCTGCCCTACCAGCCCACCGATGAAGAGATCGACGAAGAGCAGCGGAAGGTCCTCGAAACGGACCTCGACGACGAGACCAAGGCTGAGATCCTCCAGCAGCTGGAGGAGATGCGCGCCGCCGATGAGCGGCTGATCGTCGAACAGCGCGAGCGCGACAAGCAGCGCCGAATGCGGGAGCTGACCTTCCGCATCGAGCAGGCGCGCCGCACCGCGTAGCACCACCTCTCCACTTCGATCGCCGCGGGCCCGGGCCGCGCGGTTACTCACCCATGCCCTGAGGAGAGCCGATGTGGGTTGAGAAGAACGGTCGTAGCTACCGGATCCGTGAACTCATCGCCGGCGAGAAGATCACGCTCGCCAGCGGGTACGAGACGAAGAGCGCCGCGTTGAACGCCATGACGATCATGAAGGCCGATGCCCTGCGCGGTGACGCGTTGGTGCCGCGCGGCGGTGAGCTGACCCTGGCTGACTGGGTCGCCACCTGGTGGCCGGCCTACAAGCGGGCCCTCAAGGAGACCAGCCGGAGCTCCATCGAGGGCGTGATCAACCGATACATCGTGTCGATGCTCGGGCATCTGCGCCTGGGCGAGCTGTCCGAACAGCCGCTCATCGTGCAGCGGTGGACGAATGATCTGCTCGACGGGCGCACCAAGGTCAAGAAGCCACGGCCGTTGGCGAACAAGACGGTACGGAATGCCCACGGCCAGCTCTACGTGATCATGGCCGCCGCCATCACGCACAGATACGTCCGTCACAACCCGTGCGAGCACACCTTGCTGCCCGAAGAGGACGACGACCGGGACGAGATGCTGTTCCTCACGCCGGAGGAAGCCGATCTCGTCATCCAGGCGACTCCAGAGCACTGGCGCCCGCTGATCCTGCTGTTCATGGCGACCGGCCTGCGCTGGAGCGAAGCGATGGGGTTGCGGAAGCGGGACATCGACCTGGTGCGGAGCCGCCTTCACGTCCGGCTCCAGACGGTCGAGGTCAGCGGTCGACCGATCGACCAGACACCGAAGACCAAGCGCGGCAAGCGGCATGTGACCTTCCAGCAGGACATCGCCGAGGTGCTGCGTCCTCTGCTCGACGGGAAGAAGCTCGACGACCGCGTGTTCGCCGGCCCGAAGGGTGGGCTCATCCGCCGCAAGGAGTTCTACGAGGTCTGGTGGCTCGTTCGCGAGGCCGCCGGGTTCCCCGGACTGCGGCTGCACGATCTGAGGCACACGCACGTCGCGTGGCTGATCGCCGCGAACGTGCCGCTTTCGGCCATCAGCCGGCGGATCGGCCACAAGGACATCGGGTTCACCGACCAGCGGTACGGCCACCTCCTCCCGGAGGTCGACGAGGGCGTTGTGGCGGCCGTGGAGGCCGCGATGCGCAAGATCGACTTTAGGGGGAACGCAGGGGAACTCGTCCCCGCTTGACCCCCGCGAGCCCCCGCCAGCCCCTCCAAAACCCCTGGTCAGCCAGGATCACAAGACCCTGACCTGGGGCAATAAACAAGTTCGAATCTCGTATCCTCCGCTCGCTTGAGCAGCACGAACGGAAGGGCCGTACCGACAGGTCGGCCCTTCCGTTCTTGTCCTCCAACCCTCCCGCCGCCCGCCCACAGATCGGCACGCTCCGTGGCCGAAGCCGCAGGGCGGCACAGTTACCCCTCGCCGAATACGATGGGCCCGGCGTCGATGGATCTGCGAGTGCCGAGAGGATTTGGCCGTGCCGGATGCCGGTGGAGAATCTGCTCGTCGTACTCCTGATCGCGTGTGGATCACGGTCGCGGTGATCGCCGACGTGTCGGCGGTGATCGCCGTGTTGGGCTCCGGCGCTCGCGTGGTGGTCGCGGTGATCGGGCTGTGCGCGTTGCTGGCCGGGATCTATCAGATTGCGGTGGGTGGGGCCGACCGGTGGACTGGCGAATCGCCCTGGCCACCGTCACCATGATCGCCGGATCGGGGGCGCTGGTGGTGGTGACCCAGGACGCCCTGATCGAAGATCAGCCGCCGACCACGGCGGCCACCGGGGGCGACACCGGCAACCCGAGCAGCGCCGCACCGCGATCCACACCCAGCGGAACCCCGTCCGCTTCCGCGCCACCTCCACCAGCAGGCGAATTGTCCCTTCTCGATGCCAAACGCGTCGACGATGACGAGTCACGCTTCACAGCCGGTCCGTTGACGGTCGATACCCGGTCGTACGAGCAGGTGCTCTACAACCACCCGGGGTGCGCGTACCTGGAGCCCATCTCGGAGACCTACCAGGTGGATCGGAAATACGGCACGTTCGACGCCGAGGTCGGGCTCGGCGACGACACGACCACCGAAGCCAGGGTCAGGTTCACGGTTCTCGCAGACGGCGTGGTGCGCCACACCGAAACCGCGGCGCTCGGGCAGATCGTGCCCTTCGAGGCCGACATCACCGGGGCATTCCGCATCGAGATCAGGACGCAGGTCATGGAGAACCCGAACTGCAAGGGCACCGTGTACGGCGCCTGGATCGACCCGGTCGTCACCCCCTGACATCCCATCGCACTGCGGATCCCTGGCGTCAGCCCGGTCATCTGGCCCATCCGGAGCGGCACGGCGACGAGGACGCCGGCGCCGATCACGGCCAGCGCGGGCCGGTCAGAATTCCGGGTGGGTGTTGTAGCGGTCGAGGGTCGCCTTCGACGTCGACGCGTCCTGGAACACCAGTTCCCATGGACCGGTGTTGACGTCCATGTCCTTGCCGAACCCGACCCATTTTCCCGGCATCCGGCGGCCCGTCGGCTCCGCCAACAACTGGATCGCCCCGTGATAGCGGGCGCCCCGGTAGTAACCGGTGGGGTCCGTCTGCTCCACCCAGACGCCGGTGACGACGCTGCCGTCCACCGTGAGGTCGAGTGACAGCGACGATGCGGCCGAGCCGGGCAGGCTGCGTACGGTCAGCCGGTCGCCGTGTTGCAGCACGACCACGAAGTGCTGGCCAGCGAAGGACTCGTCCCGGCTGCTGGAGTGGTACTGGTAGCGACTGAGCCACACACCCGCGTAGGACCCGTGGGCGGTGGCCGCCCGAGGTGCGGGCGTCGGGGTGGCCAGACGGAACATCGGCGAGGTGAGGTCGTGGCCACCGTTGCCGTCCTCGGCGGCCTCGCCGTCGGCCACCGTCCCGAACCCGAGCAGTTCGATCGGCAGACCGGTGACCACCTCCAGGGCCCGGACGTAGACCGGCCGGGGTGCGGCGATCGCGCCTGACTCCCACCGCTGGACGAGCCGCTTGTTGGCGTCGTTCGGCTCCCCCGGTCATGACCGTGCACAGCGCCTTCACTCCGGGTGAGTACTACCCTTTCGGGCCGCCCTGGCTGATCCTCGGGCTCACCGCGGCCGGGGCTCTGGTCGCCGTCGCCGCGCTCCTGGTCGCCCGGCCCGGCGAACAACCACCGCAGCAGCCCGCCCTGGCCGGCTGAGGACGTACCGCAACGGGGGGTAGGGGCCGTCCCGGAACGGGCGGCCTCTGGCGGTACGACCGGCCGACGACGGCAGCCGGAAGTCGCCGTTACCGCGATACTGACCGGATGGAGCCGAGCGCTGCCCGACGACGGCGAGCACGCCCGACCACCGTCGTACACATGTTCTATCCACAGGCTGTGGACATTCGGTGAGCTACCGGCTCAGCGCGATCCTCGCGGACGCCGACCTGCTGCGCGAGGAGACCCGGGACCTGGACCACGCGGTGCTCGGCGAGTTGCGGCAGGACTTCGCCCTGCTGCCGGTGACGCCGCAGTTGGTGACGGAGTTGACCGGCACCCCACCCGACTATGCGGCCGACGAGCCGAGCGCGGCGGACCCGTTCGCGCTGGTGCTTTCCCCCACGCTGGTCGAGGTGCTGGCCCGCTGGTCGCGGCGGAGGCCGGTGGCGTACGTCGAGGCGGAGTTCGCCGGCGGGGCCGGGCGCCAGGCGGCGGCGGTCTGGTTGGGCGGCGCCCTGTCCTGGGGGCCGCGCTTCGACGCAGCGTTCGACGGGCCGCGTCCAGAGTGGCCGATCAACGCCGCGTTGACCGAGTTGGGCGCGGAGCCGGGGCGGTGGATCGATCCGTTCGCCGAGCTGGGACTGCACGTGGAGCGGAGCACCGAGGGCTGGCTCACCCACGGCCGGCGCGGCCTGAGCGCCGACTACTGGGACGAGCTGGCCGACGAATGGGAGGCGCGGCAATAACCTCTTCGCTCCCGTCACGTTGGGGACTGGGGGATTCCATGAAATTGCGACAATTCGGCTTCATCGCCACACTGCTGCTTGCTGCCGCGATCTCGGGCAGCGGACCCATGCCGCCGGACACCATCGCCGTCCGCGAGCCGGTCGCCGCGGCCAGCGTCGTCGACCTCGACGGACTGTCCGATGTCGACTTCGGCGACACGGAGGACGATCTGACCCGGCGCGGCATACTCCGCACCGACGTCGACGCCTGCGGTCCGACGCTGGCCGGACACGAGATGATCAGCCCGGTCTTCATCGACGACCGGCTGGTCCTGCTCTGGGCCGGCGACCCGGTCCGCACCCCGGAGGGGATCGCGGCCGGGTCACCGATCGCCGAGGTCAGGACCAGTTATCCCGAGGTACGCGCGCTGCACGCACCGCCGGGAACGCACCGCTTCGACGGCCTGCTCGCCCGCGACGGCGACCGCGCCTACCTGTTCCTGCACGACGGCCACACGGTCCAGAAAATCATCGCCGGGTACGCAGACTGGGCCCACCGTCTCTTCGTCGAGGGCCACGGCCCCTGCTGATCACGAGATCTTGGTACGAATCCGCCCTCCAAGAGGCGCTTTCGTACCAAGATCTCGTGGCGGTCGGGGCGGCTCGCGGCCTGGACAGCGCTCTCGGCCAGCGGGGAGCGACACGAGGGACAGCGACGAGGGTGACACGAGGGGCGGCACCGAGAACGCCCGGCCGATCCGTTGGGATCGTGCCGGGCGTTCTCGGTGTTTCACGAGCGGTGGCGGCGGGATTTGAACCCGCGGAGGGCGTAAACCCTCACACGCTTTCGAGGCGTGCTCCTTAGGCCACTCGGACACGCCACCGCCGAACAGGCTACAGGACTGTCGGTTCCGACGCCGAACCGGTCCCGGGCAGGTGGGCCTGGCAGGATCTCTGCCATGAGTACGCACATCGGCGCGAAGCCGGGCGAGATCGCCGAGCGGGTCCTGATGCCGGGTGACCCCCTGCGGGCCAAGTGGATCGCGGAGACCTACCTTAAGGGCGCGACCTGCTACTCGACGGTTCGGGGGATGTTGGGCTTCACCGGGCGCTGGAACGGTGTCGAGGTTTCCGTGCAGGGCTCGGGGATGGGCATGCCGTCGGCCTCGATCTATGCGCACGAGCTGGTCAACGAGTACGGCGTGAAGTCGCTGATCCGGGTCGGCTCGTGCGGTGCCCTCACCGAGGACCTGAAGCTTCGTGACGTGATCGCGGCGATCGGCTCGTCGACCGACTCGAACATGAACCGGATGCGGTTCGACGGGCTGATCGACTACGCCCCGGTCGCCGACTTCGGGCTGCTGCGTACCTCGGTGGAGGTGGCCGAGCGGCGCGGCGTGGCGATGCGGGTGGGGCCGATCCTGGCGGCGGACGCCTTCTACACCGACCGGCCGGACCTCTACGACAGCCTGGCCGAGTACGGCGTGCTGGCGGTGGAGATGGAGTCGGCCGCGCTGTACACGATCGCCGCGCGGTTCAAGGCGCGGGCGTTGACCCTGTTGACGGTGAGCGACCACATCAAGACCGGCGAGAAGACCACCTCGCAGGAGCGAGAGCAGACGTTCAGCCAGATGGTCGAGATCGCGCTGGACACGATCATCGCCTGAACACCGCGCCGCCGCATCCAGGGACGCCGCTCTCAGCGCCGCCGCCCCCAGCGCCGCTGCCGTCAGCGCCGCTGCCGTCAGCGCCGCCGCCGACAGCGCCGCCACTGCGGCAGCCGCATCGACCGTCCCGTCACCGCCTCGTGGTGGCGGGACGCGGCGCGTCGGGGTCGGTGACGATCGTCACCGCGTAAATAAATACGACCGGTCGGTCTTCTTTAGTAGGGTCGCCCTATGACCGTCGACGGCCGGCTCGCCCGGGGTGAGCGCACCCGCACCGCAGTGCTGGACGCCGCCGTCAGCCTGGCCTCCGCCAACGGGCTCGACGGCCTCTCCCTCGGGCACCTCGCCGACTCCCTCGGCGTGAGCAAGTCCGGCCTCTTCGCGCACT
The DNA here is from genome assembly GCF_014764405.1 of Micromonospora craniellae. Lineage (NCBI taxonomy): Bacteria > Bacillati > Actinomycetota > Actinomycetes > Micromonosporales > Micromonosporaceae > Micromonospora > Micromonospora craniellae. Next base: position 3,698,540 of record NZ_CP061725.1, on the reverse strand, counting down.
GGCGCTCCAAGGAGGCGCTGCAACTCGCCACCATCGACCGGGCCGTCACGCAGTGGCAGGAACGGATCATGGCGCCGGCCCGGCGCGCACCCCGGGGCGTACGCCGCATCCGGGCGCTGCACGAGGCGCGGATCGACTTCTACGTCGCGCGGGTGCTGCCCGGCGGCTGCTTCTTCGCCACCACCGAGTTCGAGTTCAACGCCCGGCCCGGGTCGGTCCGGAATCGCCTCGCCGAGGTCTTCGCCACCTGGACGGCGTTCCTGGAACGGCTCGTCCGGGAGGCGGTCGATCTCGGCGAACTGCCCGCCGACCTGGACGTCGCGCTGCTGGCGTACGAGATCGACGCGTACGGGATCGCCGCAGCGATGCGCTCCCGGCTGCTCGACCCGGAGACCACCTATCGACACGCCCGTCAGGGCGTGCTGGCCCACCTGCGGGCGCTGTGCCCCGATCCCACCCTGCTACCGGAAGGCCCCTGATGACCCACGCCCTCGCCGACCAGCCCGCCGTCGCATACGGCCACCTCGGGCAGGCCATGGTGCACTTCGACGACCTCGACGCGCTCGGCATCCTGCACAACGCCCGGTACGCGTTGCTGCTGGAGCGGGCGATCACCGCCTACTGGTCGGATCGGGGGGTGGCCTACCGGGGCGGGCGGGCCACCACGCCGGACGTGTTCCACGCGGTCCGCGAGTTCACCATCACCTATCGCGCGCCGGTCACCGGCACCGGCCCGATCGCCGTGCACTTCTGGCTGGAGCACTTCGGCACCAGCAGCGGCGAGTACGCCTACCGGTTCCACTCCCTCGACGACACCACCACGTACGCGGAGGGGCGGCGGGCGATCGTCCGGCTCGACCCGGCGACGATGCGCCCGACACCGTGGACGGACGCGGCCCGGGCGGTCGCCGGCACACTGCTCCGGCCGACCTCGGCCTGACACCTCGGACGATGCCACCCGACGGCGATCAGCGGCGACACGCAGCGCACGACCGGGCCGCGACACGCGGCGGCGTCAGCGGAAGAAGGCGCGCAGGACGGCGGCGTTCTCGGCCTCCAGCACGCCGCCGTACACCTCGGGACGGTGGTTGAGCCGCCGGTCCCGCAGCACGTCCCAGAGCGAGCCGGCGGCCCCGGTCTTCGGTTCCCACGCGCCGAACACCACGGTCGAGATCCGGGCCAGCACCAGCGCACCCGCGCACATGGTGCAGGGTTCCAGGGTCACCACCAGCGTGCAGCCGTCCAGCCGCCACCTGCCCAGCCGCTGGGCGGCCCGGCGTAGGGCCAGCACCTCGGCGTGCGCGGTCGGGTCCCCGGTCAGTTCCCGCTCGTTGCGGCCCACCGCCAGCTCGGCGCCGTCCGGGCCGTAGAGCACCGCGCCCACCGGCACGTCGTCGATCGGCGCGACCGCATCGGCGTCGGCCGGGACGGCCGCATCGGCCTCGGCCGGGACGGGTGCGACGCCGCCAGCCGGAACGGCAGAACCGGTCACCGCGATCTCCAGCGCCCGACGCATCCAGAGTTCGTGCCGCTGTCGTCGGCCGGTGCCGGTCAGGTTGGCGACCGGGTCAGACCTCACGCAACTCCTCGACGTCGTCCACGCAGCCGAGCACCTGGCACACCTCGGCGGTGACGTCGGCCGGCATCATGCCCTCGTGGGCGCAGAGCGCGAGCAGCCGCTGCGCGGGGATGCCCAGGTCGGTGAGGAGGTCCGCCTCGCCGACCGGGTCCGCCTCCGGATCGACGGCCGGTTGCTCGTTGTCGTCGCCACCGCTGGTGGCGGCCGGGCGTACCTCCTCGGTGTCGTCCAGCCCGGTGACCGACGTCTTGAGGTCGCCGACCAGCAGGGCGCCCAGCCGGGACTCCTCCGCGTACGCCGAGTCGGAACCAAAGACGCGCAGGTCCTCGCCCTCGTCGAGGCGGAGGACGACCAGGTAGGTGTCGTCCGCCTCGACGAACAGCAGCGACAGGTCCGCGTCGGGGGCGACGTCGCGCAGCCGCTCGGCCACCTCGTCGACGTCGGCGGCACCCCGCAGACTCAGCTCGGCGGCGGTCCAGCCGCCCTTCTCTCGCACGACGGCCGCAGCGAAGTACGACACGGTTCCCCCAAGTAGCCTCGGCACAGCACACGCCGACCCGTTACGCGTGCACGTTAGCCGGTCGGGTCGGCAGGCGACCGGTCAACGCCCCGAAGGGCCGGTCATTCCTGGGGAAAGTGACGGACGCCGGTCAGCCGGTCAGGCGACGGCGGGTGGCGATCAGCTGGCGGAGCCGATCAGTGCGTGCCCGCTGCGGCCGTTCGCGTTCGCGCACCGAGCGGGCGTCCGCCAACTGCGCCAAGAGCTGAAGGCGGCGACGGCTGCGATCCGGATCGAGCCGCGGAGTGGTCCAGGCCATACCGGGAGCGTGCCGAGTCACAGCGGCCGAGTCAAGACGGGTTTCGGTGCCTGCACAACAACGCAGCGCAGTCACCGCCGGTGGCGGCCGTCGCCGCCGCTCGACGCCGTCGCGTCGGGGCCGGCGTCGGCCCTACCAGAGCGGCCAGTCGCCGCCGGCCACCCAGCGGGTGACCACCGCGACGGTGGCGATGCTCCAGCCGCCGGCGGTCACGATCGCGATGCCGGCGGCCGCTCCCCGGTCACCGAAGCGGACCAGCACCAGGGCGGCGAGCCAGGCCAGGCCACCGGCGAGCAGGGTCCACCAGGCGTACCCGGCGAGGCTGCGTCCGAGCAGGGCGAAGAGGGCCAGCCAGACGAGGGCGCCGACGGCCCCCGACGCGACACCGGCACCGCTGACCGGGTGCGGCTCGCGGTACGTGGGGCGCGGCGGACGCCCGGACGGGAAGAGGCCAGACGGGCTGTAGGGCTGCATCCCTGCCACTCCTCCCTCGCGTGGATGTCGTCCACCCACCGTAGGCGATACCTGTCAGGATGACCCGATGGTCTCGCTGACGATCGGACGCCGTTCGGCGTACGCCGCGCTGCTGCTCGTGCCGGTGCTCGCCGCCGCCGGCTGCGGGACGCCCGGTCCCCCGCGCGTGGTGCCGCCGACCGGCTCGCCGATCACGGCCGGCACGCCGTCTCCCACCACCGAGACGCCCGACACCACGGACCAGCCGGCCGCGACCGCCGGTCCGACCCGCGCCGGACTCCGGCACGTCTTCCCGGTACGCGCGACGAAGGTTGCCTACCACCCGACCCACTCGGCGTACCCGGGCACCGACATCTTCGCCGACTGCGGTGAGCCCTTCGTGGCGGTCACCGACGGCACGATCGGCGAGGTCAGTCGCCGGGACCGGTACAGCAAGCAGGGGCCACAGGGGCCGTACAACGGTGGTCTGTCGGTGTCGGTGCTCGGCGACGACGGCGTGCGCTACTACGGCTCGCACCTGACCGAGATCGCCGACGGCATCGCGCCCGGTGGGCGGGTACGCGCCGGGCAGCAGCTCGGCACCGTGGGCCGGACCGGCAACGCCAACAACGTCTGCCACCTGCACTTCGGCATCTCCCCGCCGTGCCTGGGCGAGGACGGCTGGTGGATCCGCCGGGGCGTGGTCTGGCCGGCGCCGTACCTCGACTCGTGGCGCAAGGGTGGCAACCGCGAGCCGGCGGCCGAGGTGGCGGCCTGGCACCGCAAGAACGGCTGCCCGGAGCAACCGCCGGCGCGCTGAGCCGGGGACGTCCCGTCCGGTGTCATCCGCATTTCATCAGTCCGACACATTGACGCAGGTCGTGCCGGTGAACTACCGTCGCGTAACACCAGAGAGAGCGCTCTCTCTCGGAACCAACCCCCCAAACGACGACGAAACGCGCCGCCGACCGGCGCGCCATGGAGGAAAGATGCGACCTCCCGTCCCACGCCGTACCCGTCATCGGCTGCTGGCCGCGACCGCCGCCGCAGCCCTCGTCCTCGGCGGGCTGGCCGTCACCGCCACCTCCCCCGCACAGGCCGCGCCCGTCGGCGCCGGCAGCTACACCACCACCCCCGTCGGCCCGCTCCCCAGCGGCTGCGGCAACATGACCACCAACCCTCGGCAGTTCGCCACCGCCGACGCGCCGCCGGGCCCGATCCCCACCAACGACTGGTGGTCCTCGCTGTTGTGGAAGCGGCTGAACTGCGCGTTCAGCGAGCCGCTGCACGCCCACCCGGCGTCCTACCGCCCGGTCACCGACGGACTCGGCTTCTCCGCCGAGTCGGTGGCCGCCATCAGCGGCACCGCGACCGGCGTCGGCGAGTACAAGTACCCCTACGTCGAGGACATCCGGGTCGGCGTGGCCGGACTCGCCGCCCCGATCGTCCGGGTCGCCGACTGGACGGACTGGACGGTCACCCCGTACTGGAGCGACGGCACCCGCACCCTGCGCGCCACCATCGGGCACGGACTGCCGTTCGCGTACTTCCGCACCACCGGCGGCGACGCGGTGATCAACGCGAATGGCGGCGGCTTCACGGTCTTCTCCAACAGCGCCGGCCGGATCGGCTTCAGCGTCCGGGGCCACGACTACGTCGCGTACGCGCCGTCCGGCGCCTCCTGGACCGTGAGCGGTACCCGGATCAGCTCCAACCTGGCCGGGCGCGGCTACTTCTCGGTCGCCCTGCTGCCGTCCACCAGTGACGCCACGGCCCGCAACCAGCTCGCCACCACCTACGGCCAGTACGCGCACGCCCACGTCACCGGGACCCGGGTCGGCTACTCCTACCACCAGTCGACCAGCCGGGTGGAGACCCGCTACACCTTCACCACCACCCCGCGCGAGGGCACCGAGACGCGGACCGTGGTGAGCCTCTACCCGCACCAGTGGAAGTCGCTGACCGGCGCCACCCCGATCGCACCGACCTACCCGTCGGCGCGCGGCCGGATGAAGGTGCTCACCGGCGTCGGCGAGTTCCGCACCTCGATGCGGTTCCACGGCGTACTGCCCGAGCTGCCGGCGGTCGCCACCGGCGCCGGGGCCGACCTGACCACGCTGCGGCAGCACCTCGCGGCGGTCCGGAGCAACCCGATGGACCAGCGCGGCGGCGACACCTACTGGACCGGCAAGGGCCTCGGCCGGGCCGCCCGGATCGCCGAGATCGCCGACCTGGTCGGCGACACCGAGACCCGCACCTCGGCGCTGAACGCCATCCGGTCCACGCTCAACGACTGGCTCACCGCCTCGCCCGGCGAGACCGAGCGCCTCTTCTACTACGACGAGCGGTGGGGCACCCTGATCGGCTACCCCGGCTCGTACGGCTCCGACCAGGAACTCAACGACCACCACTTCCACTACGGCTACTACATCGCCGCCGCCGCGACGCTGGCCAAGTTCGACCCGGCCTGGGCCCGGCAGGACCAGTACGGCGGCATGATCGACCTGCTGATCCGGGACGCCAACAACTACGACCGGGCGGACACCCGCTTCCCGTACCTGCGTGACTTCGACATCTACGCCGGGCACGACTGGGCCTCCGGGCACGGCTCGTTCGCCAGCGGCAACAACCAGGAGTCGTCGTCCGAGGGGATGAACTTCGCCAACGCCCTGATCCAGTGGGGGCAGGCCACCGGCAACACCGCCGTCCGGGACGCCGGCATCTTCATCTACACCACCCAGGCGGCGGCGATCCACGAGTACTGGTTCGACGTCCACGACGAGAACTTCCCCGCCGCGTTCGGGCACTCGAACGTGGGCATGGTCTGGGGCGACGGCGGAGCGTACGCCACCTGGTTCAGCGCCGAGCCGGAGATGATCCAGGGCATCAACCTGCTGCCGATCACCGGCGGCCACCTCTACCTGGGCTACCACCCGAACTACAACTCCACCAAGTACCAGGAACTGGTCCGCAACAACGGCGGCGAACCCACCGTGTGGCAGGACATCCACTGGCAGTTCCTCGCCCTTGGTGACGCCGACGCGGCGCTGGCTAAACTGCGTGCCAACCCCGGTTACACGCCGGAGGAGGGCGAGAGCCGGGCACACACCTTCCACTGGATCCGCAACCTCGCCGGGCTGGGCCGGGTCGACACCGGGATCACCGCCGACCACCCGCTGGCCGCCGTCTTCAACCGCAACGGCGCCCGCACCTACGTGGCCAGCAACATCTCGGCCACCCCGCTGACCGTACGGTTCTCCGACGGTACGCAGCTCACGGTGGCCGCCGGGCGTACCACCACCAGCGGTGCGCACACCTGGAGCGGCGGCAGTGCCGGCGGGGGCGTACCGCCGGGCCCGACGCCCACCCCCACGCCGACGCCGACGCCGACTCCCACGCCGACGAACCCCCCGGGTCCGGGTCAGCCGACCCGCTACCTGCTCGCAGGCGGCGGACTGGCGGCGGCCGGCACCCCCGGGACCACGACCGTGGCCAGTGCCGGTGGCACCAACCGGGACGGTACGCCGACCAACCCGACGGTGTTCACCGCGACCGGGCTGAACCTCAACCACACCGGCGGACAGACCGCGTTCGATCTCTTCCTCGACGCGGGCAACGCGGTCGGCAACGGGGTGCAGATGCGCATCTCGTACGACCTGACCGGCAACGGGAGCTGGGAACGGGTGGAGACGTACCGCTACTTCGCCACCGACCCGGTGCCCGGTTGGGAGACCTACACCCAGGCGGCTGGGCTGCACTCCAGCACCGGCAGCCTCGGCAACCTGCGTGGCGGCACGGTCCGGGTGGAGGTCTGGTCCGCGATCGGCAACAGCCCCAGCAGCCTGGGCGTCGGTAACCGGTCGGTGGTGCGGCTGCCGTACTCCTGACCTCTGGCACCGCACACCGCGCCGCCGGTCACACCCCGACCGGCGGCGCGGACGCGTAGTTTGCAGTACATGCGTGATGCCGTTGCTGACCTGCGTCGGATCGCGTTCCTGTTGGAGCGCGCCAACGAGGCCACCTATCGGGTCCGGGCGTTCCGGTCGGCGGCAACCGCGCTGGCCGCGCTACCCGCCGCCGAGGTGGCCGAGCGGGCCCGCACCGGCAAGCTCACCGAACTCGCCGGGGTCGGCGACGTCACGGCGCGGTGCGTCACCGAGTCGCTGGCCGGCGAGGAACCGGTCTACCTGCGTCGGCTGGTCGCCACCGAGGGCACCGACCTGGACGCCGAGGCCGCCGCGCTGCGGAGCGCGCTGCGCGGTGACTGCCACACCCACTCGGACTGGTCCGACGGGGGGTCACCGATCGAGGAGATGGCGCTGGCTGCGGTCGAGCTGGGTCACGAGTACCTGGTGCTCACCGACCACTCGCCCCGGTTGAAGGTGGCCCGGGGACTGACCGCGGATCGGCTGCGCCGCCAACTCGATCACGTGGCGCGGCTCAACGAGGCGCTGCCGGAGGGCTTCCGGGTCCTCACCGGCATCGAGGTCGACATTCTCGCCGACGGCTCGCTCGACCAGGACGAGGAGCTGCTGGCCCGGCTGGACGTGGTGGTCGGCTCGGTGCACAGCGGCCTCAACGACGACCGGGCGAAGATGACCCGGCGGATGGTGACCGCCGTCGCCAACCCGCACCTGGACATCCTCGGCCACTGCACCGGGCGGATGGTGTCGTCGCGTCCGGCCGGGGTGACCGGTCCCGGCGACCGGGGGCATCGGGCCCGGACCCGGGCGGAGAGCGACTTCGACGCCGATGCCGTCTTCGCCGCCTGCGTGGAGCACCGCACCGCAGTGGAGATCAACTCTCGACCGGAGCGGCAGGACCCGCCGAAGCGGCTGATCCGACGGGCCCTGGAGGCCGGGTGCCTGTTCGCCGTCAACACCGACGCGCACGCGCCGGGGCAGCTCGACTGGCAGCGTTTCGGCTGCGAGCGGGCGGCCCACTGCGGCGTACCCGCCGAAAGGGTGGTCAACAGCTGGTCTGCGGACGACCTGGTCGCCTGGACCCACGGCTGGACCGCTCCCGTCTGACACCGTAAGCGCCCCGGCCGTGCTGCTCCGCTGCCCCGCCGGACGGGTCACGTAGGGTTCGCTGCGTGGGACGAATCGATGACCTCGCGAACCGGTACGTCGCCGACTGGGCGGCGCTGAGTCCGGCGGGCGCCACCATGGTCGGCATCTCCGGACACGACGACCAGCTCGACGACCTGTCACCCGACGGGTACGCCGCCCGCGCCGACCTGAGCCGGCGCACCCTCGCCGAACTCGACGCCATCGAGCCGGAGTCGGAGGCCGAACGCACCGCCCAGGAGGCGATGCAGGAGCGACTGGGCCTCGACCTCGCCCGCTACGACACCGGCGAGACGAGCAGCGAGGTCAGCGTCATCACCTCCGGGCTGCACGAGATTCGGATGATCTTCGACCTGATGCCGCAGGAGGGCGAGCAGGCGCAGGCCAACATCGCCGCCCGGCTGCACCTCTTCGCCGGCGCGCTGGAGTCCTACAAGACCACGCTGCGCGAGGCGGCTGCCGCCGGACGGGTCAGCTCCCGGGTGCAGCTGCTTGAGGTGGCCAAGCAGTGCGACACCTGGGTGGACCCGGAGGGCGACGACGTCTTCCACGGGCTTGTCGAGCGGCTGGGTGCCGATGGCGCCCTCGGCGCGGAACTGCGCCGGGGCGCGGCGGCGGCCACTGCGGCGACCGCCGAGTTCGGGCAGTTCCTGCGCGCCGAACTGGCTCCGCACGGCCGGGAGAAGCAGGCCGCCGGGCGGGAACGCTACGAGTTGGCCTCGCAGTACTTCCTCGGTGCCCGGGTCGACCTGGACGAGACGTACGCCTGGGGGTTCGCGGAACTGGCCCGGCTGGAGGCCGAGATGCGGACGGTGGCGGCGCAGATCGCCGGGCCCAGCGCCACGATCGACGAGGCGGTGGCCACGCTGGACGCCGACCCGAAGCGCACGATCCGGGGCAAGGACGCGTTCCGCGACTGGATGCAGGGGTTGGCCGAGCAGGCGATCAGTGACCTGAACGGCACCCACTTTGACATCCCGGAGCAGGTCCGGCGGATCGAGTGCATGATCGCGCCGACCAGTGACGGCGCGATCTACTACACCGGCCCGAGCGAGGACTTCAGCCGGCCGGGCCGGATGTGGTGGGCGGTGCCGCAGGACCTGACCGAGTTCTCCACCTGGCGGGAGGTGACCACGGTCTACCACGAGGGCGTACCCGGCCATCACCTCCAGGTGGGGCAGACGGCCGTCCGGGCGGAGCTGCTCAACCGGTGGCAGCGGCTGCTCTGCTGGGTCTCCGGCCACGGCGAGGGCTGGGCACTGTACGCCGAGAACCTGATGGACGAGCTGGGCTACCTGGCGGACCCGGGCGACAAGCTCGGCATGTTGGACGGCCAGGCGTTCCGGGCCGCGCGGGTGATCGTCGACATCGGCATGCACCTCGAACTGGAGATCCCTGCGGACAACCCGTTCGACTTCCACCCGGGCGAGCGCTGGACGCCGCAGCTGGGGTGGGAGTTCATGCGGGCGCACTGCCGGGTGCCGGACGAGATGCTGCGCTTCGAACTCAACCGCTACCTGGGCTGGCCGGGGCAGGCACCGTCGTACAAGGTGGGCGAACGGATCTGGCTCCAGGCCCGGGAGGACGCCAAGGTCCGCAAGGGCGCCGACTTCGACCTGCGGGAGTTCCACCGGCAGGCGCTCGACCTGGGCGCTCTCGGGCTCGACCCGCTGCGCCGGGCGCTGGACCGGCTCTGAGCCGCGCACACGGGACGAGGGGCACCCCTCGTCCCGTGTCGCCCTTCGGCGCGTCGGGATCAGTCCTTGTCGGAGTCGCTCCGCGCGGAGCGATGCCCCGGCACGGTGGGCCCGTCGGACTTCCAGTTGGTCGACGCGGGCGGGCTCTCGTCGGACCACGGGCCGCTCTGCCGCTGGTCGTCGCGGACCGCCGGCTGGTCAACCCGGGTCGGCGCCGAGGTGGCGGCATGCCGACCGGTTGCGCCACTCCGGCCCCGGTCGCGGGAGACCAGGAATCCGACCAGGATCAACGCCACACCGAGTACGGCCGAGTCCGAGCGGCGCGTACACGCCGAGGATGGTGAGCTGGCCCCGGCTCTCCTTGGCCCGATCCATCTCGTACGCCGACCTGCTCCTCGCCCGCCAACTGTTGCCGGCGGCCGACTCCGGCGCGTACGCGGTCGGTGCGGTCCTCGCCAAGGGGGCGCTGTGGGCGCCTCAGGTGGTCACCCTCCTGGTGCTGCCCCGGCTGGCCCGGGGCGACCGCCGGGCCCGCGTGGTGGCGTTGGGGCTGATCCTGGTCTGCGGCGCGGCACTGGTCGCGGCGGCCGCCGTCGGCGGGGAGGTGGCGTTCCACCTGGCCGGCGGCACCGATTACCGGCATCTGGCCGGGTCAGCCCCGCTGTTCGCCGCCACCGGCGCCCTGTACGCGGTGGTGTCAACGATCGGGTGGCGACCGCCACCCGGAGGCCGGCCCTGCCGCTGTGGGTGGCGTCGGCCGTGCTGGCGGTGGCAGCCACCCTGATCGCGCCGCGCACCGTCACCGGCGTGTTGTCCTGCGCCCTGGCCACCGCTGCCGCGACCGCGCTGATCATGGGCTGGCTGGCCTTCCGCCGCAGCGCCGCTGACCGGGGAAACAATGCGTGATCACCAAGAGTGACCGTCGCGACCGTCTCGACATGGTAGACCGGCTCGTCCGAGGACTACCGGGCCACTCGGACTCCCCGCCGGCCGCACCGTTGGTTACCGTAGTTGTCTTCCGGGTGGATCCCATCCCCCTGCGGTAGTTCCCCGAAGAGGTTGCTGTGACGTTGTACGGCGAGAAGAAGCCCCCCGCCGACGATCGGCCCACCGTGGAAGTGACCGCGGTCAACTGGCCGGCCGATCGGCCGGAGCCCGAGGCGAGCGCCGCCCCGCCGGGCACACCGGCCCGGCCGCGCCGGTTCCGCCTGCTCCTCGCCTCCGGGGTGGCCACAGCCGTGCTCGCCTCGGTGGGCGCGGTGACCGTCTGGGCGTACGCCGGTGACGTGCCCCGAGGCACCAGCGTGATGGGCACCGAGCTCGGCGGGCGGAGCCGGACCGACGCGGCACGTGAGTTGCGGGCACAGCTGGACCGTCGCGCCGCCGAACTCGCCGCCCCGCTCCAGGTACGCATCGGCGAGCGGTCAGCCGAGATCAACCCGGCGGAGGTCGGGCTCACCGTCGACGTCGACGCCACGGTGGCTGCTGCGGCGGCCACCGACGCGCACGCGGTGGACCGGCTGGTCGGCTCGCGGCAGGTCGAACCGGTGGTCTCCGTCGACGTGGCGAAGCTGGAGGCCGAGCTGGAGAAGCTCGTCGGCGACCAGGGCCGCAAGATGACCATGCCGGCGATCACGTTCACCGGCACGAAGCCGAAGGTGCGTCACCCCAAGCCCAGCCTCGCCGTCGACCCGGAGCACTCCGCCGACGTGGTCAAGGCAGGCTGGTTGAGCGGCCAGCCGGTGACGGTGCCGCTGGTGGAGAGCCACCCGGCCACCTCGGCCGAGGAGGTGGACCGCATGGTGCGCGAGCTGGCCGAACCGGCCGTCGCCGCGCCGGTGAAGCTGACCACCGACCGAGGTTCGGTGAACATCCCGCCGGGGGCCATCGCGAAGGGCCTCCGCTTCAAGGCCGACAAGGCGGGCAAGCTCACTGCCAGCATCGACATGAAGCGGCTGCGGGACGCCCTGGGGAACCGGCTGAACGAGGTCGAGCTGGCGCCCAAGGACGCCAGGATGACCATTTCCCGCGGCAAGCCGAAGGTGGTCGACGGGCGTGCGGGCCAGCAGGTCGACACCAGCAGCCTCGGCGACGACCTGCTGGCAGTCCTGCCCCGCACCGAGGACCGCACGATCACCGCAAAGCTCACGGAGAAGGAGCCGAAGCTCACTGCGGAGAAGCTGGGCGGCCTCGGCATCAAGGAGAAGGTCTCCTCCTTCACCACCCACTTCACCGGCGGACTCTCCTCGGCGCGCAGCCAGAACATCGTGACGATCGCCAAGAAGGTGGACGGCACCGTGGTGCTGCCCGGCGAGACGTTCTCCCTCAACGGGCACACGGGCGAGCGCGGGTACGCCCAGGGCTACCGCGACGCGCCAGTGATCATGGACGGCAAGCTGGTACCGGGCGTCGGCGGCGGCACCTCCCAGTTCACCACCACGCTGTTCAACGCCACGTACTACGCCGGCCTCGAAGACGTCGAGCACAAGCCGCACTCGTACTACTTCAGCCGCTACCCCTCGGTCATCGAGTCGACCATCTTCTGGCCGAACCTCGACTTCAAGTTCCGCAACAACACCGACCACGGCGTCCTAATCGACACCTCGTACACGGGCAGCTCGCTCACCGTGTCGATCTGGAGCACGAAGATCTGGGACAGCGTCAAGACCGAGTACAGCCCGCGACGCAACATCACGTCGTCCAAGACGGTCTACCTGGAGCCGGGCCCGACCTGCATCCCCGCCAACGGCAGCCAGGGCTTCACCCAGGACGCTTTCCGGGTCATCAAAAAGGACGGCAAGGTGGTCAAGCGGGAGAAGTTCACCTGGACGTACCGCGCCGAGCCGCGCTTCATCTGCGCCAAGGAGCCCGGCTCCTGACGTCCGTCCTGCACCAGCTCCATCACGGCCCCGCCGGCCCCGCGCCGGCGGGGCCTTCCGTGTAAGGAAGGGTCCCCTGCTAACGCCTCGTGCATAGCAGGGGACCCTTCCTAACACCCGGACGCTCCGATCCTCACCCGGCCGACAGCGGCGCAGGCCGGGGGTGTGGCGGGTCATGCCGATCCCGGGCGCGACATACCGTCGAGTCCCGAGCGGAACCCTTCCGGGTACGACCGTCGTCTAGTGCCTGCACCAATCTGAAGGCTGTGATGCCGCAGCGCCCCTTATCGCTCCCATCCAGGCCGGCTGGGGCAGGGTCGGGCCGCGCAGCGGCTCTGCTTCGCCCAGCGAGGGTGAGCCAGCCACTCTCTATCGCCTTGTCTACAGCGGTGCCACGACTCGCGAAAGTCACGCCGGGCTGCGCTAAGGGAGCGTAAATGCGTTTAGGGCCACCCCCTTGGGGGTGGCCCTAAATCGAGAAGATGTCCGGCGGTGTCCTACTCTCCCACACCCTCCCGGGTGCAGTACCATCGGCGCTGGAGGGCTTAGCTTCCGGGTTCGGAATGTTACCGGGCGTTTCCCCTCCGCCATGACCGCCGTAACCTTATCAACATGTCAAACACCATCCCGCGCCAACACCACGTGTCGGGGGCGTGTTTGTTTGTTGTGAGTTACACAGTGGACGCGTAGCAGCTTTGATAGTCAAGTCCTCGGCCTATTAGTACCGGTCAACTGAACCCGTTACCGGGCTTACATCTCCGGCCTATCAACCCAGTCGTCTAGCTGGGGGCCTTACCCCACCAAAGGGTGGGTGGGATACCTCATCTCGAAGCGAGCTTCCCGCTTAGATGCTTTCAGCGGTTATCCCTTCCGAACGTAGCTAACCAGCCGTGCCCCTGGCGGGACAACTGGCACACCAGAGGTTCGTCCGTCCCGGTCCTCTCGTACTAGGGACAGCCCTTCTCAAGTATCCTACGCGCACGGCGGATAGGGACCGAACTGTCTCACGACGTTCTAAACCCAGCTCGCGTACCGCTTTAATGGGCGAACAGCCCAACCCTTGGGACCTGCTACAGCCCCAGGATGCGACGAGCCGACATCGAGGTGCCAAACCATCCCGTCGATATGGACTCTTGGGGAAGATCAGCCTGTTATCCCCGGGGTACCTTTTATCCGTTGAGCGACACCGCTTCCACACGCAAGTGCCGGATCACTAGTCCCGACTTTCGTCCCTGCTCGACCCGTCAGTCTCACAGTCAAGCTCCCTTGTGCACTTGCACTCAACACCTGATTGCCAACCAGGCTGAGGGAACCTTTGGGCGCCTCCGTTACCTTTTAGGAGGCAACCGCCCCAGTTAAACTACCCACCAGACACTGTCCCTGAACCGGATAACGGTCCGAAGTTAGATACCCGAATCAACCAGAGTGGTATTTCAAGATTGCCTCCCCTCATACTGGCGTACAAGGTTCACCGGCTCCCACCTATCCTACACAAGCTAACTCAAATACCAATGTCAAGCTATAGTAAAGGTCCCGGGGTCTTTCCGTCCTGCCGCGCGTAACGAGCATCTTTACTCGTACTGCAATTTCGCCGGGCCTGTGGTTGAGACAGTGGGGAAGTCGTTACGCCATTCGTGCAGGTCGGAACTTACCCGACAAGGAATTTCGCTACCTTAGGATGGTTATAGTTACCACCGCCGTTTACTGGCGCTTAAGTTCTCCGCTTCGCCCCGAAGAGCTAACAGGTCCCCTTAACGTTCCAGCACCGGGCAGGCGTCAGTCCATATACATCGAATTACTTCTTCGCATGGACCTGTGTTTTTAGTAAACAGTCGCTTCCCCCTGCTCTCTGCGGCCATACAACGCTCCACCCGCGCGGGGCTTCACGTCTCCGGCCCCCCTTCTCCCTAAGTTACGGGGGCAATTTGCCGAGTTCCTTAACCACAGTTCGCCCGATCGCCTCGGTATTCTCTACCTGACCACCTGTGTCGGTTTGGGGTACGGGCCGCTCGAAACTCGCTAGAGGCTTTTCTCGGCAGCATAGGATCACTGACTTCACCTGAATCGGCTCGGCATCACGTCTCAGCCCCATGACGTGCGGATTTACCTACACATCGGCCTACACGCTTACCCCGGCACCACCACCGGCCGGGCTCAGCTACCTTCCTGCGTCACCCCATCGCTTGACTACTACCCGCCAGGTTCCCACGCTCCCCGCGTTTGGTCCGAAGACCGCCCACAGCTCGGATGGTTAGCACAACGAGGTTCATCAGGGACGCTCCTTCGCGGGTACGGGAATATCAACCCGTTGTCCATCGACTACGCCTCTCGGCCTCGCCTTAGGTCCCGACTCACCCAGGGCGGATTAACCTGGCCCTGGAACCCTTGGTCATCCGGCGGAAGGGTTTCTCACCCTTCTTTCGCTACTCATGCCTGCATTCTCACTCGTGCCGCGTCCACAACTCGATCACTCGGCTGCTTCACCCCCGGCACGACGCTCCCCTACCCATCCACACACCTGCGCCAAAACCACAAAGATTCCAGCGAAGCACACATGTGAATGCCACAGCTTCGGCGGTGTACTTGAGCCCCGCTACATTGTCGGCGCGGAACCACTTGACCAGTGAGCTATTACGCACTCTTTAAAGGATGGCTGCTTCTAAGCCAACCTCCTGGTTGTCTATGCGACCCCACATCCTTTTCCACTTAGCACACGCTTAGGGGCCTTAGCTGGTGATCTGGGCTGTTTCCCTCTCGACTACGAAGCTTATCCCCCGCAGTCTCACTGCCGCGCTCTCACTTACCGGCATTCGGAGTTTGGCTGATTTCGGTAAGCTTGTGGGCCCCCTAGACCATCCAGTGCTCTACCTCCGGCAAGAAACACACGACGCTGCACCTAAATGCATTTCGGGGAGAACCAGCTATCACGGAGTTTGATTGGCCTTTCACCCCTAACCACAGGTCATCCCCCAACTTTTCAACGTTGGTGGGTTCGGCCCTCCACACGGTCTTACCCGCGCTTCAGCCTGCCCATGGCTAGATCACTCCGCTTCGGGTCTAGAACATGCGACTCCAACGCCCTCTTCAGACTCGCTTTCGCTACGGCTCCCCCACACGGGTTAACCTCGCCACATGCCACTAACTCGCAGGCTCATTCTTCAAAAGGCACGCCGTCACCCCGCAAGGCTCCGACGGATTGTAGGCGAACGGTTTCAGGTACTATTTCACTCCCCTCCCGGGGTACTTTTCACCATTCCCTCACGGTACTCGTCCGCTATCGGTCACCAGGAAGTATTCAGGCTTACCAGGTGGTCCTGGCAGATTCACGGCAGATTTCAGGAGTCCGCCGCTACTCGGGAACATCCATAGAAGACCAGCTGCTTTCACCTACCGGACTATCACCGTCTACGGTCGGCCTTTCCAGACCATTCGACTAACAACTGGTTTTGTGACTTCTTCAGTGAGTGTCAGCCCACCACACAGAGTCCCACAACCCCGACCACGCAACCCCTGACAGGTATCACACGCAACCGGTTTAGCCTCAATCCGCTTTCGCTCGCCACTACTCACGGAATCACTATTTGTTTTCTCTTCCTACGGGTACTGAGATGTTTCACTTCCCCGCGTTCCCTCCACACACCCTATGAGTTCAGGTGCAGGTGACACCACATGACTGGTGCCGGGTTACCCCATTCGGACACCCTGGGATCACAGCTCGGTTGACAGCTCCCCCAGGCCTATCGCGGCCTCCCACGTCCTTCATCGGCTCCTGGTGCCAAGGCATCCACCGTCCGCCCTTGACAACTTGACCACAAAGATGCTCGCGTCCACTGTGCAATTCTCAACAAACAACCAACCCACAACCCACAGCCCCACACCAGCAACACCACCCCCACCAGGGGACAACATCCGGTATGCGAGACCAGGCCATGCCTGGCAACCACCCCCACCCCCACAGAGGCAAGAAAGATGGCTCTGAAGCAAACAACCACACTGGATTGTTCCTTCAGGACTCAACAGGGTGCCAACCATCTCCCCACAGCCGCACCAACAGAAAACTCTTTCCACACCACCCCCACAAAGGAAGATGGCCGTACTCGAACCTGCCGGCCGTTGCCACAAGAAAACTCGCCAGTGTCTCCGCCAACTGAGCACCCCGACCCGACATCCGCAGGCCGCGGGCTCCATACCAGCTTTCGCCGGATGGTGCTCCTTAGAAAGGAGGTGATCCAGCCGCACCTTCCGGTACGGCTACCTTGTTACGACTTCGTCCCAATCGCCAGCCCCACCTTCGACGGCTCCCTCCCAAAAGGGTTGGGCCACCGGCTTCGGGTGTTGCCGACTTTCGTGACGTGACGGGCGGTGTGTACAAGGCCCGGGAACGTATTCACCGCAGCGTTGCTGATCTGCGATTACTAGCGACTCCGACTTCACGGGGTCGAGTTGCAGACCCCGATCCGAACTGAGACCGGCTTTTTGGGATTCGCTCCACCTCACGGTATCGCAGCCCATTGTACCGGCCATTGTAGCATGCGTGAAGCCCTGGACATAAGGGGCATGATGACTTGACGTCATCCCCACCTTCCTCCGAGTTGACCCCGGCAGTCTTCGATGAGTCCCCGCCATAACGCGCTGGCAACATCGAACGAGGGTTGCGCTCGTTGCGGGACTTAACCCAACATCTCACGACACGAGCTGACGACAGCCATGCACCACCTGTCACCGGCCCCGAAGGACCCCACATCTCTGCAGGATTTCCGGCGATGTCAAACCCAGGTAAGGTTCTTCGCGTTGCATCGAATTAATCCGCATGCTCCGCCGCTTGTGCGGGCCCCCGTCAATTCCTTTGAGTTTTAGCCTTGCGGCCGTACTCCCCAGGCGGGGCGCTTAATGCGTTAGCTGCGGCACAGAGAACCGGAGAGGCCCCCCACACCTAGCGCCCAACGTTTACAGCGTGGACTACCAGGGTATCTAATCCTGTTCGCTCCCCACGCTTTCGCTCCTCAGCGTCAGTATCGGCCCAGAGACCCGCCTTCGCCACCGGTGTTCCTCCTGATATCTGCGCATTTCACCGCTACACCAGGAATTCCAGTCTCCCCTACCGAACTCTAGCCTGCCCGTATCGACTGCAGGCCCGCAGTTGAGCCACGGGTTTTCACAGTCGACGCGACAAGCCGCCTACGAGCTCTTTACGCCCAATAAATCCGGACAACGCTCGCGCCCTACGTCTTACCGCGGCTGCTGGCACGTAGTTGGCCGGCGCTTCTTCTGCAGGTACCGTCACTTACGCTTCGTCCCTGCTGAAAGAGGTTTACAACCCGAAGGCCGTCATCCCTCACGCGGCGTCGCTGCATCAGGCTTCCGCCCATTGTGCAATATTCCCCACTGCTGCCTCCCGTAGGAGTCTGGGCCGTGTCTCAGTCCCAGTGTGGCCGGTCGCCCTCTCAGGCCGGCTACCCGTCGTCGCCTTGGTAGGCCATCACCCCACCAACAAGCTGATAGGCCGCGAGCCCATCCCAAGCCGAGAAACTTTCCACCCACAAACATGCGCCCATGAGTGAATATTCGGTATTAGCCCCCGTTTCCGAGGGTTATCCCAAAGCCTAGGGCAGGTTGCTCACGTGTTACTCACCCGTTCGCCGCTCGAGTACCCCGAAGGGCCTTTCCGCTCGACTTGCATGTGTTAAGCACGCCGCCAGCGTTCGTCCTGAGCCAGGATCAAACTCTCCAACAAAAACCCAATTGGAAAAGCAAACCCCAGCAACAAACAAATGTTGCCAAAGGAATCCCCACCAACCGAGCAAACACTCGGCCAGCACGGGACATCACAAAACAATTTGGCACTGGCTTATCAAGCACCCTGTTGAGTTCTCAAAGAACAACCACACACCATCAGAACACCCGACCAGCAGGCACCCGTCCGGGGACCAACCCGCACCCACCTCACGGCGGGCACTTTTACTACGCTACCTTACCGTCTGGCCCGTGTCAACCGGTGTGTCCCGGTCCGTCACGCTTCTGGCGGTTCGGCATCCGTGACCCAGCGCAGCGACGAACCGCCTTGCTTGATCGTCGGATTTGGCAGGCCGGCCGCTGCGGTCTCCCGCTAGCTCGCCCGGTTCCCCGCCGGTCGTGAACCTTACCCGGTCGGTTCCGCTCCGCCAAATCCGCCCCTCGGCGTCTTCGTCGAGCCCCGCCCAAACCGCGTCCATTGAGGAACACTCCGCACTGAACTCGGTACCGCCTGGTCCGGACCTTGTGGCTTTCGCCCCGTTTGCCCGTTCCGCAGCGGCAGGGAGAAAGTTACGCGTCCGCAGGTTTGATCGTCAAATCCGGGGGAAGCGGTCCCCGTCACACTTCGGTTCCCGTGACCGCTTCGGCGGTCCAAGGTGGCCTGTTCCACCAGGTCCACACGCAGCGACGCCTGGGGAACCGGACCGCAGCACGACCCTGGCGGGCCGGACCGTGTTTGACCCGTGTGTCCAGCTCAGCGGGTACCCCAGCGGGACGCCCGCCAGGCGCGTACGCCGAGCAGTCCCACGGCTGTGCCGATCGCCAACGACGCCCCGATCAGCAGCGCGTGGATCCAGAGGAAGCCGGTGGCCGGCCAGTCCCCGACCGTGCCACTGGACCAAGACCTCGGGTCGTTCCAGATGGCCACCGCGAACCTCGGCCAGATCAACCAGGTCCAGACACCCACGCCTGCGAGGAACACGGCCCAGCCACGCGACACCACCATGGTCGGCGAGTATGCCAGCGGGCGGCGGGGGCAGTACCCGGATCGGCCGATCGGTACGGTGGGGCCATGACCCCGCCGCTGAGCCGCACCAATGCGGAGGCGCACCTCTACATGGACCTGCATCCCTGCTCGTGCGGGGACGCCCGGTTCCCTCGCCAGAGCGCGGTCGTCGCGACGGCCGACGGTGAGCTGGCGAGCCGCTACACCGGCGCCTGCGCCGGCTGTGGCCAGGAACGGAAGTTCGTCTTCCGGCTGCCACCGGAACTCGGAACGCCGGGTGCCGGGTTCCGCTACGGCGGCGACGAGCCGTCCGAACTGCTCGATCCGGGCGAATGGCTGCTCGTCGCCGACGCGTACGCCGGACAGGTGCCCGCGACGCCCGCGGACGGCGACGCCGGGCAGCGGGCCCGAGCCGCGTTGACCCGGGCCGTCGCCGCGCTCGACGAGGTCGGCAAGTTCATCCCGGCGGACGGTGACGCGGTACCCCAGGCGGCCATCGACAGCGACCGGGGGCTTCAGCTGCACCAGCGTGAGCCCGGACGGTTCCGGCGGGACCGGCTGCGGGCGGTACGCGACGCGTACGCCGGGATGCTGGCGCAGCTCGGCTGAGTCGGTCCCGGCGGCGACGACGGCGGTCAGAGCCCTCGGGCCTCGTCCAGGCACGCGGCGTTGGTGGCCAGCAGCATGGGCAGCGCCGCGAGGAACTCACGCAACACGTGGCGGGGATCGTGCTCCCGCTCGTCGACGAAGTCGACCCGCGCGCCGGCCTCGGCGAACACCTCGCAGACCTCCCACAGGCTGGCGCCGACGCTGCTCCACTGCCAGACGTCGTGCACCAGTGTCGGCACCCGGATCACCGGCTCCATGCCGAACAGGCCGATGCCGTAGCTCAGCGGGTCCTCCGGGCTGTTGCCGAGCGACACCATCAGCGGCAACACCCGGTGCGCGCGGGCAAACCCCTCCAGGTCGGGATCATCGGGACTCACCTCGACCAGCAGCCCGTCCTCCAGGAAACCCTCGACGATCCGCTCCGGATCCGTGACCCCGACGGCGGTGGCGGACTCCACCAGAGCGCTTCTGGTCCACGGCCGGGCCGGCGCGTCGGTCGGGGGATGCGCGGCAGCCCAGACGGCGAACGCCGCCGGGTCCTCCATCGTCACCAGGAGGCGACCGATGCCCAACGAGTAGTAGGCGACCGGGGCGCCCACCTCCGGATGGAACTCGCCGGTGTAGCGGCCGACCGGCAGGATCAACGGCTGGGTCATCGGCGACGTCCTCGTCTCGGTCACGGCTGCGGCTCCAGGTAGACCACGCTGGCCAGCAACAACGGGTGCAGGGCTCGGAGGAGTGCGGGAAGCAGCAGCTCCGGCTCGGTCGACTCCGCGTCGCTGCCTCCGCTCTCGCGCTCGTCGGCGCCCAGCGACTCGCACACGTCCCAGAGGCTCTCCCCGGAGCGCCCGCTCTCCCAGAGGTTGTAGACGGAACGGGTGACCTTCACGATCGGCCGTTCGAAGAAGCCGATCGACCACAGCCAGGGCTCCTCGGCACTGTTGCCCAGCCCAACCATCCGCGAGCCGAGCCGGTGCCGCTGGGCGAAGTCGACCGCCGCCTGCGTGTCGGGCGTCACCTCGGCGATCAGGCCCTCGGCGATCAGGCCGTCGAGCAGCGGTTCGACGTCCACACCGGGGAGGTGCCCGGCCGCCGCCTGCCGCACCGAGGCGAGCGACCAGACCTGCTCCTCCTGGCGGTCGGCGGTGCTGTGCGCGAGCGCCCACAGCGCGAAGCGGTGGTCGTCCAGGTCCCAGACGTCCGGGCCGAGCCGGACCCGCTGGTAGCGCTCCGCGGCGCCGACCTTGGGGTAGAAGGTGCCGAAGTACTGCCCGAGCGGCAGCAGCAGGGCCGGTGGGGTCTGCGTACTCATGGCTGCCCGTCCTGGTAGTTGCGGGGGTCGGTGAAGGTGCCCGGTGGCAGCATCTGCACCGGCGGGAAATGGTCGACCTCCACGGGAGTGAGTCGGCCCAGCAGGTAGCCCACGGACCTGGCCACCCTGCGTAGCTTCCTCTCCCGGGCGACGGAGGCAGGTGGACCGGGCGGGCCGACCAGGTCCAGTTCGTGAACGAAGTACACGATCGAGTCGCCCGACCGCGTCGAGACGACCAGCAGGCCGCCGGAGGGGTTCGCGATCACCAGCCAGGCCGGCGACAGCCACGGGTCGCGGTGTCGCTGTTGGGCCTGCACCAGATCGAAGAGCGGGTAGTCGGGGTGCACTCCGAACAGCGGGCGTTCCGGCGTCAGGGCGAACGGCACACCGGGTACGTGGTGCGGCACCTCGGGCTGCGCGCCGTTGTTGCGGCGCAGCCATTCGCGGTAGTCCGGTGGCAGGCGAAGGCCGAGTGCGGATTCGACCGACTGGAGCTGGGCCTCATCGAGCTGGCCGTAGGGCCGCAGCCGAGCGGGTTTCCACAGACGCCCGGTGGGCGGGTCCATCACCTCGTTCGCGTCCACCCGACGGACCGTGACCTCCCACTGGTCCTCGCTGGCCATGTCCAGGTCGGCGAACCGCCAGGTCTCGTCGCCCACCGGGAACGTCTCGCCCAGCCTCACCTCGTGATGCGTGGACTCCTCGGCCCAGTGCGGCATGACAACCATGTCGGCGCGCACCGGCGGCCCCACGTCGACCCATCGCACCGCCAGGCGGGCGTGCCCGATGTCGACCGGGACGTTGTTCGGAATGGAGGTGATCTCCGTGAAGGAGCGCAACGGCCGTTCTCCCTGTCCTGTCGTCGGCATCGTCAGCCGTTCACCATGTCGTGCAGCACGGACTCCTCAGGGAGCCTGAACCCGAGCACGACCTGCGCGATCTGTTCGGCCACCTCCCGACTGACGGGCATCGATCCGCCGACACCTGGTTGTCCACCGTCGGCATTCCAATGGGCCGTACGCTGCCCATGCTCGGAGGAGACGACCACGAGCAGACCATTCACCGTACCGTCGGCGCCGAGCAGGGCGAAGTAGCCGACCGCCGTCGGGTGCTCTTCGAGGAAGGTGCGACCGAGCGAATGACGGTGCGAGCGTTCCGACTCTCTCTGAGCAGGCACCTTCGGTGCGGGGCCAGGCGTCTCGAGCCGTGCTGCGGCGGCATCGGTGACGAGCGGGCCGGGGGCTGCTTCGGCTGGCCTGGGCGCGACTGCGGGCGCGATGTCCAAGTGGGCGTAGGACGTGCTCATCAGTTGTAGGAAGTCGCGGATCGACATCGCCGCCGGATGATCGAAGTTCCACGGATTTCGTAACGACACGCGACCATCAGCGACCGCAACCACTTCGTACGCGTGGCCGGGCACCAGGCCGAACGGGAGCTGATGACGGATCTCCGTCGGGTAGTCCCGCTTCGGCAGCGTGCCGGTGATGATCGGACTGCCGGCGGCCAGCAGTTCGCCGAGTCGCGCCGCGACCGCAGCCTCCTGTCCGGGCCGGGCGTCGAACGTCGACGCCCGACTGGGAGCACCCGTGAGCTGGGCCAACAGTTGCGCCTGCATGTCTGGGGTGCTGCCGACGTTCAGTCGCGCATAGCCGGTCGGCACCGCCTGGTGCGGGTCGTTCGGGCTGTGCCAGAGCAGCCAGTTGGACTGCCACTGCTGGCGTTGTTCCGCGCTCCAGGTCCGGTCGACGGCCGCCAGGGCCTTCTCGAGCAGGGAGGCCCAGGACGACCCGTTCAGGGACTGGTCGGCGTAGGCCGTCGATCCGGCGGCGACGGATTGCAGAGGTACATCAGGGTGCACCGTGATGCGCAGCAGACGACCGGTGGGCACCATCGCCTCACCGAGCAGGGTGCTCTCGTGCAGCAGCACGTCGACGGTGCCGTCCGGGTTCGTCCGGAAGAGCTGCGCCAGCGCGTCCGGCCGGTGACCGGCGACTCCAGCGATGCTGGCGAGGATTCCGCAGTCACCGAGCATGCCCTGCCGTACCTGCTCGCGGCGGGGTGGACCGTCGAAGACCGGTACCGGTTGCCCGGTCCGGGCATCCATCGGTCGCCCGTACTCGACGGGGCGTCGGGGAACAGGGTCGGGCAGGGTGACCCGGTCGGCGACCACGGTGACCTCGCCGGTGGTCACGGTCGGAGTGGATTCGACCTCGGCCACCGGTTCGGGCGGCATCATCGACCGCAGCGCCTCGGTAAGCGCGTTCGGCACCAGCGCCATCCGCCGCGCGTCGGTCTGGTAGTGGAAGGCGTGGGTGGTGAGTACGGCCATCGCGGCGGGATTCGTCCCGTAGGCGGCCCGGAAGGCGGCGTCGATGCGAACCCGGTCCTCGGCCAGAAGCGCCTGGCGGCCAGCCGGGGTGCTCAGGTCGTACGCGGGCGCCGACGCGATGAGTGTGAATTCCGGTGCGCCGTCGAGGGCGTACGGGCGCAGGTCGAAACGGCCGGTCAGGTCGACGTAGACGCCTTCGGCGGCCACCCGGTCGGCCAACCGTGGATCAACCTGGCGGATCTGCTCCAACAGGCTCGGCGGCAGGCCGATGAGTTGCCCGGCCAGGGCGGGCATCCGGGGCATCGAGGACTGGCTCTGCTCCCCGTGCACGGCCAGCTCGCGCAGCTTCGCGGTCAGCTCGGCAGCCTCCGGCGGCGGCCGGAAGCCCGGGGCCAGATGATCGCGGTAGTCGATCGCACGGTACCGCTCGACGAGCGTCGGATCGGGTTGGTACGCCAGGACGTCGTTCACCGTCTCCGGTGTCATCGCCGGCAGGCTGAGCGTCATCACGTGGTGCCAGACGTCACCGGGCAGGACCGCCAGGCGTGCGCCCGCGTCCGGTGTACCCCAGCGCAGGCCCAGATGCTCGACCAGCGTATCGATCTCGGCGCGCAGTGCCACCCGGGCGGCGGGTTCGGCCTGCGCGTACCAGGCGGACATCAGGCGCAGCTCGGCCAGCCGCCCCCGGTCGGAGGCGGTGAGGCCGGCCGGGTCGATCGGCCCGTCGGCGGCGTCCTGGTCGAAGAGGCCGACCTGGGCGTCGCCGGTCTCGTGCCGAGCCAACAGTTCGGCGGTCTCGTGCGCCAACGCGCGGTCGACCACGCTGTCGGCGGCCCGGTCGGAGACGGTCAGGGTGAAGGTGCCGTCCAGGTTGCGGGTCGTCTGCGCCACCGTGCCGGTGGCCAGCTCGCCGGTCGTCACCCGGACGGGCAGGGGGTCCAGGCCGTCGGCCCGTATCTCGAAGACGCCCGGGCCGACGGCGGTGACCTGCGTCGCGCCGATCGGTTCGGCGAGGGTGGGCAGCACCAGCCGGGCCCGGTCCAGGACCGCTGTGGGATCGGCCGCCGGTCGACCGTGCCCGTGAAACTCGGAGTCCGGCAGCGCGGCGACCGTGCTGCGCGCCAGTTCGACGTGCGCGTACGTGGGACTCATCAGGTTGAGGAAGTCGCGGATCGGCATCGGCGAGGGGTGGCTGCGGTTCCACGGGTTGCGCAACCGCACCTCGCCGTCGGCCACCGACACGACCTCGTAGGCGTGCCCGGCGTAGAGCCCGTGGGGGGGCTTGCCGTCCGGGTACGACTCGTAGCTCTTGGCGGGACGCGTCCCGGTGATCACCGGGCTGCCGGCGGCGAGCAGCTCGGCCAGTCGGGCCTCCGCGGTGGCCTCCCGTCCAGGCGTCGGGTCGAGTCGGCCAACCCCGGTCGGCATGCCGGTGAGCTGGCTGAGGAGTTCTGCCTGCACATGCCGGGTGCTGCCGCCGCCCAGCCGGGCGTAGCCGAGTGGGGCGGCCTGGGTGGCGTCCACACCGGGCCGGGCGCTCCACTGTTGCTGCCACTGGTCGTGGCGCTGTGGGGTCCAGGTGCGGTCGACCGCCGCGATCGCCTTCTCCAGCAGTGACGCCCAGGATGTGCCGACCGTCGACTGGTCGGCGTACGCGCTCCGTCCGTTCGAGGAAGCGTGCACGGGTACGTCCGGGAACACGGTGACCCGTAGCCCCCGTCCGGTGGGGGTGACCGTGCTACCCGGCCCGCCGGTCTCGTGCAGCAGCACGTCCACCGAGCCGTCCGGGTTCGGCTGGAAGACCGGTCCGCCGCTGCCCCCCTTCTCGGCTGGGAGGGTCACCCGGTCGGCGGTGACCGCGACATCGCCGGACGGTCCCTGGGCCGGGGCGGTCTCGGCGGCGGCGACGGTGCCCCGTGGCACGGGGGTGATGCTGCGCAGCGCGTCGGTCAGGACATCGGGCACCAGCCCCATCCACCGGGCCGTGCCCTGGTAGAGGAAGTCGTGGTCGGCGAGCAGGGTCGCGGCCCGGTCGCCGTGCAGCCCGCGCAGCGCGGCCCCGGACCGCTGCCGGTCCTCGTGCAGTTGGGCCCGCCGGCCCTCCTCGGTGGTCAGGTCGAAGGCCGGACGGGCGGCACCGAGGTCGATCGCCGGAACGCCGTCCACCATGTACGGACGCAGGTCGTAACGGCCGGTCGCGTCGACGTAGACACCCTCGACGGCGAGCCGTTCGGCCAGGCGCGTGTCGACCGCCCGGATCCGGTCGAGCTGTGCCTGGGGCAGGCCGACGATCTGACCGGCGAAGGCCGGCATCCGGGGCATACCGGACTGCGTGTGCTCGGCCTCGGCGGCCAACTCGCGCAACCGGGCGTCCAGCTCCGCCTGCTGCGGCACCTGAGAGTCCGGGGCCAGCCGGACCCGGTAGTCGATCATCCGAACCTGCTCGACCTCGGTGAGGGTCGGTGCGCCCGCCAGCACCGCCGACACCGCGTCGGGGCCGAGTGCGGGCACACTGAGTTGCATCAGGTGGGCCAGCACGTCACGGGGGAGCAGTGCCCAACGGGCCCGTACGTCCGGGTCGCCCACCCGTAGGCCGAGGTGGCTGGTAAGGGCGTCGATCTCGGCGCGTACGGCGAGACGGTTGGCCGGATCGCCGGTGCCGTAGACAGCGGCGAGCAGGCGGATCTCGGCCATCCGTCCCTGGTCGTGAGCGGTGAGCCCGGCCGGGTCGATCCGGCCGTCCACGTTGCCCGGATCCAGTGGCCCGACGAATGCCCGCCCGGACTCGTGCAGGGCGACCAGTTCGGCCACCTCGTGCGCGAGCGCCCGCGCCACGGTCCGGCTGGCGGCCCGGTCCGACACGGTGACGGTGAAGGTCCCGTCGGGGTTGCGGGTCGACTGGGCCACCACTGCGTCGGTCAACGGACCACTGGTGAGGCGCACCGTCAGCGGGTACTGCCCGGCCGCGTGGATCTCGAACAGGTCCGGCCCGACCTGCACCACCGCGTCCACCTGCGCGTACGGCGCGATCCGGGGCAGGGCGGCTCGTGCCAGGTCGAGTACGGCGGTCGGGTTGGCGGTCGGCCGGCCCAGTCCGTGGAACCCGGAGTTCGGCACGGCAGCCGCAGTGATCCGGCCCGAGTCCGGGTCGGTCCCGGCGTCCGGCCGACTGCCGGGCGGGTCCGTGCCGGGCGGGTGCGTGCCGGTCGGGTCCGTGCCGGTCGGGTCCGTGCCGGGCGGGTCCGTGCCGGGCGGGTCCGTGCCGGTCGGATGCGTGCCGGTCGGATGCGTGCCGGTCGGGTCCGTGGAGCGGGTGAAGACGTTGAAAAGGCGTCCGAGCACGCCGTTGCGCTGATGTGCCCCGGCCAGTCGCTCGGTGAGCCGATCCGCCGCCGACTCGACCACGTCGAGCCGGGCCTCCAGGTCGGCGGTCGCCTGTTCGAGCTCTTTGACCGGCTCCTGCAACCGGTCGACGACCTGGTCCACCTTGTCGGCGGCCGACCGGGCGTCGCTGCGTTCGTCGAACCGGGTCCGGACGTCGTCGGCCGCCAGGCTGGCACGTTTCGCGTACCACTTCGCGGTGCCGATCACCGGAGCGGCGACGAGCGCGGCGACCGGGATGATCGGGGCGAGCGGACTCGACAGGGCGAACGCGATCGCGGTACCCCCCGCACCGGCCAGACCGGTCGTGGCGAAGCTGGCATGTAGGTAGGTCCGCAGACGCGGCACGCCCGGCGGACGCTCATTGTTGGAGGACCGCTGTTCGGCGCGCAGCGTCCGGAGCCGGACCGACCGGCTGGCCCGGTCACCGCCGTTGTCGACGACCACCTGGAGGGCCTCCGGCGACAACTGGGCCATCCGGTCCGCGCGGCCGATCATGCCCTCACGCAACCCGAGCCGGTCGATGACCGCGTACAACTCGCGCAGGGCGGGCTTGAGGGACATCGCATCGGCGTTCTCTACGTGGCGCATGGCGACCCGCAGTTCCCACGAGTCGGCCCGACTGAGGACGTCCGAGCCTTCGGCCGCAGTGGTGTCGCCGTCGCGGGACGGCGACGGGGTCGGTGCCGGCGATCCGATCGCCGAGCGGCGTGCCGCCAGCCGGTCGACCGACGAGGCGACCCGGTCGAGGTTCGCCACCGCCACCCGGAGCCGACGGGCCGCGTCGGTGACGACGGCCTTGGCCGGAGCAGCGAGCCGTTCCACGCCTGCCGACGAGTCCCCTACCGGGTTCGGATGGTCCAGGTCCCACTTGCGGCGGGCGTCCTTGACGCTGGTCTCCATCCGTTTCAGCGCCAGGTCACGTACCGAGCCGAGCACCCCGCCGGCCGCCATGTTCAACGGCCCCGCCCCGGCCGCGACCTGGACCACGCCCGCCAGGCCGACGGTGGTGGCGGCCTGCACCAGCGGCCCGGGGGTCTGTTCCACCGCGTACACACCGGCCTTCGGCACGTTGCTCGGCCGTGCGTCGCTGTCCGTGGCGTCGGCCGGTCGGCCGCCGAAGATCCGCGCCATCCGGTCGGCCAGCAGCCGACGGGCGTGGCGGTCTGCGACCGGGCGCAGTTCGGCCGGCAGGTGCTCGCGACGCTGCTCCGCCCCGGGAGTGCCGTCACGCAGGCCGAGTTCATTCAACAGCGCCCGCAGGTGACGGGCGTGCGGGATCCGCGCCAGACCGTGGGCGGCATCGAGCCGAGCCGCCAGCTCGGTGAGCTGCCTGAGCGCCTCCGCGTCGGCGGGATCGCGGGTGCTGTTCGACGGGTCAGCGGTGGTCGTGCCACCCGCCGGGTCGCCGGGTCGGACCGAGGACGTGGCATCGGGGGTGGCGAGCCCCGCCCAGGCCGGGTCGCCGAAGAGCAGGCGCCGGAACGAGTCGGCGGCCCCGTGGCGGCGGTGCGACTCGGCCAGCCGCCGATCCAGGTCGGCCACTCGCTGCTCCAGGTCGGCCGCGCGACGGGTGACGTCGGCGACCCGGTCCGTCACCAGATCCACCGGCCCCGCCACTGCCTCGGTCAGCTGCTTCAGCTGGGCGTCGGCCGGAATCGCCGGTGTGCCCTTGTCCCAGGTGTCGCGGGCGTCCTTGGCCGCCGCCTCACGGCGGGCCATGATCGGGTCGACCACGGCCCCACCGGCCGTCGCGGTCAGACCGGCGGTGATCGCGAACCAACCGAGCCGCAGTTGACCGATCAGGGCACCGACGAGGGCGATGCTGCCTGCGGCGAGCGCGCTCGGCGTGTTCTCCACGGTGCCCATCCACCAGGGTGAGACCTTGCCCGGTCGTTCCCCTTCGGCCGCTCGCCCGTCGACGACCATCGCCGCCCGCTCCCGCACCGCCGCGACACGGGAGCCGCCGAAGCGGTCCGCCAGCGACCGGAGGTCGTCCGGAAGCAGGTCTCGGCGCTGCTCCACACCGGGCGTGCCATGCCGCAGGCCGAGCGCGTCGAGCAGGGCCCGGATCTCGCGGGTCGCCCGGGGGCGGGCGTAGATGGACCCGGCGGCGCGTTGCGCGGCGAGAGTCCGCAACTCGGCGAGGCGCCCCTGCTCGTGCGGGGTGAGGCCGACCGGGTCGGGGGAAGCCGCCGTCGTGGACGGGTCGCCTGACTTGCTGGTCGTCGGTGCCGGGGCGATGCCCGCCGACGGGCCGGGATCCGGCGGGCCGAAGCGTCGCGGCCGACCGATCAGTCGACGGCGCCGCTCCCCGGCGTCGAGCCGCTGTCCGAGCGCCTCGACCTGGCCTTCCAGCCGGGAGGTCGCCGAGTCGGCCACCCGGATCGGTGCTCCCACGTCGTCGGCCCGGCCGGCGACCTCGCGGCCCGTGGTGACCTCGGAGTCGACCGCGTCGCGGACCTCCTGACGCTTGTCGTGCCGGGCCCGACGGTCCTCGGCGGCCAGCCCGGCCCGCTTCGCCAGCCATTTCGCCGGGCCGGTGGCGACCGCGCCGATCGCCCCACCGACGCCGAGCATCAGTGCCAGCTCCGGCCGGCCGAGATCCAGGGTCAGCTTCACCGCCAACGCGGTGAGCACCGAGTTGGTGGAGAAGTGGGTGATCACATAGGTACGCAGCCGGGGCAGACCGGTCGGACGGGGGTCGCTGGTCGGCGCGGCGGGCAGGCGGTCCATCGATCTGCACTTGCGGTCGGTGTACCAGTCCGGGTACACCTCGGTCAGGGCGGTCCGCGTCGCATCCGGCACTCCGGTCAGGCGCTGCTCCGCGCCGAGCATGCCGTCGCGCAGACCCAGGCGGTCGATCACCGCAGCCAGTTCCCGCCGGGCGGCACCCAGCGACCAACGATCGGCGGCGGCCACCTGATGCGCGGCGGTACGCAACTCGGCGAGGTCGGCGGGCGAGAGCGGGACCACCGTCGGTGTCCCCGTATCCACCGGTCGCCCGAGGGCCGACAGCTCGGCCACCTCGTGCGCCAGCCCCCGCTCGACGACCCGGTCGGCGGCCCGGTCCGAGAGCGTCACCACGGCCACGCCGTCGCTGCCGAACCGGCCGGTCGCCACCGCGCCGTCCGCGACCGGCCCACTGGCCAAGCGCATCGCAAAGGTGCTGCCATCGGCCCGGGTCACCTGGTACGTACCGTCCGGGCGGGCCTGGACCTCGGACACCCCCGCGTGGGAGGCCACCTGGCCGGCCACCGCACGGGCCCGGTCCAGGACCGCGTCCGGGTCGGGTTCCGCCCGGCCCTGGCCGTGGAAGTCGGTACCCGGCAGCGCACTCGCGGTGATCACCGGGCCTGCCCGGCCGCCGTACGCCCGGGCATCGCCGACCTCGGCCCGGTCGGCAGGTCCGGTCAGGCTGTCGGTTCCACCTCGGGCCACACCTGCCGGCCCTTGATCCGTCCCTCTCGTCGCGCCTGGGCGTACTCCTGCATGACCCGCCGGGGCGGCAGGCTGGGATGAACGGTGATCACTCCCGAGCGGTCGATGATGTAGCTCCCCTGGCCCACGTGCGTCCCCGAGGCCCGTTCCTGCTCCGAGAGTCTCTCCCGGGCCAGCCAGCCGAACTCGAACTCCCGGAGCACGATCGGATTCGGGGTCGCCAAAAGCCGGCTGATCAGGGTCAGCGCCTCGTCCTCGGTCAACTCGTCCCTCTCCGTCAGGCACCATCATCGCCCAGAGGGCATGGGTTTCCCGGATGTCTGCGGCCGGCATGTCCGCCGACGTCGACCCGCTCTGCGGATCCCACCACACCGGCGCGTCGGCACCGACCGGGAAGACGATCACGAACGCGTGGGCGCCGTCGATCTCCAGTTGGCCGTTGGCATCCAGGACGGGCTGCCCCGCAGCGTCGACGTACAGCCAGTCGGCCACCACGAGCGCCGACGTGCCGGGACCGGCCTCCGCCACCTGCCGGTAGAGGTCGGCGTACTGGTCGGCGACCGCCTCGGTACGGGCCGACAGGTCGGTGGGCAGGTTGCCCGGCCCACCGATCCAGTCCCCGCCGATCCACGCCTCGGCCCGAACCAGGCCGCCCCGCTCGCCGGAGACCCGGTCGATCGTGCCGTCGTCGGCCCGGTCCGCCCAGCGGGGCACCGACACCTGCGGGTCGCCGTGGAAGCTGGCCAGGGCCGCCAGCGACGCGTCGAGGCAGTTGTTGGCCCGGCCTGGCTGCTCCGGCCCGCCATCGTTGACCAACTGCCCGTACGGGTGGGTGGACGGGTCCGCGAAGGCGGCGTACCCCTCCGGTGTGGCAAGGCTCGCGGCCAGGACGTCCTGAAAGCGTGGATCCTCCAGTGGGGCCAGCTCACCCGGCCCGTACCGCCGGCTGTCCGGCAGCGACGGCGCGGGACCGGCGTCGGTCAGGCCGTCGGAGTCGGCCAGACCTGGCGGCCGGTGATCCGGCCCTCCCGGCGGGCCTGCGTGTACTCCATGATCAACAATGGCACCGGCAGACTCATCTGTGCCGTGACCACTCCAGTCCGATCGACTATGTAGCTCCCGTGGCCCAATTGCCGGCCCTGGGCCCGTTCCGGTGGCGACAGTTGCTCCTTCGCCAGCCAACCGAACTCGAACGGATGCAGTTCGATCTCGTTCGGCGTGCCCAGCAGGCGTTTGATCAGTGCCAGCGCCTCGTCCTGTGTCACCCGGACCCCCTTCCACCGACGGCACCATCGCCCACAGCGCGTACGTCTGTGCCATGTACGCCGCTGGGGGTTGCGGCCACGTCATCCCCCGTTGCGGATCCCACCAGACCGGCCCGTCGGCACCCTCCGGATGCACTACGACCAGGGAGTGCGAATCCCCGGCCTGGACGTGCCCTTCGTCGAGTACGACTTCCCCGGTGCTCGGATCCGTTCTGTGCCATTCGACCACGACCAGGACCGCCGTGCCCGGACCCGCCTCCGCGACCCACTGGTGGAGCTGCGCGTACTGCTCGGCGACCGCCGCCGCGTTCTCGGTCGGCGTGGTGGGCAGCTCTGCCGAGCCGCCGGACCAGTCGGCGCCGAGCCACGCCTCGGCACGGTCGAGACCGCTCGCCTCCCCGGCCAGGGTCTCGATCGACCCGTCCGCGCGGACGTCGGGCCAGCGGGGGAGGGAGACCTGCGGGTCACCGTAGAAGCTGGACAGGGCCGCCAGCGAGGAGTCGAGGCAGTTGTTGGCCCGTCCCGGCTGGTCCGGACCACCATCGTTGATCAACCGGCCGTAGGCATGCGTCGACGGGTCGGCGAACAGCGCGTATCCCTCGGGTGTCCGTAGACTCTGCTCGACGTTCGACTGATAGCCGGGCTGCTCCAGCGGTGCCAACTCCCCCGGGCCGATCCGCCGCGTCTCCGACAACCTGAGATCGGTGTCGGGCAGTGCCGAACTGGTCTCGTCCGGCGTCGGTGCGCCGGGGTCGCTCAGTCCGTCCGGTCCGGAGTCGGCCAGACCTGGCGGCCGGTGATCCGGCCCTCCCGGCGGGCCGCCGTGTACCGCTTCATGACCAGCGGTGGCGGCAGGCTGGGATGCGCGGTCACCACCCCCGTCTGGTCGATGATGAAGACCCCCTGCCCCAACTGTCGGCCCTGCGCCTGCTGCTGTGGGGAGAGCGTCTCCTGGGCCGCCCAGCCGAACTCGAACGGGAAGACCACCACCGGGTTGTCCGTCCCGAGCAGCCGAGTCATCAACTGCCGGGCTTCCTCCCTGCTCATCGGCATAGCCGGGGTGCACCTCCATCGACCACAGGTTGTGCGTCAGTCCAACATAGTCCCCGGGGAGCGGGTCGGTGATGGTGCTCGCGTACAAGGGGTCCCACCACACCGGGCCGTCCGCGCTCTCCGGGTACACCAGCAGGAACGCGTGCTGGGCGGCAGCCTGGGTGTGGCCGTCGGCGTCGAGCCGCGGAGCGGCGTCCTCGCCGAACCGTACCCAGTCCACCACGACGACCGCAGCGGCGCCCGGCCCCGCGTCCCGCACGCTCTGGTAGAGCTGCGCGTACCGGTCGGCCACAGCGTCGGCCCGCTCGGCGGGCGTACCCGGCATCGAGTCGTTGGCACGGTCGCCGACCCAGTCGCCGCCGATCCAACTCGCGATCCGGTCGGCACCGCCCAGTTCCCCCAACTCGGTCTCGATGGAACCGTCGTCGAGCCGATCCGGCCAGCGCGGATGGGACACCTGCGGATCACCGAAGAAGCTGGCCAGCGCGGCGAGCGTGGAGTCGACGCAGTTGTTGCTCCGCCCTTGCTGGTCCGGCCCACCGTCGTTGATCAACCGCCCGTACGGGTGGGTGGACGGGTCGGCGAAGACCGCGTACCCCTCGGGAGTCCACAGGCTGTCCGCGACGTCGTCCTGGTAGCGCGGATCCTCCAACGGCGCCAGTTGCTCCGGCCCGTACTGCCGCGTGTCCGGCATCGGCCAGCCCTGCATGTCGGGCCAGATCGCGGCGTTCGGATCAGTGAATCTCGGGTCGACCACCGACGCCGGATCGATGCTCTGCTCGATCCTCGGCCCGTCGTCCGACGCAGTCGAATCCGGCGGTAGGACCGCGCTCGTGGTGCCGTCGGTCTGGGCCGGCAGGACCGGGTCGCCCTCAGCGTCGAGCACGATGGCCCAGACGTCGCCTGCTGTGTCGGCGTACAGAGGCCCACCGTCAGACAAGGTCGCGTTTTGGCCATCGAGCCAGATGATCGTGCCCTCATGGTTGACGGCGTTCCATGTGTGCCCACGCTCGTTTGAATCCGAAAGGTTGGCCGCGACCAGGGCCGCCGAGCCGGGTCCCGCCTCAAGAAGCCGCGCCGCAACGGCCTCCAGTGCCGTATTGCCGCTTCCCTGATGGGAGAAGCGTGCCTGCAATGCCTGCTCCTGACGAGCAGTACTGCCAAGCTCCGCCTCTGCCGAAGGTTCCGTCAGCGCTGCCACTTCTGGACGGCCGTACCAGGTTGAAAGGACAGAAAGGCCGACGTCCGCGCAATTCGTACTCCGGCCTGGCACCGTGGGACCACCGTCGTTCAGTAGTCCCGCCCAAACTCCAAGACGGGGATCTGGGTAGGGCGTCGGGCGTCCGGTTACCTGTTCTCGGGGCACGGCATCGGCTAGAGCATCCTGGTCGGCCTGCTGCGGCGCTACCAGACCCTCCGGTCGACCATAAGGTCGAGTCTCGCTCAGCGGTCGTCCGTTACCCACCAATCCGGGCACCGGTGGTTGATATGTATCGACGCTCCGTTTTGAGTCTGTTAATGGCTCTACATTGAACTGCGGAAGAAAGTGTGCGCAGGACCGGCAAGGCGGCCGATAGTGCCCGAGTTCATAGGGGACACCATCTACCCATGCGGACTTAACCTGATGGGTGACGATCTTGGCGCCGTCCAGAGCTGTCAGCGCGTATTGCTCAAAGGCGCCGGGTTTTCCCGCGTCGCGCCACTGCTGCTCGATCTGGTAAAGCTGATCGGAAACCAGAGCTACCTCGGCACATTTCCCGTGGCCTCCTCCCTTTCCTTTACCGAGTTGCGCTGCAATACGATCAAGCGCAGCCTGGGCAAGGGGGTGCACTGCAGGCTGCGTTGGAGGACTGGTGCTCCTGTCTGCAGTCATGCTGGTGTGGGTCGTAATGACACCACCGGGCATGAGTAACGCTCCAGCCATGCCCGGTTGTTTGCTCTTGGAAACAACCGCGCTCTTGATCGCCCTTCGGACGGTCTCGGCCAGCGTCCGCGAAGCCTCTACGAGGCTGCGTTGAGCATCTGGACCTGCAGGGTCACCATCCACCGATGTCGGATCGAGCTGCCAGCTGTGCGTACTGCGGCCGGTCGGTGAGTCCGACCGCCTGAGGGTGTCCGGGTTCACCTGCCCGGTGTCCGTACCCGGTCCCACCGGCCCGACCCGCCCGCTGTTGACGGTACTTCCGGTGCTGGCCGGCACCGGGACCACGACCGGCCCGTCGGTCTGCGAGACCTGGTCGGTCCGCCCCATCGCAGGGTCGCCTGCGGTGTCGGGAGCGGTCGGCCCGCTGGTGTCGACGGTGGTGGCTGCCGGATCGCTGCCGGCCGTCTGGGTCGGCACCGTGGGTGCGGCCGGCACACCCGCGTCCGTCCGGCCCGGAGCGGGTCGGTTGTCCGGGCGGCTCGTGGTGTCCTGCTGGGCCGGCACGCCCTGGGCCGGAGTGGCCTGCTGGTGGGGGGCGCTCTGCTGGGGGCCGGTGGCAGGCTGGTTGGGGCTGGTGGAGGTCGGGCCGGTGGACGGGGACAGCGATACCGAGCCGGCCGAGTTCGCCGCCGCCGGATTGACGGTCGGCCCGACCGGAGGCGTACGGTTCGCCGCCGGCTGCGCGGTGGGGTTGGTGGTGCTGGGCGCAGTGGTGGTGGCCGCATTGTTCGCGCCGGTCGTCGGCGGTGCGGTGTTGGCCGGCGGTGCGGTATTGGGGCCCGCCACCACCTGGGGACCGGTGGACACCGTAGGTCCGACCGGGGGAGCCGAGTTCGCGGCGGACGGGACCGTCGGAGCGACGTTGCCCGGCGTCTGAGCGACCGGCGGCGCGGTGACCGAGTTTCCGGGAAGCACGGCTGGTGGCGTGTCCGCGACGGTGGGATCGGCGCGAACATCGACAGAACTGGTGTCGGTGAAGCCGTCCGTGGTGGGTGTCTCGGTCACGCTGCGGGCGGGTCCGGCCGTGCCGTCTCCGAGTGTGGTGGTACCCGCTTCCGGCCCTGGAGCCGTCACCGGTCCACCGCTGGCCTGATCGGTCGAGCCGCTGCCGAGCCGGTCGGTACCGACCGAGTCGGGGGTCGGGGCGACCTGCCCGTCCGGGACACGCTGCGTAGTGGTGTCGCTGGCGGGTGGGCTCGTAGCGGCGATGTCGCCGGCAGGCGCCGTGGCCGGGCCCTCGGCGACGACACCGGCCGGAGTTCCGGTCACGCTGTCCGTCGTGGCCGGAGCACCCGTCGTAGCCCCGTCGGCCGACGGGACCGCCGAGGTGTCGGCCGGCGAGGTGACCGCCGCGTCGGCGGTAGGCGGCGCGAGGCTGATCGAGCCTGAGCCACTGTCCGGCACGGTGTCTACGGGAGTGGTGTCGATGTTCCCGTCGCCGGGGACGTTCAGCGCACCGTCGGCGCCACCGGTGACCGTGGCGCCGGAATCGGCACTGGTGTTGCCGGTCGCGCCGGACGCCGCACCACTGGTGTCGGTGCTCGTCGAGCCGGTGGTGCCGGAGCCGCTTCCCGACGTCGCACCGGTGGAACTGCCGCCGTTGGCGCCGCCTGTGGCACCACTGCTCGTGGAGCCGGCTCCGGCCGAGCCGGTGCCCGCGCCGCCGTTGACGCCGCCGACGTTGCCGAGGCCGTTGGTGTTGCCCACATTCAGGGACGGATTGATCCCGTCCGCCGGGAGACCGGCACCGGGATTGAAGTCTGCACCCGGCCTGCCGAGGCCCCAGTTGGTGACGTTCGCACCCACGTTGCCCAGGCTGCTGCCGATCATGGTCAACCCGGTACGGCCGGCGCCGCTGGTGAATCCGCCGATGAACGCGTCCGCGCCCGGCATCGCCCACTGTCCGTTGACCATGCCGTTGGCGAGCACGCTGGCCGCCGGCGAGACGACGGCGTTCTGCAAGCCGGAGGCAATGCTGGTGGTGCCCCAGCGGACCACCCCACTGCCCGGGAAGGACAGCTGGGAAGGGCGGAACGAGAAGGGCATGTGCGGTGCCATCCGGCGTCCGGCGAAGTTCATGCCGGTGCCCAGCACACCGCCGATCGCGCCGCCCACTCCGGCGGTCAGCGTCCGGTTGCCGTCCCACTGCTGCCGCTCGCCGGTGTGCATCTGGTACGCCTGGGCGCCCACGTCGATGATCAGCTCTTCGCCGATCTCCTGGACCAGTTCCAGTCCGAGCTGGGTCATCCCCTGGCGGAATCCCTGAGTGCTGACGATCTGCCCGAGCCGGGTGCCGGCGGTTCGCAGGGCCGCCTGCATGCCGGCGCGGGTGAGCAGGTGCCGGCCTATCTGGGCGAGCAACCGGCGAAAGGCGATCGTCACGGCCTGCCGGCCGGCCGCCAGGATGCCCGGAATCGCCGTGGCCGACACACCACCCAGCCAGGCCATGAGCAGGGCGACGAAGACCGCGATGACGGTGATGAAGACCGCGATGAGCACGGTCAGCTTGGCGTACTCGATCTCCAGGGCGGCCTGGTCGGTGCCGGCGGCAAACGCCGCGGCGACCTCCTGCATCAGTGGCAGGCCGTTGTTCGGGTCGACGGCGACCTGGTTCCACAGCCCACCGAACGCCTCGCCGGCACCGCCGCCCCAGGCTTGCAGGATCTTCATGACCGCCGGGTCGGCCGCGCCCAGCGCCTCGCCGATCGCGTCCGCCATCTCCTGCCAGGCGTCGGCGAGTTCGCGCATCTGGTCCTCGTCGCCGCTGGGCCATGCCTCGCCCGCGCTGACCCAGCAGATGGCGTCCCAGACCCACGCGTACTCGCCCAGCGAGTTCCTGGGATTGGGTACCCCCACCCCGCGCGCTCCTCCGTCCGATGTCGACCCGTGTACGGCCGCCGGCTACTTGTCTTCGCCGCCGAACAGCGTCCGCGTCATGTCGTCGACGTCGACGGAGCCCTCGACCGCACCCTTGACGGTCGGGCCCAGCAAATCCACCACCGGCACCAGACCATGACCCATGTCGAGGACCTTCTGCGCCGGCTGGCTCTCGCCGCCGAGGTAGTTCTTGTTGAACTCGTTGCCCGCCTCGTCGTCGCCCCACGGACGGCCGCCGTTGAGCGTCTCGATCCTCGCGGCGGCATTCCGGAAACGCGTGGCCAGCGCAGCGCCGGCGGCGCTGAGCTGGTCGGCACCGTCCAGGGCCGCGTCGGGCCTGACGAAGGTCTCGCGCAGTTCGCTCACCGCTTCTCCTCCCCGGGCAGGTCACTGTCCAACTGACGGAAGATGCCGTCGAGATCGTGGTCGATGTAGGCCTGGAACTGGCTGTCCGGAACGTACGGCTTGAGGAGTTGCTCGACCTCGGCCATGGCCTTCTCGCTCGCTCGGCGGATCGTCTCGGTGACCGTGGCGGAGAGCTCCTTGGAATCCGGCCGGCGATAGATGCGGGGGTCGAACTCGACCTTCGTCACCTGTCCACGGGGCCCGGCCGTCACGGTGACCAGGCCGTCGTCGGAGGTGACCGTGGCCTTCACCGCCTTGATCTTCTGTTGGAGATCGCCCACACCGGAGCGCATCCGCTCGAACTGCGCCATCAGTTCGTCGGCACGCGCGCGTAGCGCCTGTACGTCCATCGCGTGTCCCTCCCCGCGCACGTCCACTTCCTGCCGTGCACGTCCGCCCCTGCCGCCCGAGTCCACGTCTCACCCGCGCATTGGGCCTGGCGACTCGACCATACTGAATGGGCGCGACATCGGGGTGGCCGGTCTGTGGCCGAGCGTCGTTAGGATGCACCGGCACCGGTCGACGGGAGGTGGGCAGGCGATGTTCCGTGACCGTCCGATGGCGGCGTTCGCCCTCGTGGGAGCCGTCCTGGCCACGATGGTGACCGCGCCCGCCCCGACTCCGGCCCGGGCCGACCCGCCGATTTGCCGGAATCCGAGCGATCCGGGAGAGATGAACATCGAGACCCCGTGGCACCAGCGGTGGTTGGCGCCGCAGCGGGTCTGGCCGTTCAGCACCGGCGCGCGAGTGAAGGTCGCGGTGATCGACTCCGGCACGGACAGCACCCATCCGCAGATGGCCGGACGGGTGGCCACCGGCTTCGACGCGTTGCGCGGCGCGCCGGGAGGCGATGTGGACTGTGTCTCCCACGGCACCGCCGTGGCCAGCATCATCGCGGCCGGCCAGATGGAGGGAGTCGGATTCTACGGCCTCGCCCCGGGCGCCACGATCGTGCCGATCCGGGTCAGTGAGCGCAACGCCAACGATCGGGCCGCGACCGGCGGCGACACCGTGACCGGCGAGGTCTTCGCCCGGGCGATCCGGCGGGCGGTCGACGAAGGTGCCAAGGTCATCAACATGTCGGTGACGCTCTACTACTGGGACGAGGACGTCGAGCAGGCCGTCAAGTACGCGGTGGATCGGGACGTCGTGCTGGTGGCCGCCGCCGGCAACCAGCACCAGGACGGTGCCCGTCCCGACCCGGTGCCGTACCCGGCCGACTTCGACGGGGTGATCGGCGTGGGCGCCGTCGACCAGAACGGGGCCCGGATCAGGCAGTCCCAGATCGGACCGTACGTGGACGTCGTCGCCCCGGGCGGGGCGGTGGTGGCCGCCACCCGCGTGTTCGGGCACAGCGTCTGGGACGGCACCAGCTTCGCCGCCCCGATGGTGAGCGCCACCGCCGCGCTGATCCGCTCGGCGGAGCCGAACCTGTCGGCCAAGGAGGTCACCCGACGCATCCTGGCCACGGCCGACCCGGCCCGCGGCGACGCCGAGGCCGGCTACGGCGGTGGGGTGGTCAATCCGTACCGTGCCGTCACCGAGCGACTGACCACCGCGTCACCGGTGGCCCAGCCTCCACTGCCCGACGTGCCCTACGACGCCGCTGCGGTGGCCCGCGCCGAACGGTGGGCTGTCTTCGGCCGGTGGGCACTCTGGATCGGCCTGCCGCTGGCGGTGCTCGCGGTCGGTGTGGCGGTGCTCGCGGCGTTGCTGCCGCGCGGCCGCCGCACCCGTTGGCAGCCCACCCGGCCGTCCACGCCACCCGCTCCGACGCCCGAGCTCGACGAGCCCGAGGAGGCGTTCTTCCGGGTACCGACCTCGACGCCACGCCGCTGACCGGACCGGGAACACCGACGGCCCGGCACAGGGCCGGGCCGTCGAGCTGTCACTCGGGGTGGCGGGGTCAGCCGCCGAACTTCTGCCGGTTCGCCGCCTCGCGGGCCTGCATCTTGCCCGCCGACTCGCGCAGCGCCCGCTCGATCCGGGTGAGCAGATCACGCAGGTCGTTGGCGGCCGACTCCCACTCGCCCTGCCGCTGGAAGTACGCCTCGCGGGCTTCGCCGTCCCAGGTCGCGAGCAGCGGAGCGATGCCGGACTTGAGCCCGTCCAGCTCGCTGGTCATGTTCCGGACCGCACCACCACAGCTGTCCGCCGCCGCGTTGAGGCCGGCGAAGTTGTACCGAATCTCCGTCATGACTTTCTCTCCCCCGTCAGAGCTTCAGCGCCGCGGTGATCTGGCCGGCGGTCGCACCCGCCCCTTCCATGTCCGCCCGGACCTCCTCGTCGCTGACGTCGTAGTCCTTACCGGCCGATCCCACGGCTTCGGCGATCGCGCGCAGCGCGACGTTGAGCCGGGCCATGTCCTGGTCGAACCGCTCACGGACCTGGTGAAAGGATCCCGCGCCGGCACCCTTCCACTGGTCGTACAGCGGAGCGAGCTGGTCCATCAGCGAGTTGAGGTTGCCGGTGAGCCGGTCGGCGACGGCATCGACGTCACCCTCGGTCTTCAGCATCAAGCCGGTGTCGGTGTTCATCGACATGGCGGAAGTCACCCCCGTCCTCGTTCGATCGCCCCGCGTCACCGGGGGCGGCGTGTCAGTCGGCGCTCACGCACCATCGTCGTACGAACGGTAACGGGTCACGTCCAGTCGACGCTAGACCGGGCGACCGGCTCGCACCTCCATTGTGGCTGGTCGGATCACTCCGGATCGAGGGCCCGCTTGGCGATCGCCGGGTCGAGGGCGGGACCGGCGGGCAGCCGGACCACCAGGCTGGCGGGCAGGCGCACCGGCTGCACGCCCGAGTAGCCGAGCATCGCCGCCACCCCCTCCGACGCCAGCGGATAGCGGTAGCCGATGTCGGTGACCAGGTTGAGGGTGCCGGTCCGCTGGTCCGGCGAGGGCACGGCATCGACCAGGACGCCGAAGCCGGGTGCGATCACCACCCGGTCGGCCAGCGGAATGCCGTCGCCGGTCTGCTCACCGGTGCGCACCGGTTCGCGTACCGGTTGCACCTGGGCGTCGAGCAGCAGCGTCGGTTCGTCCTGGTCCGGCTGGTACGCGGCACAGACGGCGGGCTGGTCACCGGTCAGTCGGGCGATCTCGGGCCGCTGCTCCGGGGCGCGGTGTCGGCCCTGAGCCGGCGTCTCCCCCTTCGGCGCGGCGGCGGCGGTGCCGGCGGCGAGTTCCAGTGCCCGTGGCTCCGACCCGTCCGGGTACGCCGAATGAGTCTCCGGGTCGGCCAGCACCACGTCCGCCTGCACCGGGGTCAGCGGCACGAGCCGGGTCCGCTCGGCCAGGTAGTGCTGGCGGGTGGCGTTCTGGCTCTCCACCACGAAGACCTGACCGATCCGGGCGTTCGACACCGCGGTCGAGGCCGCACCCCGGTCGGAGACCCGGCGAGGTGCGATCGGTTCTCCGGCGGGCAGCGCGTTCAGCCAGGCGCCACCGACCTCCACCACCGGCTCGGCGCTCATGGTGAGCCCTTCCAGCACGACTTTCTCGTTACGGATCTCGTACCGGTGGTCACGCCAGACCAGGTGCAGCCGCTCGGTCTTGCGGTCGCGTACCAGCAGCGCCGCGTCGCCGGGCTCGCGCCCGCCCTCGGGTGCCCGACCGACGGTGAGCACCGTGGTGGCGACGATCCCACCGGCGGCGTTACGGGCGGGCTGCGTGCACAGCGTCCACGGTCCATCCAGGATCCGGTTGGACGCCGGCAGCGCATCCGGTGCGAACGGGATGCCGATCCGGGAGCCACGGGGGGTGCCGACCAACGAGTTGCGGGAGACCGACACTGTCGGCGCTGCGGACTCCATGGCCAGCAGGGCCGAGGCGTAGTTGAGCACCGGGTGCAGGCGGCCCTCCCGGTAGAGGTAGCGGGTGCCGGTCTCCTTCTCCAGGATGACCGCACCGCCCTCCTTCCACTTCGTGGCGCCTCCGGGGCGCAGCAGGCCGTAGACGCCGACCGCCCCCAGGAACAGCACGGCCACCATCACGCTGGCGAAACCGGCGCCACCGAGCCGGCGAAACGGCGCGGACTCCGGGTCGGGCTCGCGCGCCACCAGCGCGGAGGTCATCCGTTGCACGAAGAACTGGTACGACTGGACCTGGTCCCGCCGCGACGGCATGGCACCCCTCCCCCTGGCGTACACCGGCACGGTCACGTGGGCCGCACCGCGCGGTGCCTACCATATGCAGGGCGCCGGGCCAGCCGGTGCCCGCACCCGGACCCGGCCGGCGAAACCGAACTCGGCAGCCCGAGGAGTCGTTCGATGATCAGTCGTGAACAGGCCCTGGCCATCGCACGCCAGTGGGCCTCCGCCGGCCGACCCGGCCCCGAGCCCGAGGTCGAACTGTACGAGTTCGACCTCGGCTACGTCGCCTGGCGAGTAATACCGGCACGACCGATCACGCACGGACCACCCGCTCCTCCGGCATCGACCGGCTACCCCAATGCGGTCATCGACCGCGAAACCGGCGACGTGTCACAGTGGGCATCGCTACCTGCGCAGTTGGTTGCCGAGCAGTACCGACAGCATCGCGCCGCCGAGGGACGCTTCCCGCCGGACGTACGGCAGGTGCTGGACAAAGCCGGCTGGCGGCCCGGCCGCGACGCCACCGCCGCCGTGAACCACTGGATGCGACGCTTCGCCGACGAACTCACCGGACTGGAATGCTCCCCCGCCGCCCGCGCCGCACTGATCGAATTCGGCGGACTGCGACTCCCCCAGTTCGGTGATGACGACGAC
This sequence comes from Micromonospora craniellae, assembly GCF_014764405.1. Lineage (NCBI taxonomy): Bacteria > Bacillati > Actinomycetota > Actinomycetes > Micromonosporales > Micromonosporaceae > Micromonospora > Micromonospora craniellae. The sequence goes on along the minus strand of NZ_CP061725.1, from coordinate 3,655,960 downwards.
CTAGGCGGAGGTTTCACCAGCTTTATCCATCCCACCTTGGGTGGCGTGGCCACAGAGGGCGCCCGGGAATTCGTGGAGGAGTTCAACAACCCGGTCTATCCGATCGGCAACAACGAGGACGGCCCCTCCGAACTCGTCGTCGACGCCCAGGGACGCGTCTTCATGCTGCACTGGGCCGACGACTTCTTCGTCGGCCCCGACATCGACTCCGCCATCGTCAAACTCATCCGAGGCGGCCCGATGGCCGAGGCCAGCGACCTCGACTGGCAGACCTGAGGGTCAGCCGTTGATGGCGCGCATGAACGCGTAGAGGCCCAGCACGCTGCACGCCACCGGCACGATGGCGAGCTGGAGCAGGATGTCCAACACGTCGCCGAGGCGGGCCAGCCGGGGTGACGGGGGGCGTCGGCTGTAGGCGAGCCCGGCGGCGGCGGCGAGCCCGGCCGCGACCAGGGCCACCGGCAGCACCGCCAGCACCCGGGCTGCGGTCGACGCGTCGGCCGCGCCGACCAGGGGCAGCAGACCCAGCCCCGCCAGGCCGACGGCGAGCATCGGCACCCGGTGCCGGACGGTCGACACCAGCCGGGCCCGCAGCAGGTAGCCGAGCGAGATCACCCCGGCCAGCAGCAGCGCGGAGACGGCGCCGGTGGCGGTGAGCACGACCAGGCAACTGACGGTGATGACGAAGGCCCCGAAGATCATCCCGGTGAGTACCTCGTCGGCGCGGGCGGTGGCCTGGTAGACGATCTCACGCCTGGGTTGCGGCTCGTCTCGCAGCAGATCCTCGGCGGTACGCGGCAGCGCCGGCATCGGCATCTTCCCGAGCCGTACGGAGAGCAGCGGCATCGCCGGCAGCAGCAGGGCCACCGCGCTGACCACGACTGCGGTGCCCTGGGCGGCGTCCATCGAGCCGAAGGCCAGCAGCCCGCCGACCATGCCCCAGAATCCGACGAACACGGCGGCCACGAAGACCCGGGTCGCGTCCCCGACGCCGAGCAGGCCGAGCAGGCCGGAGAGGAGCAGCACGGCGGAGCCGAGCAGCACGTGCGGCGCGCCCAGCGCCCAGACCGACTCACCGGAACCGATGACCAGCACGCCGCCGACGAAGGCGTAGGGCAGCCCGGCGGCGGCGACGACCGCCCCGGCCAGGGAGTCGGCCATCGCACGGGACAGCACGATCCCGCCGGCCAGCAGCACTGCGGCCGTACCGAGCGCGACGGCGCCGCCGATCCAGCCGGGCTCGGTGGAGGTGACGATCACGACGAGGCCGAGCAGGAGCAGCACGCCGGCCACGATCAGGCCGGTCAGTCGGGTCGCGAAAGGGGTCCAGACGACACCGCGACGTCGGGCGCCGTCGGCGACGGCCTCCATCAGGTCGTCGTACGCCAACTCCGGCCACTCGGTGCGGCGCGGCACCAGGTGCAGCGTCTCGCCGTCGCGGATGCTCTGCGCGGCGAGCGTACGGGTCAGGTCGATGGCGTTGCCGTCGCTGCGGCGCAGCGTCCACCCGCCGTGACTGGTGCCGTCCGACGGTTCCTCGTCGGCCTGGCGCAGCACGGCGGGCAACAGTCCGACGAGCGGCAGATGCTCGGGCAGCGCGAGGTCCAGCCGTCGGTGGGGGGCGACGACGGCGATGCGCGCGAGTCCGGTTCCGGCCTGGGTGACCACTGACGACCCCTCGGTACGAGGAGCGGGCCGATGGGCCCGCGGCTGTCCTGACGGGAGAAGGCTACCTACCATGTGCCGGTGACGTGGGTGCCGGTTCTCCGCGACGGCCGAGCGCACGGGGGTCCCGGGCGTACGCACGACGCCCGCGAGAGGCAACGGAGGTCTGTCACGTGAGCACGGTGGTCGTCAAACGACCCGCCCGGCAGCCGGAGCCGGAGTACCCCTCCGGCGAGGTGCTCCTGGAGGCGCCGCCCGAGGTGCCGGCGCCGACCGGTAAGGCCTGGGGGCAGATGATGATGCTGCTGCCGATGCTCGCCGGTTCGTTCGCGATGGCCCTCATGTTCGCCGGCCGGGGCGGATCGACTCTCGGGTACGTCACCGGCGGCCTGTTCGGGCTCTCCGCCATCGGCATGCTCGCTTCGCAGCTGAGCAACAATTCGGGCGGACCGGGCAAGCAGGAGATGTCGCAGCGGCGCCGGGAGTACATGACGCATCTGTCGCGGCAGCGGCGCCGGGTGCTGAAGACGATCCGCAAGCAGCGCGAGGCGGCCTTCTACCGGCATCCGGACCCGGACATCCTCTGGTCACTGCCGCTGGGGCAGCGGTTGTGGGAGCGTCGGCGCGGCGACGTGGACTTCGGCACGGTCCGGATCGGCCTGGGCCCGCAGGAGCTGGCCACGCCCCTGGTGCCGCCGCCGGCCACGTCGCTGGAGAAGCTGGAGCCGATGTGCGCGCTGGCGTTGCGTCGCTTCCTCACCACCTACGGTGAGGTGCCCGACCTGCCGGTGACGATGGCGCTGAACGGGTTCGCCCGGGTGCATCTGCGCGGCGACATCGAGGCCGCGCGGGGCATGGTCCGGGCGGTGCTCGCCCAGGCCGCCGCGTTCCACGCTCCGGACGACATGCTGGTCGCGATCTGCGTGGCGCCGGACCGGCGGGCCGAGTGGGAGTGGACGAAGTGGTTGCCGCACGCGTTGCACCCGTCACGCACCGACGCGCTGGGCCAACTGCGGCTGGTGGCACCCTCGGTGACCGGCCTGGAGGCGATGCTCGACGACGTGCTCGCCAGCCGGCCCCGGTTCAACGCCAGCGGCGGTGGTCCGCAGGTCTCCGGTCCACACGTGCTGGTGGTCGTCGACGGCGGTGACACCGCTGGTTCCGATCACCTGATGACCGAGGGCGGGGTGGAGGGCGTCACCCTGCTCGACCTCTCCACCCCGGCACCGCGTCTGCTCGACCGGGCGCGGCTGGTGCTGGAGGTGTCGGCGGAGCGCAAGCTGGACAGCGTCACGGTGGACGGGCCGGCGGAGATCGGGCGGGCCGACGACTGCCGGCCGGCCGAGGTCGAGGCGCTGGCCATGCAGTTGGCTCCGCTGCGCCTGTCGGCTGCCTCCCGGGGCGGCGGCGACACCCCGCTGACCAGCGAGTTGGGCCTGGCCGACCTGCTCGACATCGGCGACCCGTACGAGTTCGACGTGGACCGGGCCTGGCAGCCGCGACCCAACCGCGACAAGTTGCGGGTCCCGATCGGGATCGGCACCGACGGTGGGCCGGTGGAGCTGGACCTGAAGGAATCCGCGCAGGACGGCATGGGGCCGCACGGGCTGCTCATCGGCGCGACCGGTTCCGGCAAGTCCGAGCTGCTGCGCACCCTGGTGCTGGCGCTGGCGGCGACCCACTCGTCGGAGAGCCTCAACTTCGTCCTGGTCGACTTCAAGGGCGGCGCCACCTTCACCCGGCTGGACGGGTTGCCGCACACCAGTGCGGTGATCACCAACCTGGCCGACGAGCTGCCGCTGGTGGACCGGATGACGGACTCCATCAACGGCGAGCTGGTCCGCCGGCAGGAGCTGCTGCGGGCCGCCGGCAACTACGCCTCGCAGCGCGACTACGAGAAGGCCCGGGCGGCAGGCGCCCCGCTGTCGCCGCTGCCGAGCCTGCTCATCATCTGCGACGAGTTCTCCGAGCTGCTCACCGCGAAGCCCGACTTCATCGACATGTTCGTGCAGATCGGCCGGGTCGGCCGGTCGCTCGGCGTACATCTGCTGCTGGCCAGTCAGCGGCTGGAGGAGGGGCGGCTCCGGGGGCTCGACACCCACCTGTCGTACCGGATCGGTCTGCGGACCTTCTCTGCGATGGAGTCGCGGGTGGTGCTCGGCGCCACCGACGCGTACGAGCTGCCCCGGTCGCCGGGCCACGGCTACCTGCGTTTCGGCACCGAGCCGCTGGAGCGCTTCAAGGCCGCGTACGTCTCCGGCGCGTACCGGAGCAAGACCGCCGCAGCGGTCGCGGCCGGTGACGGCGGGGATCGGGTACGCGAGTACACCACCGCCTACGTCGCCCCGCCGGTGACCCGGACGCCGAAGCCGGAGGAGGAGCCGGAACCGGTCGACGGGGTCGGCGAGAGCGTGCTGGACATTCTGGTCGGCCGGCTCGCCGGTCGGGGTAAGCCGGCGCACCAGGTGTGGCTGCCGCCGCTGGCCGAGCCGCCGACGTTGGACCAGTTGCTGCCGCCGTTGACCGCCGACCCGGCGCGCGGGGTGACCGTGGCGCACGCCGGCCTGCTCGGCGAGTTGCAGGTGGCGGTGGGCATCGTCGACAAGCCGTTCGAGCAACGCAGGGACGTGCTCTGGTTCGACCTGGGCGGGGCGGCGGGTCACGCGGTGATCGTCGGAGGTCCGCAGAGCGGCAAGAGCACGCTGCTGCGTACCGTGGTCACCTCGCTGGCCCTGACGCACACCCCTCGGGAGGCCCAGGTGTACTGCCTCGACCTCGGCAGCAGCGCGCTCTCCTCGCTGCGCGAGCTGCCGCACGTCGGCTCGGTGGCGACCCGGCTCGACGCCGGTCTGGTCCGGCGTACGGTGGCCGAGTTGCAGTTGCTGATGGGCGAGCGGGAGCGCCGGTTCGCCGAGCGTGGCGTGGACTCGATGTCCGAGTACCGGCGGGCGCGTCGCCACGGGCAGCACGACGACGACCCGTTCGGCGACGTCTTCCTGGTGATCGACGGCTGGGCCACGCTGCGGTCGGAGTTCGAGGACCTCGAACCCACCATCAACGACATCGCCAACCGTGGTCTCTCCTTCGGCATCCACCTGATCGTCACCGCCGGGCGCTGGATGGACCTGCGGCCGGCCGTACGGGATGTCTTCGGTACCCGGCTGGAGCTGTGGCTGGCCGACGCGAGCGACTCCAACCTGGACCGCCGGGCGGCGATGAACGTGCCGGACAAGTCACCGGGACGCGGCATCACGGCGGACGGCCAGCAGTTCCTCGCGGCGCTGCCCCGGGCCGACGGCGCGCAGGAGTCGGAGACCCTTCCCGAGGGGGCCCGCAAGCTGGTCACCGACCTGGCCGCCGCGTGGCAGGGCCCGGGTGCCCCGCCGATCCGGTTGCTGCCGCCGGTGGTCCCCTACGGCAGCCTGCCGGACACCGGCCGCCCGGGGGTGCCGATCGGCATCGCCGAGGTGGACCTCCGTCCGGTGCACCTGGACTTCGCCGCCGACCCGCACTTCATCCTGTTCGGCGACGGTGAGTCGGGTAAGAGCACGTTCCTGCGGGCGCTGGCGCAGACGATCGTCGACCGCAACGAGCTGACCCGGGCGCGCCTGGTCCTCGTCGACTACCGACGCAGCCTGCTGGGCGACATCGACTCGCCGCACCTGATCGGGTACGGCTCCACGGCACAGGTCACCGAGGGCATCGTGACCGAGGTCGCCGCGGTGATGCGGGACCGGCTGCCGCCGCCGGACATCAGCGCCGAGCGGCTGCGGGCCCGCGACTGGTGGAAGGGCCCCGACCTGTACGTGCTGGTCGACGACTACGACCTGGTGGCTGGCGCGGGCAGCAACCCGCTGACCCCGCTGCTGGAGTTCCTGCCCCAGGCCCGGGACATCGGCCTGCACCTGATCATCGCCCGCCGGACCGGTGGCGCGAGCCGGGCATTGTACGAGCCGGTGCTGATGCGGCTGCGGGAGATCAGCACGCCGGGCATCGTGATGTCCGGCAACCGGGACGAGGGCGTGCTGCTCGGTACCGTCCGACCCGGGCCGCTGCCCCCGGGCCGGGGCTGGCTGGTGTCCCGGCGCGGCGGGACCCGACTGGTGCAACTGGTGCACCTCCCACCGCGCTCCTGAGCACGGTTCGGGGTTGCCCGGACGGGCTAACGTCGGCCAGAGTGGATTATCGTGCGCGGCTGCGGGACCGCCCTCACGGGGCGAAGGCCGGCCGCGCCCGGTGCCATGTGAGTGATCGGGGGAGGGACATGGGCGACGAGTGGCTCGTCGACGAGGAGATCAACGTCGACATCCAGCAGCTCAAGGACTTTGCGCAGGCGATACAGAAGGAGCTTGACGAGAACTTCCGGCCCAGTTTCGAGGGCGGCCTGCAACCCATGCTCACCGTGCAGGCGCCGTTCGGCGGCGGCGGGATGAAGGAGGCCAGGTTCTTCCGTGGCCGGCACGACGAGAGCCGGATGGCGGTGTCCCACCTGATGGGCGACGCGATGAAGGGGCTCGTCGCGCTCAGCACCGCCGCCATGTCCATCTCGGCGGAGTACCTCACCGGGGACGCGCTCGCCCAGGCCACCAACGACGACGTCTTCAACGCGTTCCACGCGGTCGACGGTCAGGAGACGCTCAGCGGCGCGTGGCAGGAGGGCGACGCCACCGATCCGGCCGAGACGGTTCCCCAGGAGGCGACCGACCCGGTGACGAATCCGTACCACGGCACGGACCCGATCCCGAGTAGTGATCGCGAGCAGACGCCGGAGTGGGCCCAGCGGGAGGTCATCGGCGAGGGCTCGGGCGCGTACGTGATCCCGGGCGACAGTGAACGCATGCACGGCGACGATCTCCGACTGGACCAGTCGAGTCTGCAGTGACGGCAGGGCGGAACGGGGGGCCTGAGGAGCGGGGATGAGCGACTACTACGGCTGGCAGCCGCCGAGCTACCACATGTACTCCGGGGTGTCGGACGACTACGCGGCCGAGCGGGCCGGCCAGTCCACGCCGTACGAGCCCACGGCATGGGACTCAGTGAACATCGAGGAGATGTGGGAGTACGTCCGCAAGGAGAGCGACGAACGCACCACCGCGCTGGCCGAGATGTGGCGACGCGCGGCCAGTCTGCTCCAGGCCACCCGGGACAACCTCAGGCGCCACGCGGACTCGCTCGACGCCAAGTGGCAGTCGCCGGCCGCCCGCGTCTTCATGGGCCGCGTCGGCGCGACGCTGCACTCGCTCGACGAGTGGAAGACCGTCGCCACCAACAACGCCACCGGTCTGGATCAGCTCGCCAGCAAGATCAAGACCACCCAGACCGAGATGAAGACGCTCTGGGAGGAGTACCGGGCCGAGCAGATCCGGCAGGCGGACCGCCGCGCCGCCGACGAGGGCATCCAGCTGGGCGACCTCTTCGGCATCAACAACGGCAAGCCGTACGACGAAGTGCAGAAGGACTATCACCAGCGCGCCAAGAACATCGTCAAGCCGCTGGCCGACTTCTACATCGACACGTACATCACGAACATCTCCCGGGGCGGCAAATTCAAGGGCCCGACGGACGCCGTGCTCTTCGACCAGTCCAACGTTCCCCGGCCGACGGCACCGGGCGCACCGGGCGGCCGACCCGGCGCTCCCTCGCTCAACGGCTCCCGCCCGAATCGGCCGGGCATGCCGAACCAGCCGGACACGGGCGACCGGCCCGCTGCGCCAGCTGCTCCTCCGCCCGGCACGCCGGACGGCCTGAGCCTCGCGGGCACCACGGCTCCGGTCGCCCCGGCCGGGCCGCCGCCGGCCGCACCGCCCCCGGTTTCCACGCCGAACGCTCCCGTCACGCCCGGCCCACCGGTGCCGCCGGTCGGTCCCGGGCTCCGTCCGACCAACCCCGGCCTGAACCCGCCGGGCTCGGGACGCCCGAACGCCCCGCGCACCTCGTTGCCGGGCACCGGTGGATCCACGCCGCCGGGCGGCCGAGGTCCGGCTCCCAACCGTCCCACGCTTCCCGGGGCCGGTGGTCCGGCCAACGGTGCCGGCGCGCCTCCGGGCGGCAAGCGGGGGCCCGCGCCGAACCGTCCGACCCTGCCGGGTAACACCGGCACGCCGGGTGCACCGGGTGCTCGCCCGGGCCGACCGGGCGGGCTCCGGCCGACCGGCTCGCCCACCCCACCGCCGTCCAGCCCACAGCTGCCGGGCTCCACGGCCCGGCCGGGCCCACGGGGCGCTGCCCCCGGGCGTCCGGCCACCACGCCGCCGCCGAGCCTCGGCGGCCCGCGTGGCGCCGCGCCGGGCAAGCCGCCCAAGGCGGGTGCCGCGCCGGTCAGCCGTGCCGGTACGCCCCCGACCCCACCGCCCGGCACGCCCACACCGGGCACCGGTGCCCGACCTGGCCTGAGCGGTCGCACCGGTGCCACCCGTCCGGCGCCGACCACCGGCCCGGCGCCGTCGCTCGGCGGACGTCGCGCCGGGTCCTCGGTGCCCAGGCCGCGTACCGGTCAGGGGCGCGACGGGGAGCAGGAGACCTGGGAGTACGGCGACGGCGACGACGAGCTGTGGGTCACCGAGTCGTCCGCGGTCGGTGTGGTCGAGGCGCCGACCGAGCAGCGCCCTCGCGAGCAGGGACGGGCGCTCGGGCAGTCCTGAGCAGCGGCGGGCCGGTCACCGGAATTCCGGTGGCCGGTCCGTACCATGCGGTGACCGTCCACATTCCTGGCCGTCGAACGGCTCCCACCAGCGGAAGGCAGACGGGTATGCGTCTCCTCACCCGACCGATGACCACCGTGGCGCTCACCGCCGCGAGCGTTCTGGCCGCCCTCGTCGTGTCCGCCGCACCCGCGCTGGCCGACTCCACCAGGGACGACTCGTGGCACGTGAAGACCCTGGAACTGGCCGAGATGCACCGGATCAGCCGGGGCGAGGGTGTCACCGTCGCGGTGATCGACACCGGGGTGGACGCGACGCATCCGGACCTCAGGGACAACGTCGTGCCCGGTGTGGACCTCTACGACGACAAGGCCAAGGGCCGCGTCGACCGGGAGGGGCACGGCACCGGCATGGCCTCGCTGATCGCCGGGCACGGGCACGGGCCGGGCGACGGCGACGGCGTACTCGGTGTCGCGCCGAAGGCCAAGATCCTGCCGGTCACGATCAAGAGCGAACGCAGTGCGGTGATCGCGCCGACCGCGATCGCCGCCGGCATCAACTGGGCGGTGGACAACGGTGCGGACATCGTCAACGTCTCGCTGGGCGCGAGCCACAACGAGGAGCTGAACCGGGCGGTCGACCGGGCGTACCAGCGGAACGTGGTCGTGGTCGCCGCCGTCGGCAACCGCAAGGACGCCATCATCGGCAACCCGGCCCGGCACCCCGGCGCCATCGCCGTCAACGGCACCGATCGTGCGGGCGTCATCAGCAAAGAGGCCGCCCTGCCCGCCGAAGAGGTCAACATCGCCGCGCCAGGCGAGGACATCGTGCAGGCCGCCCCCGGCGGCCGGTACGTCACCGCGATCGGCAACAGCGGGTCGGCCGCGATCGTCTCCGGAGCGATGGCACTGGTCAAGGCGAAGTATCCGGACCTGAACGCGTACCAGCTCTTCGAGCGCCTGCTCGAAACCACGCGGGACGCCGGAGATCCCGGCCGGGACCTGTACTACGGATGGGGTGTGCTCGACCTGCGGGCGGCACTGACCGGCGAGCCGGACGGTCGGGCCCGTAGCGCGGCGACACCCGACGAACCGGAGCTCGACGCGGGCCTGGAGGCGGCCCGCGCCGTCGAGGGGCCCGGCCCGGCGGAGACCGTCATCGTGGTCCTGATCTGGGTGGGAATCCTGGTGCTCCTCGTCGGGGCCGTGACGGCCGTCATACTGCTGCGTCGCGCCCGTCGGGCAAGGGCCGTCGCGGTGGACGGGGACGGACCGGTCGGCCCGACGCCCGGGACGCACGTCCCACCGGCTGGACCGGACGATCCCGCCGACGAATCGGTCTGGCGCCGGCCGCCCGGTTGACCGATGCATCCGGAGGAGGAACCCGAGTCGTCCCCACCCACCGCCGGTGAGGCGGCGGTGCCATCACGCCCGGTCGTGGTCACGCTCGCGGTGCTGCTGATGGTGCCTGCGGTCGCCGTCTGGCTGGTCGCCGGGATCGCCTTCTTCCTGGCCATGCTGCGTACGGAGGGCAGCGGGATCGGTCGCCTGCTGGTGGTGGGCATCGGTGGCGCCGTACTCGCGCTCGCCCTGCTGGTGGTGTTCCTCGCCTCGCTCGGGATGATGATGGCCTGGCAGGGCGACGGCGCGGCCGGACTGGTCGTGCCGGCGGGCTTCACGTTCGGAATCTTCGTCGTCGTCATCGTCACGCTGCTGACGCAGGGCAAGCTGACCTTCGAGCCGACGATGGTCACCCCACTGGTCGTGGGCGGCCTCGCGGGCGTCTCGCTCGCTCTGGTGTGCAGCCCACCGGCCCGCGCCTGGTTCGCCGGCCGCCGAGCCTGATCAGGCCGGGGACCAGCGTCGGGCGGTCGCGTCGAAGCGGGCCAGCAGCTCGTCACGACCGTCCTGGTGCAGGCAGTGCAGGGCGGTGCCGTCCGGTACGACAAGCGACTCCATGCGTGGTCGACCCTCACCCCACTCCGGCGGCGTGGCCTCCCCGGGCGGCCAGCGCAGCACGGCCACCCACTCGTCCCTCTCCTCGAAGGGCGAACCCTCGCCGAGCAGCCCGAGTCGACGGTAGAGCCGTGCCGGGGTGTCCCGCCCCGGGCCGTGCCAGGCGTGCACCAGCCCGGCCGCCCGGTCGTACCCGTCGTCGAGGTAGGACGGCAGGTGACGGTGCGGGATGACCAGTTGTAGCAGCAGCGGTACGTCCGGGTCCGGCCCCTCGTCGACCTCGGTCTCCGGGGCCGCACGCGGCACCGGTACGCCCCGCCGCGACGGCTCGGCGTACGCGGCCGTCTCGCGGCGACGCCGTTCCTCCTCGGTCGCCTCGGTGATCACCTGCCGCAGTTCGCCGACCCACTCGCGCAGCTTCAGCAGTGCCTCGCCGGGCAGCGCCGCCGCCAGCGCGGTGTCCGGGTTGAGCAGCAACTGCCAGGAGAGGTCCGGCCAGTGGTCGGTGAGCTGGAGGCTGTTGATCACCACCAGGTCGTGCTCACCGAACGCCTGACGCATCCGTGCCTCGGAGGTGAAGACCGGCAGGCTCGGCCGACCCTCCTCGTCAGGCATGCTCCACCAGGGAAACTCCGGGTCGGTGAGGTCACGGGTGGCCGGGCCGTCCGGACGTAGCGGCAGCACCAGCTCGGCCCGGAACAGCGCCGACATCAGCGCGTTCGGGTCCTGCCGCCGGATCGCCTCGCGCAGCGGCCGTTCCGCCTCGACCACGGGCGCGGCAACCGACCGCAGTTCCTCGGCCGTCAGCCGCACACCGATCGGCAACCCGGCGTCGACGACCAGCATCCAGTCGTCGTCCGGCCAGTCGACGGCGAGGTCGGCGAGCGCGAACACGTGGTAGTCGACCGACCGGCCGGGCATGGCGGCGGCGATGGCTCCCGCCGAGGTGAAGGCCAGCACATGGGTGATCCCGTCGTGGGTGCCGGTGGGCCAGGCCACCGGCTCCAGACCGGCCGCCGCCGATGGCGACACGGGCAGCAGCAGCGGGCCGTCGGCGAGCACGGCGAGGAAGGCCGCCCGGTCGTCGGCCTCGGCGGCGGCCAGCAACGCCCGCTCGGTGGCGGTGCTGGGCTGCCAACCTGTGGTGGGCTGCCGGTCGGTCACCAGCCGCCGTCCCGGTCCATCCGCTGCGGCTGCCGGCCGAGCACCAGGCCGGTGATCGCCTCGTCCAGGTCCGCCCCGAGGAACCAGTCCCCGGTGTGGTCCAGCACGAACACCCGGCCCTGCGCGTCGACGGCGAGGATCCCGGTGCCGCCGCCCTCCTCGCCGAGCGGGCTGAGCGGCGCCCCGATCGCCTCGGCCAGTTCGGCGAGCGTCTCCACCGACTGCCGCACCAGGAACGGGTCCAGGTGGAACTCGCTCGGTGCGATCTGCTCGCCCTCGCCCCGGGGCTGTACCCGTAAGCCGCCGAACTCGGCGTACGCGGCGACGGCCGCAGCCGTCATCACGTGCTGACGGCCGCCGGAGGTGGCGTGGGCGGCGATCCGCAACGCCCACTCGCGGCCCCGGTCGTCGTCGCGGCCCTCGGGCGACCAGCCCGCCTCGGCAAGGGCCTCGGCCACCAGGGGTGGGAACCGTCCGGTCACGTCAACGCCTCCATACCGAACCAGTCGAGCAGCGCAGCGCAGGATCGGCAGGGCGGCTGGACCTCGCCGTGGCGGGGATCGCCCTCCTCGCGTACCCGGGTCACCCGTACCTTCGCGCCCCAGAGCAGCGCACGGGCCCGAGCCGCCTCGATCGGCGGCCCGCCCTCCTCTGCGGCGTACAGGCGGTCGGAGACCAGCACCGCCTCGGCGCACCAGCCGGCGAAGCGTTCACGCTGGTCGACCGGCAGGCCGTGCAGGAAGCGGCGGACCACCGGATGCAGGTCCGGCGGCACGTCACCGCGTATCGAGGTGTGGGTGTAGACGGCGCCGTCGGCCAGCAGCGCACCCGCCGCCAGCGGCAGCATCCGCGGCTGCGTCATCCGTCCTCCCGCACGTCGACAAGGATCCGGCCCGGTGCGGGCCCGAACTCGCCCGCCGAGCCTAGCCAGCGCGTGCATCGAAGTCCCGGCGCGGCCCGGGCCTCGCCCGTCGAGCCGGTCGAGCCGCGAGGGCCGAGCTCCCGCCGGGAGGGCGCAGGCCATCCCGCTTGCCATCGACCCGGGCAAGCCGAACAGACCACCGTCCGACCTGCCGACGTCCGTAGCGTCAAGGTCCGCTCGACGTGGCGGGACCGGCGGCGGTCGGCTCTCCAGGAGGACCGATTGACGGCAGGCGGGTTGGCTGAGGTGGCTTGAGGGGCAGGACAGCCCTAGCTTGCCAGGCGGCCTCTACGAGGACCACCGCGTCCTCAAGGGGCACGTGCTCCCAAACGCGCAGCACGTGCCATCCCTCCGCCGTGAGCGCGCCGGTGACACGGAGGTCTCGATCTACGTTGCGTTGAAGCTTTGCGGCCCAGTACCCGGTTGGATCGGCAGGCAACCTGCCGTGCTCCGGACAGCGGTGCCAATAGCAGCCATCGATGAAAACGGCGATCTTCCGCTTTGGGTAGACCAGGTCAGGTCGGACTCTCATCCCGGCTGCGACTACCTGGAGAGCGACTCGATAACGATGGCCGCGCGCGTAAAGCGCCCTGCGTAGTCGCAGCTCAGGCTTGGTGTCTCGATGCCGGTTCGAGCGCATTGACGCCGACGCTGATGAGGGAGGCGGCGCTGGGGGAAGTCGATCACTCAATGACTTGCCGCGTTCGCTGAGCCGGCGCTCCCGAAGACGCTGCTTGGTTTCCCGGCTCTTGGAGTTGTGCGCCTCTCGACATTCATCGCATCGACATCCGACATCATACCGATACGATGTTCCGTGGCCGGAGCTGCCGCTGACGAGTTCCCTTGATCTTCGCACCCCTTGCATGTATCGGCTGTGGCTCTGCCGGTGAGCCCCACGGCAGCGCTCACACCGGCATCCGAGGTTGCCGTAACCGTTCGTCGTCCCGTGGCGGGGGTCATCGGGGGAGAGTTCCACGCGGCGTCGTGGCACACGTCGATACTACGACATCGGAGGCGATCCCTACTCGTCGCCAATCGACGCGTCCTCCGAATCGGGCAACTCGGCACCGATCTCATAGATGCGTTGCTCGGCAAGCCAGGTCAGCCGCTGGGCCTGGAGGAGCAGAGTTCGGCGCATCCCACCCGACACCTCACGCTCAGAGATCATCTGCGACAGACGAGATATGGTGGCCGCTCGGCGCGCGATACGCACATCTGAGTGCTTTCTGTCCTCCCACAACTCATCGGGAATGATGCATGCATGCACTCTGGGCGGAAGATCGACCAGCTCGGACGGCTGGATCGCCCCCTCATTCAAGACGGCACCAAAATTGGACTGGGCTTCGAGTGTCCGATAGACAGTGTACTCGTACGGATTTAGGAGAGTCTTCTTCTCGGATGACCCCGCCGGCTGTCCGGGCCTCTTCAGACTCTCCGCTTCCGCGACATGCGGCAGACTCCACATGGATACGGACGCCACCTCAAAAGGATCCAAGATGAATTTCGCGACAGCGTCTGACCGTTGCCCGGTCAGGTGGCGGGATATTCGGTCCCGGAAGGACGACGAAGTCTGGCCGACGTAGATCGGCTCATCGTCATAGTCAAAGTAGGCGTAGACGCCGACCGCATCACCGATCCGGTGGGCCGGATCATTAGGATCGGCGAGTGCCATCACATTGCCCAGCTCGGCGCGGATGAGCTTCACCGCGCGCGGCGGCTGGTCCTTCTTCGGGATCCTTGCCACGATGCTCCATAGATTCTCGGACAGTGCCGAGGCATGCTACGTGGCTTGCGGCACTTTCTGCCAGAGCAACGCGGGAATCAGATAGTGCTGTCCGATCCACCGGATCACGTCCACGACGACAGCGTCGCCGAAGCCAAACAGCGCCTGGTTAGGCGTCCCGCCGTTGAGCTTGTACGAGCCGGCACCCATCATCCGCGCATACTCCAGCGGCGTCATCCAACGGACTTGGACCACACCCTTGCCGATCTCGACGAGCGCCTGCTTGCTGGAGCCACCTCCCGTTGTACGTAGGCAGCCGCCGATCGCGTCTCGGCGGAGTTCCCAGACGGCAACGCCACGCCTCGTCCTGCGGTAGGCGGTCCGCCAAGAGATGTTCCTGGCGTCTCGGAGGACCTCCATGCGAGCGGTCTGCACTGGGCTCAGGGACTCCACGAAGGCGGCCACCCGGTCGTGGGTCCACCATCGAGGATCAGCCTCGTCCATCTTCTCGATGACGCTGGACAAGTCTTGCGGGCCTTGAGGAAGGTCAGGAAGCGGCAGGTAATGCATCCGGAGGTGTTCATGCGCGGTGTGCACACGCTGAACCCACGGAGGACGGGCGTCCGAGATCGGGGGAATGCCCGTTCGCGCCTGTGGTGGAAGGTCGCTGCGGATCCCGACAATGAACATTCGAGGCCGTGACTGCGGCACGAAGTGCCGGGCATCAACAGCGAAAACGTCACAGGAGTAGCCCAGCTCAGAAAGCCTGACCAAGGCGTCAGTAAGATCCTTGCCGCCATGGCTTGTGGCGAAGCCCTGAACGTTCTCTAGGAGGACCACGCGGGGGCGCTGCTCCTGCATCTCCTGTAGGACTCTCGCAAACTCCCAGAACATGCCTGATTGTGAGCCAACGAGCCCTCGACGGTTGCCAGCAAGCGACAGATCCACGCAAGGAAAACTACTCGTCGCTAGATCAATATTCGGAGGAAGATCCGTGGCGGCAACCTTCCGGACGTCCGCTAGCTGGAAATGGGTGGCCTCATGGTTGGCGGCATACGCATCACGTTTCGCCCTCTCGATGTCGTTGGCCCACACCACCTCAACACCGAGTGGCTCCAGAGCCTCCCTGACCAACCCGATGCCCGCAAAGAATTCTGCTGCCCGGATGGTCGGCTGCGGTTCACCTGCCAACTCCTCCACCACGGGAGCACCCTACAGGCGCCATAGGATCACCGCTCCACCGGCACGCCAGCATTCGCCCAAACTTACAGATGGTGCATACATGACCACAGAGGCGCCACCGGGAGAATCGCTGGTCCGCATGAAGTCAGCCCGAGGAGCGAAGATCAAGTTAGTGCCGACTCCGACGCCTCGGCGGAGGTGGCGACTACGCCGGTGGGGCCGCATCGGCCTTCAACGCGTGCAGGAAGGCAGACCAGGCACCGTCACCGAAGGCGAGAACCGGACCACCACGATCTTTCGAATCCCGTACGCCCACCCCACCACCAGCAAGCCGCACCTCGACACAGTTGGCGTTGTCGGAGCTGCGGGAGGACTTGAACCAGTCACGGTCGACGGCGAAGGGCTGCGCAGTCACGTCATCTCCTTGGCAGTCCGGCGGATGAAGTCGAGCGACTTTTCCGAGCCTAGCGCCAGCTCACGGGTCTCGGCGAAGGTGACCACATAGTCCGTGACCCGCACCGGCTGGTCGATAATGTCGATGGAGGTCAGGATCTCCTGACAGACCAGGTCGGGAAGCCGAGGTGACGCGAAGGACAGCACCTGGAACGGACCGCCGAAGGCGGGATGCGCTCCGACGGTGAAGGGCAGCACCCGGATCTCGAACTGCTCGGGCCGGTCGGTGGCGAGGCGGACCAGATGATCGAGCTGTCCGCGCATCACCTTCGCGCCACCGACCTGCTGACGCAACGCGCCCTCACTGAGCACGGCGCTGATGCGCAGCGGATGCGGGCCGTCGAGTCGGGCCTGGCGTGCCATCCGGACAGCCACCCGCCGGTCGACCTCGGTGAGCCGGATCGTGGTGGAGCCACCCCGGATCACCGCGCGGGCGTACTCCTCGGTCTGCAACAGGCCGTGGATAACCTCCGGATGGAAGCCACGCACCTGCTCGGCACCGGCCTCGTAGCCCAGGTAGCGGAGGAACTCCGCCGGAAAGAGCTGGGCGTACTCGTGCCACCAGCCACGTCGGGACGCACCCGACCGTAGCTCCTCCAACTCGGCCGCGTCCTCCGGCTCCAACTCGTAGGTCTCCACGATCTGGGCCAGCCGGTGAGCAGGAAGCTTGACTCGACCAGCCTCCACGCCGGAGACGTACGCCTGGATGATGCCGATCGCCCGACCCGCCGCCGCAGCGGTCAGACCGACCTCCTCTCGGCGCTGACGGAGGCGTAACCCCAGCTCCCATGCCTGCACTACGGGTGAGGACTCCATCTGTGACAGTGGCCGCCGTGCGCCAGCAGCACCAGTGGGTGACGTAGACATGCTGCCTCCTTGAATCGATGCCATTAACAATAGCAAGTATTCCCTCCTGCAAGCTTGATATCAACCGTGACATCGTGCATTGTCGGAAAATCAGTCGAGCTTCTATGGACGGAGGGCAGTGATGGGGTACTCGGGTCGGTGGGTCTATCAGGCGGAACAGGTGCCGTACGCGTTCTCGCTGTGCCGGGTGCTCGACGCCGGCACGGTCGCGCAGTCGTACGACCTGCTCGGCGTCGTCCGGGTCACCGAGGACCGGCAGCACCCGGGGAGCTCTCCGCCAAGCTGCGGCCCTGGGCGTTGGCCACCCTGTCCACCGGCGGGTACGGCTTCGGTCGCTTCTATGCCTCGTACGGCACTCTCGACCCGGATGGCGAGCCCGACCGGGAATTCGCCAACGAGTACATCGACTGGTCCGGCGTCGAGGTCCTCGTACCGCAGTCACACCCGCAGCCCTCGGTCGGCTGACGCCGCATCCCGGCCGCGACAGGCTCCCATGGCGTAGTCCGGCTGGGATATCGTCGGTCCAGCCCCCACCTGTTCGCCGCACGAAGCCCCGGAGCCATGACGCGCACCCTTCTCGTCTCGACGGACCAAGCCGGCGCCTACCCGTCCATTGGGGAGGCACTTGCGGCGGCGGGCGACGACGCCGTCGTCGCGGTCAGCCCCGGCACCTACTACGAGGCGCTGTTCGTCAACGATCGTGGCGCCACCGTCGTCGCCGCCGAGGGGCCGGGCACGGTGACCATCGACGCCTCCTCCGGGACGTACCCGACGGTCTCCTGCAACTCCGGCCGGCTGGAGCTGCGTGACCTGGTGCTCAAGGCGGGTGACGCGCCGGTCGTGGTGGCGGACCGGGCGAAGCTGACGCTGACCGGTTGCGAGCTGAGCGCGGGCTTCGGCGCCGCCGTCCAGATCGCCGGTCGCTCGGAGTTCAACCTGGCCCGCTGCCGGGTCACCGGGGGACGCTACGGCCTGGTGGTCGAGGACTCCGACGGCAGCGTCGAAGGGTGCGAGTTCACCGATCTCGCCGAGGACGGCATCATCGTGCGGATCGGCGCCGCCCCGACGATCCGCACCACCACCGTGACCCGGTGCGGCAACCGGGGCATCTACATCTACCAGTACGGCAAGCCCACCATCGAGGCCTGCGAGATCTCGCAGATCGGTCAGGCCGGGGTCGCCGTGGTGCACCAGAGCGCGCCGGTGCTGCGGCGCTGCCGGATCCGGGACACCCGTGGCCCGGCGGTCTCGTTCGGCCGGGGCTGCCAGGGCTCGGTCACCGAGTGCACCACCGAGAACACCGCCGAACCGGCGATCGAGATCGCCGAGGGCGCCTCCCCGACCATCGTGGAGGGCCGGGTGAGCCGGCAGGCGGCCTTCGGTGCGGCAGCGGCCCGCGCCGCCACGCCGCAGGACACCGCCCGGGTGGAGAAGCTGCTCGCCGACCTGGAGGCGATGGTCGGCCTGGAGTCAGTGAAGGACGAGGTCCGCGCCCTGATCGACGAGATCCAGGTCAACGAGTGGCGGCGCAGCGCCGGGCTGCCGGTCGGCGCGGTGAGCCACCACCTGATCTTCGCGGGTGCGCCGGGCACCGGCAAGACCACGGTGGCCCGCATCTACGGCGAGTTGCTCGCCGCGCTGGGTGCGCTGCCCGGCGGCTCGTTCCGCGAGGTGTCCCGCCGCGACCTGGTCGGACAGTATCTGGGCCACACCGCCGAGAAGACCGCCGCCGCGTTCGATCAGGCGCGGGGCGGCGTGCTCTTCATCGACGAGGCGTACACCCTCTCCCGCTCGTTCGGCAGCGGCGGCGACTTCGGTCAGGAGGCCATCGACACGCTGGTCAAGCTGATGGAGGACCACCGCGACGAGGTCGCCGTGATCGCCGCCGGCTACACCGGTGACATGGTGACGTTCCTGGACGCCAACGCCGGTCTTGCCTCCCGCTTCGCGCGGACCGTCGAGTTCGGCAACTACTCGCCGGAGCAGTTGGTCGTCATCGTGGAACGGATGGCCACCGGCGACGAATACCTTCTGGACGACGGGGTCTCCGAGGTGCTCCGGGAGCACTTCGGCACGATCGAACGGGACGAGAACTTCGGCAACGCCCGGGAGGCGCGCAAGCTGTTCGAGGGCGTACGCAAGGCACAGGCACAGCGACTGCGCCAGACCGGCCAGCGACCCAGCCTCGACGAGTTGCGTACCGTGACGGTCGCCGACGTCCAGGCCGCGATCGGACGCTGACCATGCCGGGCCGGTCAGGGAGGGACGTGCGGTGACGCATCCGGGTGCGGCGCGGCCGGGCGAACCGGGTTGGCAGCAACACCCGGGGGCCACGGCACCGCCGCCGCAGCGCACGGCACCCCCGCAGCAGGTCGCCGCGCCGGCGCCGACGCTCGGCGGTACCGGGCCGGGGCAGGCGTGGGCCGCTCAGCGCAGCCAGGGACGGGCGACCGTCGGGACCGCGTACACCAGCCAGGCCGCCGCGGTGGCGGCGTCCGCTCCGGCCGCCGAGCCGGCGGTGGAGGCGACACCGGCGCCACCGGCCCGGCCCGACGTGGCCGCCCGCCCCGTTGCCACCGACACGGCGGCGACCGCGACCGAGGCGGCGGCGGTCCCGGTGGTACGCCCGCACCGGCGTCCGCTGCGGGTCGGCGGGATCCACGTCGCCCAACTCGTGGCCTGGCAGGCGGGTGCCGCCGGGGTGCTGGCCGCGACCGGGCACGGCCTGCCGATGGCCCTCGCGGTGGCCACCGGTGTGGTGCTGCTGCTCTCGCCGACCGTGCTGCGGCGCCGGGGTCGGTGGCTCTATCAGTGGCTGGCCGTCTGGTGGGGCTACCGGGGTCGACCCCGGCAACTCACCGCCAACGGCACGGACGCCGCCTGGCAACTGCTGACCCACCTGGAGGGCAGCGTCGAACTCGACCAGGTCGAGATCGACGACCAGCCGGCCGTGCTGCTGACCCACCGGGCCGGTCTGAGTGCCGTGCTGGAGGTCGACCCGACCGAGGGCGCCCTGCTGATGAGCGCGCCGCAGGCCCTGCCGTCACCGGTGTCGCTGCTGCCGGCGGCCGACCCGGACACCCCGGCCGTGGCGGTGCAGGTGCTGATCCAGGTCACCCCGGCCCCTCGGGCCCGTTCCGCAGCGGTGGACCGGGCGTACCGCGAGCTGACCGGCGGGGAGGTGCCGGCCAGCCGGCAGGCGTGGGTGGTGCTCCAGGCGCCGCGTACCCCCGACTTCCACGCCGACCGCCACCTGCGCCCGGCGCTCACCGCGGCGATCCGCCGCACGCGGCGGCAGTTGCGCCAGGACCGGGTGACCGCCCGGCTGCTCAACCGGGACGAGGTGCTGGCCGCAGTCGCCGGCCTGACCCATCTCACCGACGGGCCGACCGGCGGCGACCGGCCGCTGGCCCGCGAGGGCTGGCGGCACTGGTCCGCGCAGGGCGTCCCGCAGAGCTGCCACCGGCTGCTCGACTGGCCGCGCCGATCGTGGGAGGTCGATCCGCTGCTGCGCGGGCTGCCGGCGGCGGCCGGTGTGGTGTCCATCTCGGTGGCCCGGGAGACCGGTCGCACCGGTGCCGCCGACACGGTCGTGGAGGTGGCGTTCCGGCTGATCGGGGCCGACGCCGACGCGCTCGCCGCCGCCGACCGGGCACTGGAGGAGGCGGTCCGTGGTCACGGTGGCCGCCTGCAACGACTCGACGGCGAACACGCGCACGGCGTGGCCGCCACCCTGCCGCTCGGAGGCTTCCTGAGGTGAACGGTGTCGCCTTTCCCGGCAGCCGGATGGGGCTGCACGTCACCGACGAGGCCGCCGTCGCCGACCTGCGCCTGGTCGCCGGGGGCGGCGGGCTGGTGGTCGGGCGCAACCGGCAACAGGAGCCGGTCGGGTTGCGGGTGTTCCGCGCCGAGCCGACCCGGCTGATGCTGACCGGCGGGGTACGCGCCGCCGAGCTGCTCGCCTTCCGGTCCCTCGCGCTCGGCGCCCGGCTGTTCATCCAGACCGCTCGTGAGCAGGAGTGGGACGCCTTCCTGCGGCGCTGTGTGATCGGCCGGGAGATCGCCTCGTTCCTGCCACCGGGAGTAGCGCCGCCGGTGCCCGCCACCCCGACCGAACCGCAGCTCGTGGTCATCGACACCGGACCGGTCACCGGTTCGGACACCAACCTCAGCGCACCCTGGCGGGCCACCCTCGTGGTCCGCGACGATCTGGCCGGCTGGGACGTCGAGGTGCTGGTACGCAGCGACATCGTGGTGCTCCAGCGGCTCACCGAGACCGAGGCCGCCACCGCCGCGACCGCCCTCGGTCTGGTCAGCGTGCAGGGCTGGTTCACCCAACTGCACCCGGAGATGGTCGGCCTGATCACCAAGGGCAAGGTGCAGTGGGTGATGCTCAGCATGACCGGCACCGAGGGTCAGCTCATCGGGCCGATCGCCCGGGGCGGCTGACCGACGGTCCGCCCGGCGGCGCTGACCGACGGTCTACCCGGCGGCGCCCTCGCCGGGCAGCGCGGCGGCCCGGACCCGACCCACCAGGACGATCACGGCCAGCACCATCACCAGCACCACCACGAAGGCCAGCCGCAGGTCGAGGGCACCAGCGAGCAGACCGATGACGGGCGCGGCCAGCAGCATTCCCGGCCACTGGCCCATCGCCACCACCGAGACGCCCTCACCGGAGGTCAGGCCGGGCTGCTCGCCGGCGAAACCGAGCACCGTCGGCGTGACACACGCGAGACCGAACCCGAGCAGACCGAACCCGGCCATCACGGCGGCGGGGTGCGGAACGGCCAGCGGCAGCGCCAGCCCGGCAGCAGCGACGAGGGCGGAGAGCCGGACGAAACGGATCCGGCCGATCCGCCCGGCGAGCGTGTCGCCGACCAGCCGGGCGCCGGCGGCGGCCAGCGAGAGACAGGTGTACGTCGCGGCGGCCAGCACCGCTCCGGCGGCGGCGACCTCGGTGGCGTACAGGGCGCTCCACTGGGCGCCCGCCATCTCCACGAACGACGCCAGGAACGCGATCGCGGCGAGCAGCAGCAACTGGGGCGTGAAGCGGTCGCGCAGCCGGCGACGCGCCTCGCCCTTCTTCGTCTCCTGCCGAGGCGTGTCGGGCAGCCATCGCTGGGTGCCGATCAGCACCACACCGAGCAGGGCGCTGGTGATCGCCATCTGGATCGACGGGGACAGGCCGACGGCGGCGGCTCCGGTGCCGCTGAGTCCACCGGCGAGCACGCCGATGCTGAACCCGGCGTGGAACGTGGACAGGATCGGGCGGCCGTACTGCTTCTGCACCTCGACCGACTGCGCGTTCATCGGGGTGGCCAGCAGGTTGGCGGCGAACCCCCAGACGGCGAGCCCGCCCACCAACGCGACCACCGTGGTCGAGGCGGCGGGTGTTGATCCGGCTGATCAGCACCGCGACCACCACGAGCGAGATCAGTTCACCGGCGTTGGTGGCGATGTTCGCCAGGCCCCAGCCGGTGTTGCCGAGGCCGACCGCGTTCCGCACGTCCGGCACCCGGGACGACCAGCCACCGATGGCCCGGCCCATGATGACGAAGAGGAGCACCACCGGATAGCGGGCCCGGACGGCGCTTCGCGGCACCGGTGGCGCCTTCCGGTCGGATTGCTGGTGCGTCGAGGTGTCCGTCATGGTCGTCGTACCTCTCCCGAGTCGGCCTGGATCCTGGTCCCCGCCCTCTCCGCGCCTCTTCTACCCTGCCGCGTGATCGAAGAGGCACGCGCCGTCAGGAAGCCGGAGCTGTGCCGGGCACCGGTCCGGGTCGGTGACGAGAGCGGCGACGACCGCCAGGTAGTCGTCGACCAGCCCACGGACCAGGTCGTCGGCGAAGAAACTGCGGTTGCGGATGAACACCCCACCGGCCCGGTCGTCGTCCACCACCACGATCGGCGACCCCCGCTTGAGCAGTTGGAACGGGAGGAGAACCGGCTGGAGGAACTCGCCGTCGGGGACATCTCGGTCCGCCACAGCCTCTCCGGCAGCTACCAGGCGCTCACACCCCAGGCGCGGGCCGCGCTCAACGCGCTGGCCAGCAGCGACTTACTCATCACCCAGTCGAGTGCCGGCGACATCCTGCACCTGCCCCGGCCCCAGGCCAACCGGGTGGTCGAGGATCTCGTCGCGCACAACCTGCTGGTGCCGGTCGACTCGGACGGCGCCGGGCAGCGTTTTCACCTGCCCGTCCTGCTTCGCATCTTCGCTCGTGAGTGCGCCGCCCCGCGTACTCTGCTCTCCTCGGCGGCCTGAACCGGCGTCGCGGGATTAGTACATCTGGTGGCTCCCGTACGGACACCGCCGCCGCTTATCCTCCCGAGGTCTAACCCTCGGAGGCCGCGCACATGCAGCGAAGAAGAAGTACACGACTACTCACAATCCCGAGCGTACTGGTCACCGCCGCCGCGCTCACCCTCTCCAGTGGCACCGCCGCCCTCGCCGACCCGGTGCCCACGACGCCGTTCATCAGTGAGATCCACTACGACAACGTCGGCGCGGACGTCGGCGAGGCGATCGAGATCGAGGCGCCGGTCGGCTACGACCTGAGCGGTTGGCAGATCGTCCTCTACAACGGCGCAAACGGGGCGCCATACAACACCAGGACGCTCAATGGAAACGTCCCGGCGGCGGGCGTCGTCGTCGCGTCGTACCCGGCCGACGGCATCCAGAACGGCGCGCCCGACGGCATCGCGCTGGTCAAGCCCGACGGCGGGGTGGCGGAGTTCCTCACCTACGAGGGCACCTTCACCGCGGTCGGCGGACCGGCGAACGGCCGGGCCGGTGTCGACATCGGCGTGGAGGAGACCGGCTCCACCCCGGTCGGCCACTCCCTCCAGAAGATCGACGGCACCTGGCGGCCGCCGGCGCCGGACAGCTTCGGGGCGCGCAACAGCGCTTCCGGGCCGGGCCCGGATCCGGACCCGGATCCGCCGCTGGGCTGCACCGTCACGGTCGACCGCACCATCGCCGAGGTCCAGGGCACCGGCAGCGCCACGCCACTGGCCGGCACCCGGGTCACCGTCGAGGGCATCGTCACCGCCGACCACCGCACCGGTGGCTTCAACGGCGTCTACGTGCAGACGGCGGGTAGCGGCGGGGAGCGCACCGTCGCCGCCGGAACCGCCTCGGACGGCATCTTCGTCTACCTGACCACCAGCACCGCCAACCACCCGTCGGTCGCGATCGGCGACCGGGTCCGGGTCAGCGGCACCGCGAGTGAGTTCAACGGCCTCACCCAGCTCACCATCGCTGCCAAGAGCGACGTCCAGGTCTGCGAGCAGGGCGCACCGCTGCCTGCTCCGGTCCCGGTCGAGCTGCCGCTGACCGACGACGCCCGCGAGTCGGTCGAGTCGATGCTGGTGGCCCCGGTCGGCCAGTACACCGTCTCGGAGGTCTACAACACCAACCGCTTCGGCGAGGTCGTGCTCGCCGCCGGTGAGAAGCCGGCCGCAATCCCGACCGACGTGGCCCGCCCAGGTTCGGAGACGGCCGTCCAGCTCGCCGCCGACAACAAGGCGCGCCGGCTCCTGGTCGACGACGGCAAGACCACCAACCTGGCGACCGCCGGGCTGATTCCCCCGTACGTCTCCCCGGCGCACCCGCTGCGGGTCGGCGACTCGGTGGAGGCGTTCGGTCCGTCGGTGCTGTCGTACGCCTTCAACGAGTGGCGTCTACAGCCGACCAGCCCGGTCGACGCCGACACCCCGTCGGCCGCCCGGACCACCTTCAAGCCCACCAACCCGCGTACCGCCGCCCCGGTCGACGTCGGCGGCGACCTGCGGGTGGCCAGCTTCAACGTGCTGAACTACTTCGTCCACTTCGGTGGCGACGCACGCGGTGCCGCGAACGAGGCGGCGCTGGCCAAGCAGGAGGCGAAGATCGTCTCGGCGATCAGCGCGCTGGACGCCGACGTGGTCGCCCTCCAGGAGATCGAGAACTCGGTCCGGTTCAACGCCACGGACCCGCAGCAGGCGCTCAAGCGCCTGGTCGCCGCCCTGAACACCGAGGACGGCGCGGGCACCTGGGACTACGTCCGGACCCCGACCGAGCTGCCGGGCGCTGCCCAACAGGACGTCATCACCACAGCGATCATCTTCAAGCCGGCCAAGGCCCAGCCGAAGGGCCCGTCGCGCTCGGTGAACGACGAGTCGGTCTGGTTCAACGCCCGCGAGCCGATCGCGCAGACGTTCACCGCCGGCCCGGTCGACTTCACCGTGGTCAACAACCACTTCAAGTCCAAGAGCGGCGCCGGCAGCGGTGACAACGCCGACACCGGGGACGGTCAGGGCGGCTGGAACGGTGACCGGGTCCGTCAGGCCCAGGCGCTGACCGCCTTCGTCGACCAGGTCAAGGCCGACAGCGGCACCTCGGACGTGCTGCTGCTGGGCGACTTCAACGCGTACACCCACGAGGACCCGATGCAGGTCTTCTACGACAAGCAGTACGCAAACCTCAACGACACCGGCCGGACGAGCTACGTCTTCAGCGGTGAGTCCGG
Source organism: Micromonospora craniellae (assembly GCF_014764405.1). NCBI lineage: Bacteria > Bacillati > Actinomycetota > Actinomycetes > Micromonosporales > Micromonosporaceae > Micromonospora > Micromonospora craniellae. The sequence goes on along the minus strand of NZ_CP061725.1, from coordinate 3,630,875 downwards.
CTCACTCGACCACGCTCTGGCCTCGCCGTCGCTGGCGGCGCGGGTGACCGGGGTCGACGTCTGGCAGACCAACGCGGTCGAGTCGTACGCCTTCCAGTACGACGGGGTGCCGTCGTTCTTCGCGCCGGACCCGTACCGGGCCAGCGACCACAACCCGCTGATCGTCGGGATCAACACCGGGGCGAGCCCGGTCGACCTGCAACTGCTGACCATCAACGACTTCCACGGTCGGCTGGAGTCCCCGGCCACCGCGAACGGTCAGCCGGTCGGCGGCGCCGCCCAGCTCACCGGCCTGGTGAACCAGCTGCGGGCGCAGAACCCGTACACCGCGTTCGTCTCCGCCGGTGACAACATCGGCGCGTCCACCTTCATCTCGGCGATCGACGACGACAACCCGACGATCGACTTCCTCAACCAGGCCGGGCTGACCGCGTCGGCGGTGGGCAACCACGAGTTCGACAAGGGCATGGCCGACCTGACCGAGCGGGTGATGGAGCGGTCCGACTTCCCGATCCTCGGCGCCAACGTCTACCGGGGTGACTCCCCGGCGATGCCGGAGTACTCGGTCAGCTCCATCGGCGGGGTACGGGTCGGCTTCATCGGCGTGGTCACCGAGCAGACCGCCTCGTTGGTCAGCCCGGACGGCATCGCCGGACTGACCTTCCGCGAACCGGTCGCCGAGGCCAACCGGGTCGCCGCCCAGCTCAAGGACGGCGACCCGGACAACGGCGAGGCCGACGTGGTGGTGCTGCTCGCGCACGAGGGTGCCGCGACGGAGAACATCGACTCCCCCGAGGCGCTGGCGAACGACCCGGTCTTCGGCAAGTTCACCCGCGCCGACGCCACCATCGACGCCATCTTCAGCGGCCACACCCACCAGCCGTACGCCTTGCAGGTCCCGGTCCCCGGCACCGACAAGCTGCGCCCGGTGGTCCAGGCCGAGGACTACGGCAAGCGACTGGGCAAGGTCACGCTGACCTTCGACCCGCAGTCGAAGTCGGTCACCGCCTCCGACGCCTCGCTGGTCGACGTGGTCGGCGCGCCGCAGGACCCGGCGGTGGCCGGCATCGTGGCCGCCGCGAAGGTCCGGGCGGAGGAGCTGGGTCAGCGCAAGCTCGGCGAGATCACCGCCGACATCCGGCGGGCCTACACCGACGGCAACGAGGACCGGGGCAAGGAGTCGGCGCTGGGCAACTTCATCGCCGACGTGCAGCTCGCCGGCACCGCCGACGCCGGCCGGGGCGGGGCGCAGATCGCGTTCATGAACCCGGGCGGTCTGCGGGCCGACCTGCTGTACCGGACCGACGGCACGGTGAGCTACGCCGACGCCTTCGCCGTCCAGCCGTTCTCCAACGACGTGGTCACCAGGTCCTACACCGGCGCCGAGATCAAGCAGGTGCTGGAGCAGCAGTGGCAGCCGGCGGGCGCGTCCCGTCCGGTGCTGTGGCTGGGCGCGTCGAAGGGCTTCGGCTACACCTACGACCCGACCGCCGCGCAGGGCTCGCGGATCACCTCGATGCAGCTCAACGGCGTACCGATCGACCTGGCCGGCACCTACCGGGTCACGGTGAACTCGTTCCTCGCCTCCGGTGGGGACAACTTCACCACCCTCGGCGGGGGCACCGACCAGGTCACCACCGGCGACAACGATCTGACCATGCTGACGAACCATCTCGCCACCAACTCGCCGGTCACCCCGGACACCACGCCGCGCTCGGCCGTCGGGCAGGGCGACCCGGACTGGGACGTCACCGTGCAGGCCCGCAGCCAGTGCGTCGGCACCAACGCGTACGTCTCGGTCAACGCCCAGAACGCCGACGACGTGGCGCTCACCATCGAACTGGTCACCCCGTACGGCTCACGCACGGTCATCGACGTGGCTCCGGGCAAGACCGCCTACCAGGCGTTCAACACCCGGGCCAAGACGGTGGCGGCCGGTACGTCGACGGTCAAGGTCACCGGTACCGTCAACGGCCAGCCGGTCACCACGCAGGTCGAGGCGCCGTTCCCCGCGCTTACCTGCGGTTAGTTTGCTCGCGGTGGCGGTGCCCACGGGTGCCGCCACCGCACCATCCCCCGTTCGAAAGACATGAGCACCAAACGGAGCATCGAATGCACACAAGGAACCACAAGCGGCTGATCGCGGCGGCTGCCGCCGGCGCGCTGCTGGCCGGGTCGCTGGCGCTGGCGTCGCCGGCCCTCGCCGAGCCGGTCGACAGCACCGACGTGCGCGTCACCGTCGACATCGAAGAGGTCAAGGAGCCGGGCGTGCTCGCGATGTCGATCGCGGGCAGCTCGGTGGCGCTGGCCGAGGACGGGTCGACCCTGCTGGTCCGCCAGTTCGTCGGCACCCTGCCGACGGTCACCGTCACCGACACCCGGACCGCCGACGAGGTGCCCGAGGGCGCCGCCTGGGCGGTCCTGGGCAGCGCGACCAACTTCGTCGGCAGCAGCGGCCAGGACCCGATCAGCGCCGGACACCTGGGCTGGAAGCCGCGCCTGGTCGACGGCGGCGACAGCGGCCTGGTCAGCGAGGGCGAGGAGGTCGTGACCGTGCTGGACGAGCCGACCCAACCGGGCAACAACGTGGGTCTGACCGACCAGGAACTGCTGGTCTCCACGTTCGACTCGGGCGCGGTCGCCGGTGACGCGTACTCCGTCGACGCCGGCCTGTTCCTGCGTACCCCGGCCGACGTGGCCGCCGGGTCGTACACCTCGACGCTGACCCTCTCCCTGTTCGAGTAGTGCCCTGGTCGGGGAGCCGCCTCAGGCGGCTCCCCCGGCCGCCCCCTACCGCCGAAGGATTCCGCCATGTTCCGAACCTCGCCGCGAGCGCTGTCGCGGCTGCTCGCCGTGCTGGCCGTGGTGCTCGTCGCCACGCCGATCGCACCGGCCGGTGCGATGGCGGAGCCGACCACCCCGACCGTCACCTGGGCGGTCCAGCCGGCCGACCGCAACGGCCCGGACGGGCGGCGGTGGATCGAGCACACCCTCGACCCCGGTCAGGTCATGACCGAACACCTGGCGGTCCGCAACTTGAGCGACTCCTCGGTGGTCTTCTCCCTCAAGGCGGCCGACGGCTACCTCACCGACAAGGGCCGCTTCAACATGCTGCCCTCGAACGAGACGTCGGTGGACGGCGGCACCTGGATCGAGGTGCAGGAACAGGTCACCGTCGGCGCCAGGCAGACGAAAGTGGTGCCGTTCACCATCACCGTGCCGGAGAACGCCACCCCGGGCGACCACCCGGCCGGCATCGCGGCGACCGTCACCAGCACCGGCGGCACGGTCGCCGTGGAGAGCCGGGTCGGCTTCCGGGTGATGATGCGCGCCAGCGGCACGATCACCGCCAGCCTTGCGGTCGACGGCCTCACCGCCACCTACACGCCCTCGTGGAACCCGTTCTCGGGCGGCACGGTCCAGGTCAGCTACACCGCCACCAACAACGGCAACGTCACGGTGACCGGCAGCGGCCAGGTGACCGTCAGCGAACTGTTCGGCCTGACCGGGCGGGATGCCACGACCGAGGTCGACGAGATCCTGCCGGGCGGCCAGAAGACGTTCGACGCCCGCGTCGACGGCGTGTGGGGGTTGGGCCGGATGCGGACCACCGTCGACATCACGCCCGCCGTGCAGGGCGGCGACGCGACCGACGCGGTGATCCGCCCCGCCTCGGCCACCGTCACCACGTGGAGCGTCCCCTGGGCGCAGCTCGTGCTCCTGCTGGTGGTCGTCGCCCTCGTGGTCGTCGTGGTCGTCGTCCGTCGGCGTCGTCGGCGGCGACTCGCGCAGATGCTCGCCACCGCCCGTGAAGAGGGCCGGGCCGAGGGCCGCAAGACCACCACCGTCGGCGGCTGACCGGACGCCCGGCGTACGCCTCGGCGTGACGCCGGTCAGCCGGTCGGCGGTGTGCGGCATGCAAAGATCAAGGCTGATCGTGACCGAGATCTGGCAGCTATGGCGCTCAGTGACACAGAGCCTGAGCAAAGGGCGGCCATCCTTGACAGTCTTGCTGGCCTGCGCCCGTTCAGCAGTCCGCAAGCACCGGATGAGCTTGAGCCGGATGGTGGAACTCTGCCACTGGTGCGGTTGCCAACAAAGAAGCGGCGCACCGGACGTTGGCGGTAGCCGGGGATGGCCTCCGACGGTCACCACAACCAACACCGCCACTCAGGCGTCAAGCATCCCAGCCTTGACGCCCTGGACGAAGTCGGTCCACTGGCTGGTCGTGAAAGACAGCACCGGGCCCTGCCGGTCCTTGCTGTCGCGGACAGCGACCACGGCCGGGAGATTGTCCGCCACCTCGACGCACGCGCCGCCGTTGTTGTCGCTGCGGGTGGACTTGCGCCACACCGCGCCAGTGAGATCCGGGGTCATCATGGTCAACCTCTACTCAATCTCGCCTGCTATCCGCAGGATGAGCCTGCGGGACTCCACCGGCCCGAGGGCGGCTGCCCGCAGGCGGTCCCACAACCGAGTGTAGGCCCGGAGGGCTTCGGGGCTATCGAGGTATTCCGCGTCGGTGAAGGTCTCCAAATAGATGACTTCCGAGGTCATGTCTTCCCCGAACCGCAGGACGATGAAGTTGTACGACGAGGTCTCGTACGTCTGGGCATCGAAGGCGAAGACTTGGATTGTGACGTTCGGCCGATCTGCCACCTCCGCCAGGTGCAGCAGTTGCTCCCGCATCGTTGCGGGCCCTCCGAGGTTCCGGCGTAGCGCCGACTCGCTGAGGATCAAGCTGAGTTCGGGTCCGTCCTCACGATCGATGACCTTCTGTCGTTCCAGCCGCACGGCGACTTGCTGGTCTTCGTCCTCCGTAACGTTCATCGCCCTCACGTAGGACTCAACCTGCAGAATGCCGGGGATGACCTCAGGCTGATACCACCGGATCTCTGCCGCATCGGCTTCAAGGTCGAGGTACTGCCGGAACCAGTCGGGCACCACGTTGCGGTAGCCACTCCACCGCCCGCGCTGCCGACCTGCCCGCGCAAGGTCGCGCAATGGCTCGGCTTCGTCGCCGGTCACGCCGTAGAAGTCGAGTAGCAGTTTGAGATCGGTGAGGCGGATGCCGGACTGACCCAGCTCCAACCGGCTGATCTTGCTCGATGATGAGTCGATCACCTCAGCGGCTTCATCTTGCGTCTTGCCCGCTGCCTCGCGCGCTCTGCGCAGCTCGTTGCCGAGTCGCCGTCGCTGGATCGTCGGATTGACCATCGCCTGAGTATGGCCGACCTGACAGCGCGTGACATGAGACATCGCTCTGTGTTCCCAAATCGTGACTCCGTCCGTACGATCAATTTGGACTTACAAATTAGAGGACCATTCCGGCCTTGCGGGAGCAGACATGTCTAAGCACATGACCTACGCCGAGTACGTGTTAGCTCTGGCCGAAGACCTGGCGCGCAAGCACAGGCCGGTGTGGTCGCTGCATCGGGCAAGGCGCGTATGCCTGTGCGGGTCGCCCCTGCCCTGCCGCGTGAAGCAGCGCGTCTTGATCAACCGGGGGCACTGGCGATGACGGAGCACCTACCGGTTCGGCCGACCTGGGTCTGTCTGCGGTGCGATGCACCCTGGCCGTGCGCTATCAGCCGAACGGAACTGGTCGACGAGTACGGCGCAGCACGCACCTGTCTGACCCTTTACCTGGGTTCGTACATGCTGTCAGCCGCCGAGGATATGAGCTGGGTGCCCACGGAAAGCCTCCGCCGGAGGTTCCTCGGATGGCTGACCTGACCACACCCTGCCCCGGCGATCTGCTCCGCGTCGGACGTGAGGCCAGCGTGCAGTTCCGACAGCCGATCCTGTTCCGCGTGATCCGGGTCCTGAACTGGACCACATACGACGGGTGGATCTGGTTGGAGGGCTACCAGCTCAACGGCCGAGGAGATGCGGTCGACCGCCGGGCCATCTTCGTCCAACCGGCCGGACTGCGGACCGCACCGGCACCCGTGGCGGTCCGGCGATCGGGGCGGAAGAGGGTTTCCTCCAAGCGCTGCGGCACGGCCTCCGCGGGGACAGCGGAGCCGGGGCCGTCGCCGTAGGCTTCCGCCATGCTGGCGTACCGGTCGGTGGACATGGGGTGGGGTCGGCTGGCGTACCGCAGCGTCGAGGGCGGGCCGGGCACGGCGACCGCGCCGCCGATGGTGCTGGTGCACGGCGGCGGGGGCGACGGCACCACCTGGGACGCGCTGGCGCAGACGTTCGCGCGGCACCGCACCGTCCACCTGCCCGACCTGCGTGGCATGGGCCGCAGCGACCGGGTCGGGCCGTACTCGCTCGCCGTGCTGCACGACGACCTGCTGGCGCTTCTCGACCGGCTGGCCCTTGGCCAGCCTCCCGGTGCCCACGCTGGTGGTGGCCGGCGGGCCGGGCAGCTACCTGCCGCAGGAGCCGATGGCCCGGATGGCCGGCAGCTTCCCCGCCGGGCGTCTGGTGACCGTCCCGACCGGTCACCACGTCCACGCGCAGGCACCCGATGTCTTCGTCGCCGCCGTCGAGTCCTTCCTCGCCGACCCGCCCACGGCCCGCGCCGTCCCGTCAGGCGCGTAGTCCCCGGAGCAGGATCCCCACGTACCGGTCGCGGTCGGCGTCGCCGCTCACCGTGACCGCGTGCTGGAGGCCGCAGAACAGCGCCCGGACATCGTCGGCGGTGATTTCCGGGCGGATGGCACCGGCGGCTCGGGCGCGGTGCAACAGCCGGTCCACGGCCGTGGTCAGCGCCTGCCCCAGTGCCCTGGTCTCGGGGCGGGCGGCCTCGGGCTCGGCCAGGACGGCGGCGAGCGCCGGGTCGCCGAGCTGGTGATCGAGTGCGGTCCGGAGCAACCGCGCCAACTCCGTGGCGATGTCCGGCCCGGCGGCAGCCTGCTCGGCCGCGTCGACGAGGTGGGTGAACCGCTCCGCGGCCAACGCCTCCAGGAGAGCCTGCCGGCTGGGGAAGTGCCGGTAGACGGTGCCGACGCCGACACCGGCCGCCTTGGCGATGGCGTTCATCGGCAACTCCGTGTCACCGGCGGCCAGCCGCTCCCGAGCTGCCCGCAGCATCCGGGCACGCACCCGGGCCGAGTCCGCGCGTAGGGGCTCGGCGTTCGTCGGCGGGTCGGTGGACACAGCACGAGGATAATCCATCCACACGTGAGCGGATTATTTTTCCGTTCACGTGCTACGGTCGAGACGCCGCAGCGGATAGTTCATCCGCTGCGATAGACCGGAGGTGCCTCATGCCCGTTTCCTGGACGTTCGACGACATCCCCGACCAGCGCGGCCGCACGGCGGTCGTCACCGGGGCCAGCAGTGGTCTCGGCCTGGTCGCCGCCGAACAGCTCGCCGCCCGGGGCGCGACGGTCATCATGGCCGTCCGCGACCTGGCCAAGGCCGAGCGGGCCCGCGCCGGCATCGCCGGCGACCTGCTGGTACGCCGGCTCGACCTGGCCGATCTCGACTCGGTCCGCGAGTTCGCCGCCGAGCTGCGCGCCGAGGGCCGCCAGATCGACCTGCTGCTCAACAACGGCGGGACCGCCAAGCCGGGCCACCAGCACTCCGCCCAGGGGTACGAGAGCGTCTTCGCCACCAACCACCTGGGCCACTTCGCCCTGACCGGCCTGCTGCTGGACCTCTTCCGGCCCGATCGCGACCCGAGGGTGGTCACCGTCGGCTCCGACCTCTACCGACTGCTTCGCGGCGGACCCGACCTGGACGATCTGGCCGGCGACCCGGCCGTCACCCCGCCCGTGGCCTACATCCGGTCGAAGCAGGCCAACGCCCTGTTCGGTGTCGAACTGGACCGCCGGCTGCGCCGTGCCGGCAGCCCGGTACGCAGCCTCCTCGCCCACCCCGGCATGGCCCGCACCCCGATGAACCGCCGGTACGACAGTGCGGGGGAATGGGCGGTGACCCGGATCGGCGGTCTCCTGCTCGCCCGCAGTTCCCAGAGCGGGACCGTCCCGCTCCTCTACGCCGCCACCGCCCCGACCGCCGAGACCGGCGTCTTCCACGGCCCGCCCGTGCTCAGGTGGGGCAACCGGGTGCACGCCCGCCCGGTCGTCGCGCCCGGCAACGACCGGGCCCTGGCCGCGCGCCTCTGGCAGGTCTCCCAGGACGCGACCGGCGTGCGCTACCTCGACGCACCGAGGGCCGCCGCTGCGCCGAAATGATCAGCCAGTCGCCTCCAGGGCCACGCGGAACACCATCGTGACGCTGAACCCGTTGCACACCGCCGAGCATGCCGAGCGGATGGCCGGCGACATCACCTGACCCGCCTGCTGGACGGCCTGAAGGTCTAGCCGAGACGGGCGATCAACCGCTCCCCCTCGGGCCAGGGACCGAACCCGGTCGCGCTGTCGAGATGCCCGACCTCGCCCGCGTCGACCAGCTCCGCGCCCCAGCCCTCGGCGAACTGCTCGAACTGAGCGAAGGTGGTGTACGGGTCGGTCCGGCTGGCGACCAAAACCGTCCGGAACGGCAAGGTGGTGCGGGGAACGAGCCAGGGCAGGTCCCGGGGGTCGTCCGGCTCGTACCCGTCGATGAAAGGCGGGGTGACGAGCAGGGCGCCGACGACCGGACCGGTGTGCTCGGCCGCCCATACGACGGTGCTGACACACCCGGCGCTGTGCGCGATGAGCACGGCTGGTTCGGTCGAGGCGTGGACGGCCTCGTGCAGCGCCGCCACCCGGTCCCGAAGGACCAGCGGCGGGCCGGGCGGTTCGGGTGCCCACCGGTAGTCCGGGTGCCGGTCGGCGAGCCAGTTCATCCAGTGCTCGGGTCGCGGTGTCCCCCGTCCGGGCACGAGCAGGTGTCGGTTCACCTGGCCGACGGTAACGGCGCGCACGCGCCGTGTCAGTCCTGTTGCGACCCGACCGATGGCAGGCTGCCCGGTTCGATGCTGCCCAGGTGGTGAGCGGAGACCGAGTCGAGCACCGCGTCCAGCGGGCGCGGCATCCGGTCCAGGTCGAGCGCCTGCACCATGAGCCGGGCGTACGCCTCCTTGCGGCCGGACCGGGTGCCGACGAACCGGTGCAACTGGGCGGTCAGCTCCCGCCCCTGCTGCGCCGGTTGCCGCTGGAACAGCCGGAAGGAACGCAGGTCGCCGACGGCGTCCAGGAACTCCTGCACCCCGTCGGTGCCGACGGCCCGGATCAACTCGTCCTCCAGGTCCCGTACGCAGACGTGGAACCCGAGTTCGGCGATTCGGTCGGTGGACGCGGCGGTGGCGATACCGGCCCGGTCGAGAGCCCGCCGGACGAAGCCCTCCTCGGCCACGTCGTAGAGGCCGGCCAGGCGTAGGCCGCGTCCCTGCGGGCCGAGCAGGACCAGGTGATGCCCGATGTTGGTGATCCCGCCCATCGGCAGTACCCGTACGCCCTCGGCGGCCAGGTCCCGACCTCGACGGGTGGCGAGCGCCTGCACCGCCGCCTGATCGCTGGCCCCCTCGACCAGCAGCACGGAGCGGGCGTCGCCCAGGGTGTCGATCGAGATCTGCACCCTCACCTCCCGGCCGGTCAGCACCATCATGCCGACCTGCTCCCGGACGGCCCAGCGAGTTACCGCGCGGGCAAGGCGGTCAGGAGGCGAGTCGCCCGGTGGACGGGGCCGGCTCGGCGAGCCGGGTCGCCAGGTCGTCCAGCGAGAGCCCGAGGACCCGGGCCAGGGCGGCGACGGTGAAGTAGGCGGGCGAGGCAATCGCCCCGCGTTCGATCTTGCGCAGCGTGTCCAGCGAGATGCCGGCCTGGAGGGCTACGGCGGCGGCACTCCGGCCGCCACGGGCCTGCTGGAGCAGCCGCCCCAGCACCAGGCCGCGCGCCCGCTCGTCCTCGGTCATGGGGGTACGCACCATGGGCCTATAGTAATCCTGGTATTAAAATACCAGGGCCGGGGAGCACACCGCCCCACCGGCACGAACGACGAAGAGGTGGAGATGGTCGAGTTGAAGACGCCGGGCGAGATCGCCGTGATGCGCGAGGCCGGGCGGGTGGTGGCGACGGCGCTCGCCGCGACCCAGACGGCGGCCACGGTCGGCACGTCCCTGCGAGAGTTGGACGAGATCGCCGCCACGGTGATCAGCGAGGCCGGCGCGAAGCCCTCGTTCCTGCACTACCACCCACGGTCGGCACCCAGCCCCTTCCCGGCGGTCATCTGCACCTCGGTCAACGACGCGGTGGTGCACGGCATCCCCACGTCGTACCGGCTCGCCGAGGGGGACGTGCTGAGCGTCGACTGCGGCGCGTACATCGACGGGCTGCACGGCGACTCGGCGGTGACCTTCATCGTCGGCGCCGCCGACCCGGACGACCAGACGCTGGTGGACGAGACCCGACGCGCCCTGCACGCCGGCATCGCCGCCGCCACGCCCGGCGCCCGGATGGGCGACATCGCCCACGCCATCGGCACCATCGGCCGGTCGCGGGGATTCGGTCTGATGGAGAACCACGGCGGCCACGGGATCGGCCGCGCCATGCACGAGGACCCGTTCGTGCCCAACGAGGGCAAGCCCGGCCGAGGTCTGCGGCTCAGGCCGGGGCTGGTCCTCGCGCTCGAACCGATGTTCCTCGCCGGTGGGAACGACAGGTACCGGGTGGACCGGGACGGCTGGACGCTCCGGTCCGCCGACGGCAGCCGGGCCGCGCACTGGGAGCACACCATCGCGGTCACCGAGGACGGGCCGGTGATCCTCACCGCTCGCTGAGACCGGCACCCACGGGCACGTCAGGCGCTCGCCGCCTCCCCGGCGGCGAGGAACCTGACCCGGTCGGCCTCGGTGTCGATGTCACCGCCGTCGGCCACGTCGGCGACCGGCACGACCCGGATCTGCTCGGCACGTTCACGCAGATAGGGACGGGCACCCACGTCACCGACGGCCGACGCGGCGACACCCGCCCAGTGCGCCCGGCCGAGCAGGACCGGGTGACCGCGGCCGGTGTGGTACCCCGCCATCGCGAGCACCTGCGGGGCGGCGAGACCGACGAGCCGGCGTACCGCCTCCGGGATGATGCCCGGCATGTCGACCAGGAGCACCAGCGCGGCCACCGCCGGAGTAGGCGCCAGCGCGGCGAGACCGGCACGCAGGGACGACCCCATCCCGCTGGCCCACTCCGGATTGACGGCCACCGTCGCTCCGGCCAGATCGGCGCGGGCGGCGACCGACTCCGCGTCGGCACCGAGCACCACGGTCACCGGATCGCAGCCACCGGCCGCCAGGGTGGCCACCGTACGTTCCACGAGCAGCCGGCCGTGCACCTCCACCAGCGCCTTGGGTCGCCCGTAGCGGCGGCCCGCGCCCGCCGCGAGCACCAGCCCGGCGACCGGGGTGCCCGGTCCGCAGTGTGTCGGATCCACCCGTGGACGCTAACACCGCCCCGGCGGTGGCACCGCAGCGTGCGATGCCGCCGCCGGGGCGGTGGCGGATCAGCTGATCGCGTACGCCCGGATGATCGTCACGTCGGTGTAGCCGCCGACGGTGTCGGTGACCCGCGCCCGCAGCGAGACCGCCCCGGACGTCGGGTTGCCCACCTGGGCGGTCCAGACGCCGTTGACCTTCTTGACCGACACCGAGCGCCAGGTCTTGCCGCCGTCGAAGGACGCCTTGGCGGTGACCGTCTTCACCTTAGGGTTCTTGCCCAGCTTGGCGTCCGGACCGGCCTTGGGCCGGCTCAGCTTCAGCTGGACGTTCGTGTTCGCGCCGGCCTTGGCCCGGTTGTACAGGTCGAGGCCGGTGGGCAGCATGGTCAGCGCGTAGACGGGCGCGGTCATCGAGCTGTTCGGCTTCGCCTTGAACCGGTACGTGACGCTGGTCTTCGGCGACAGCATCCCGGCCGGGAAGGTGATCTCCGGGTAGTAGCGGCTCGCGTCGTTGGTGAGGGTGTACCACCCGCTCTTCTTGACCTTGTACTCAAGGCTGGTCATTTCCGACTCCCAGCCCCTGTCCTTCTTGGTCTTGACCGTCTTGCCACCGAACTTCAGCGTCGCCGTCGCCTTGTCGCCACCCTCGACGCTGTCGCGCGGGAAGCCGGGGTCGGCGAACATGTCGTTCAGCACGTACGACAGCCAGCCGTGGTTGACCTGCGGCAGCCGGGTGGACGGCCCCCAGGCGGACCGGAAGAACCGCAGCGTGTACGACTTACCCGCGCTGACCGTACGGGGGACGAAGTAGTGCCCGACGACCGGTGCCGTTCCGTCCTTGGCCTCGGTGTAGGCGTGTACCCCGACATCCCACTTGCCGGCCGAGAGGCGGATCTTCGTCCGGTACGGCTGATCGGTGCTGACCAGGCCGGCGTACATGTCGCTGCCGCAGGAACGGTCGATCGGCTGCACCCCCAGGCTGCTGTAGTTCGCCGCCGACGGGCCGCGTCGGGTCTCCACGTCCACGGTGGCGAGCGAGGACTGCCTGAAGGTCCGGGTCGGGGTGCTCGGGACACTGGTCGTGGTGTACATGACCGCGTAGTGGGGGGACACCCCGGTGTGGTCGACCCAGGACCGCATCGCGGCGAAGGCCAGCCGTTTCGAGGAGTTCGGGACGACGTACAGCCCGCCGCCGGGGTCCCACCCGTCGACCGAGTAGGTCGCGGACGCGGAGCGGGTGCAGATCTGCCCGTTGGTCAGGATCTCCCGCCCGGCGGTGTCGATCGCCGGGCTGAGGCCGAGCGAGACCCGCTTGCCCTTGCGGGCGTCCACCGTGGTCTTGCTGGCGCCGGAGACCTTGACCGTACGCGCGCCGAGGGTCGAGGTGTCCCCGGTACGGATCGAGGCGAGCAGCGCGTAGGTGCCCTTCGGCAGCTTCTTGGCCTTGTTGGACTTGACCGAACGGCGCTCGTTGGTGGCGAGGTTGACCACGGTCGTGGTGACGGTGACCTTCTTGCCGTTGCGGTCAAGCGTGGTGACGGTCAGCGTGTTGGTCGCCGCGACGGCAGGTGCGCCGGCACCGAGCAGCAGCGCCGGCACCAGTGCCGACGCGATGGCGGCCCGGGCCATGACGCGGGCACGCGAGGACGATCCGGGGCCGGAGGCGGCCCCGATGCGAGATGAGAACAATTTAGGAACTCCCGTGAGTGGAAGCCGATCCCGCAGTACGACAACGGCGGGAAAGCTGATGCTAGATGAGTTACGCCGCCTGTACCGCCCCGTCCACAGTCGCGTCAGGGCAGGCCGATCAGGTCGGCCATCCGGCGCATCTGGTGGTCGAAGTACTCGTCCCGTGCGGTGATCAGGCCGTCGAGCTGGCCGAAGAGTTCGAAGCTGACGGCGCCGAAGCAGTGGATCCAGCCGACGGAGCCCCGGGCCAGCAGGGTCTCGGGCAGTCCGGCGAAGAGGTGATCCCGCACGGCGACGAGATCGGCGTGCACCGGACCAGGCAGCTCGTCCGGCCCGGGATCGGCCAGGACGCCGGTGGTGAAGCCGTCGAGCAGGATCCGGATCAGGGTGGTCGGGGTCCGGGACGCCGCCACGGTGGTCTCCTGCGGCGCGGCGTACCCGGGCACCGGACTACCGAACAGCAGGGCGTACTCGGCCGGATGGGCCAGCGCCCAGCGGCGTACCGCGTGAGACACGGCGAGCCACCGGCCGCGCAGGTCGGTGCGGGCGGTGACCTCGGCGTCGGCCGCCTCGGCCGCGTCACCGAGGGCCTGGTAGCCGTCCAGGATCAGCGCGGTGAGCAGCTCGTCCCGGCTCGGGACGTAGCGGTAGATCGCCGAGGAGACCATCCCCATGTCCCGGGCGACGGCACGCAGCGACAGGTTCGCCCCCTCTGCGGCGAGGTGGCGGCGGGCGATCGTCTTGATCTCGTTGATCATCTCGGCTCGGGCCCTGGCCCGGATGGCGGCGGCAGGCATACCGGAGATTGTCGCACACATTCGAGAGCACTGCTCTTGACGAAGGGTGCCCTCATGCGTGAGCATAGGTCTCAACAGAGAGCGCCGCTCTCGACCGAGGGGAGACTTCGATGGCCGTTCACCTGATCGTCGGCGCCGGCATGGTCGGCTCGACCACCGCGCGACTGCTCGCCACGCGTGGTGAGCATGTCCGGATCGTCAGCCGGTCCGGGCGGGGCCCGATCCACGCCCGCATCGAGCGGATCGCCGCCGACGCCACCGACGCCGACCGGCTCAGCGAGCTGGCGCAGGACGCGACCGCCGTCTACAACTGCCTCAATCCCGCCTACCACCGCTGGCTCACCGACTGGCCGCCGATGGCCACCGCGCTGCTCACCGCCGCTGAGCGGTCCGGCGCGCCACTCGTGATCGCCGGCTGCCTCTACGGTTACGGCGAGGTCAGCGGGCCGATGACCGAGCAGACCCCGCTCGCCGCCACGCACCCGAAGCTGCGGATGCGCGCCGACATGTGGCGCGACGCCCTCGCCGCCCAGCGCGCCGGTCGCCTCCGCGCCGTCACCGAGGTACGCGCCAGCGACTACCTCCAGGCGCAGTCGATCCTGACTTTCTTCCTCGGTCAGCCGCTGCTCGCCGGACGCCGTGCCATCGTCCCCGCCCCACTCGACGTGCCGCACACCTGGACCTCGATCAACGACGTGGCGGCCATGCTGGTCACCGCCGCCACCGACGAGCGGGCCTGGAACCGTCCCTGGCACGTGCCGAGTGCGGCGCCGAAGACGATCCGGCAGCTCGCCACCCGTTTCACCGAGCTGGCCGGCGTGCCTGCGCCGAAGCTCACCAGCGCTCCCGCACCGGTCTTCCGGGCCGCCGGCCTGTTCGTTCCTATGCTCCGCGAGTTCCAGACCACGGCATACCAGTTCGCGCGGCCGTTCGTGATGGACTCCTCGGCCGCCACCACCGCGTTCGGCCTGCGTCCCCAGCCGATCGACGAGGCGCTGCGCGAGGCGATCGCGTTGCTGCGCGACGCACCGAGCACGAGTGCCGCTGCCCCCCTCGCCGTTGCCTGACGACGACACCACACCGGAGGTTCACCCATGTCCACTCTCACCATCGCGCCCACCGTCGTCCTCGACAGCCGAAGCCGCAGCGCCCCCGGCCAGGTCGACAATCGCCTCGCGTACGCTGGCTTCGCCCTCGCCTACCTGCTCGGGCACGGTGCCGCCGCCGTGTCGTCCGGCAGCGACCCGCTGGTGAAACTACCCGGCTGGTTACCGATGGCCCTGCTCGCCACCGGCCTGGTGGGCGGCTCGATCGCCGCCACCGTGGCCGCCACCCGGGCCCAGCGAGGGGTCACCGGTCCCGAGGCCCTCACCGGCAAGCTGCTCGGTTCCGCCTGGGGCGTCGGTTTCACCGCGCTATTCCTCGCCATCACCGGTCTGACCAGCGCCTTCGACCGGCCTGAGTTGCAGACCGTCCTCTGGCCCACCGGCTCGGCGTTCGTGGTCGGGCTGATCTACCTGGCCGAGGGGGCCGCCCGCCGTAACCTGCTGCACTATCTGCTCGGGAGCTGGCTCGCGTTGGTGGGCACGGCGGCGCTCTTCCTCGGTACGCCGGGCCCGTTCTGGGTCCTCGCCGTCGCCGGTGGTGGTGCGTACGTGCTCGCCACCGTCCTGGAGGGCCGTCGACTCGCCGCGCACCGATAGCTCCACCCCGCACACGGGAAACGGTGGTCCTAGGACCACCGTTTCCCGTTGCCGCCTACGTGGCCGAGGCCCTACCGAGGTTCAGGAGACCGGCATGGTCTGCCGGGTCGCCGCGTCGCGGTCGACCCGGCTACGCGCCCGCACGCTCTCGGTCTAGAACCGCAGGGCGGGACGTTCCACCAGGTGCCAGGAGGGTACGGCGAACGCCAGAGTGCCGAAGCGGCCGTAGGAGGCTTTTGACCGTTTTTACGTCGACTGGCTACAGCGGTCGAGGGTCACCGCCGTTCGGTGACGACCTCCTTGGAGCCCGGCACCACGTTGCGGGTGGCGCGCAGGCTGGTGATCGTCACAACGGTCAGCACACCGATGATGACCAGCAACGACGCCGCCGTCGGGATCAGCGGGACGCCTTCCCAGACACCGTGCGCCCAGTGCAGGCCGAGCTTCACGCCGATGAACGCCAGGATCACGGCCAGGCCGTAGCTGAGGTGGACCAGGCGACTCAACGCGGCGTGCAGCACGAAGTAGAGCGCCCGCAGGCCCAGCAGCGCGAAGGCGTTCGTGGCGAAGACGAGATACGGGTCCTCGGTGATGCCGTAGACCGCCGGCACCGAGTCCACCGCGAAGACCGCATCGGTGGCGAAGACCGCCACCACCACCAGCGCCAACGGCGTCAACGCCCGACGGCCGTTCACCCGGACGACCATCTTGGTGCCGTGGTATTCATGCACCACCGGCATGAACCGGCGCAGCAGCCGCACCGAGCGCATGTTGCCGATGTCCACCGACTGCTCGTGCCCGGTGAACGCGTCCCGCAGCAGCTTCGCGGCGGTGAACAACAGGATCAACGCGAAGATCAGGAACGCGAAGTCCAGCGTCTGCAACGCCGCCGCACCCAACGCGATGAAGACGCTCCGCAGCACCAACGCGCCGACGATGCCGAAGAGCAGCACCCGCTGCGCCAGCTCGGTCGGCACCGCGAACGCCGCCAGCAGCAGCATGAACACGAACAGGTTGTCCACCGACAGCGACTTCTCGACCAGATAGCCGGTGAGGAAGTGGACGCCCTGCTCGGAGCCGAACTCGGACCACACCCAGGCACCGAAGATCAGCGGCAGCGCGATATAGAAGGCCGACCAGCCCAACGCTTCCTTCAGCGACACCCGGTGCGGGCGATGGGTGACCGCGAAGTCGAGCACCAGCAGGGCCAGCACCCCGCCGATGGTCACCGTCCAGAGCAACGGCGTGCCCACGGAGTGAAGTTCACCGGCGGAGTAAGACAATTCGGGCATGGACCTTCCTCGAACACCGTGCATGTTCGAGGTCTCCTTCACCCACCGTTCGTGGGCAACCACCCGAGGCACACCCGGGGTGCGCCGTACTGACCGGTATGGTTCGTGGGAAGTACTCCCCTCGTACCGCCAAGGTTAGGACAGGCCGACCCCGGCCGCCAGGCGTCGGCGCGCGGCGCGTCGGCATCACGGCACCCCGCCCGCTCCACGCGAGGTGGGCGGCACCGGCCGGGGCGCGACCGTGGTGGAGATCACCGAGGGCGTCGTCCCCCGTCACCGACGGCGATCGTCCCGAGTGGGGCGGACACGAACGCCGACGTCTTCCACGCCGAGACCACCGTCGGCCGCCGATCGGTATGGCCTGGGCCACGCCGGGCGGATTGTCGACGTACCCGGCATGCGTACCGGGTAGCTACGGAACTTTGCACCGACCGGCGCCACCCGCGGAGGTGATCGGATGACCGGGACGTTGCAGCAGCTCGTCGACCGCAACGACATCGAGATGATCCGTGGGTGGTTGGACAGCAGACCGCCGCACGAGATCGCCGACGAACTCGCCCGACTCGACGCGGTCGCCGCCGGGGTGCCGTTCCGGCTGCTTGACAAGGACCCCGCACTCGCCGTCTTCGAGGAACTGGACCCGGTGGACCAGCAGCGCATCCTGGTGGGGCTGCGCGACCAGGCGTTCCACGAGTTGGTCGAGGAGATGGACCCGGACGACCGGGCCCGCATGCTCACCGAGGCGCCGGCCAAGGTCGCCCGGCGCGTCCTGGCCGGGCTGTCGCCGCGCGAGCGACAGATGACCGCCGAGCTGCTCGGTTATCCGCCCGGCTCGGTCGGGCAGACCATGACGCCGGAGGCGGTCGCGCTGCCCCGGCAAGTGACTGCCGCCCAGGCGCTCGACGTGGTGCGGCGCAAGGGCGCCGAGGCCGAGACCGTGTACGTGTTGCCGGTGGTCGACCCGGGCCGTCGTCTGGTCGGCGTGGTGGAGTTGCGGGACCTGGTGCTGAGCGCCGCCGACGTGCCGGTGGCCGATCTGGTCGACACCCACGTCTTCCGGGCCCGCGCCACCGACCCGGCCGAGGAGGCCGCCCGCCTGATGCGGGAGACCAACACCATCGCCCTGCCGGTGATGGACAGCGAGGACCGGCTCGTCGGCCTGCTCACGATCGACGACGCGATGGAGATCATCGAGGCGGCGGACACCGAGGACGTGGCCCGTCAGGCCGGCACCGCACCCTGGCCCGGTCACTACATGGCGGTGAGCGTCTGGCGGTTGGCCCGATCCCGGGCACCCTGGTTGCTGCTGCTCATCGTCGCCTCGGTGCTCACCGTCAATGTGCTCCAGGCGTTCGAGGCCACGCTGTCGCAGGTGACCGCGCTGGCCCTGTTCATCCCGCTGCTCGTGGGCACCGGCGGGAACGCGGGTGCACAGGCCACCACCTCCGCCGTACGCGCTCTCGCGCTGGGCGAGTTGCGCGGCTCGGACCTGCCGGCGGTGATCTGGCGGGAGTCCCGGGTCGGTCTGCTGCTCGGCGCGTTGCTGGCAGCGGTCGGCCTGGTCGTCGGCGTGGTCGTGGTCGGTGGTGAGATCGCCCTGGTCATCGGCGTCTCGCTGGTGATCATCTGCGCCTGGGCCGCCACCGTCGGCGCCACCATGCCGATGCTGGCCAAGCGGCTCCGCATCGACCCGGCGGTCGTCTCCGCGCCGATGGTGACCACGCTCGTCGACGCCACCGGGCTGATCATCTACTTCGGCGTCGCGCACGTCGTGCTGACGTTCTGACCTGACCGCGCCGGCAGCCGTGCACCCGACGGGCCGGTCGTAGGCCCGTCGGGTGCGTGGTGGTGGCTCAGAGACCGTCGGGTAACCGGCTCGGGGCGTTGTGTGACGGCGAGACACGTCGATGCGGGACGCTCGACAAATAGGTCATCCCCGCCATGATCGGGTTGTGTGTGCAACGTAGACCTTGGCGGGGATGACGCCCGCTCATGCTATCCGTCGAGCTTGACCGACGCGATGTGGGCGATCCTGGCCCCTCTCATGCCGGTGCGTGACCTGCGTAGAGGCGGCCGGCCCCGTAAGTGGGACGACCGGCTGATCCTCGACTCGATCTTCTACGTGCTGCGGTCGGGCTGTGCGTGGCGAATGATGCCGCGTGATCTGGCGCCGCCGGATGCGGCGCATCGCTGGTTCACCGCTTGGCGTAGAAACGGGACGTGGGATGCGATCCACGACGAGCTTCGCCGGCAGGTACGGGTGGCGGCGGGTCGTGGGCCGGAGCCGACCGCGGCGGTGTTGGACGCCCAGTCGATCAAATCCAGCGAGGGTGGCGAATGCCGTGGGTTCGATATGGGCAAGAAGACGACAGGCCGTAAGCGGCATCTGGTTGTCGACACGATGGGGTTGATCCTGGTGGTGATGGTCACCTCCGCCTCCGTCAACGACCGTCCTGGAGGCCGGCGGATCCTGCAACGACTGGCCGAGGCATTCGCCACCGTCGCGCTGGTGTGGGCCGACGGCGGCTACGCCAACAGCATCGACTCCAGCCTGTTGAGCTGGGCAAAGGACAAGCTCGGAATCCTGCTGGAGATCGTCAAGCGCACCGACGATGTCAAGGGCTTCAAGGTCCTGCCGCGTAGGTGGGTGGTGGAGAGGACGTTCGGCTGGCTGGTACGTAATCGGCGTCTGGCCCGGGACTACGAGCGGTTGACCGTCAACTCTGAGGCCATGATCAAGGTAGCGATGATTCGACTCATGACGATACGTCTGGCCGGGCAGGCGGTCCGGTGGAGCAACACTACCGAACGCGAAGCCGCCCGACGTATCAACGCTGAACGACTTATCGCCACGTAGTCACCTGGTTACCCGACGGTCTCTCAGCGTTGCAGGGTGAGCAGTCCGGGGCGGTAGGGCAGGAGGCCGTAGTCGCCGCCGGAGTTGGGGGAGCGGCCCTGGTAGAGCAGTTGAAGGTTGCAGGCGTTCGCGGTCATGGTCTGGTCGGCGTTGGTGCGGATGAGTTCGCCGTGGCTGATGTCGTTGGTCCAGGCGCAGATGATCACCAGCTTGACGCCGATGGATGCGATTCAAGTCTTTGCGCCCATCCGAGGCCGGTGCCGACGCCCACGCGCACCTGGGTACGCGTACTCAACCCGGTCCGGCCCGCGCGCTCAGGTGTCGGCGCGTCGGCGCGAACAGGATTGGCGACATGGCCGAACTGCCGCACCGACACATCGCCCTGGGTACCGCCGAGTCGCCGTTGCCGGCGCTGGCCGCGCGGTGCCGACAGACGACGCTGGCGACCGGCGGCCGCGCGGTCGCCACGCTGACCCGGCTCGCCGGTCGCCACCCCGCCGGATGGCGGTGGCTGGCGCGACAGCACCACCCGGTCCTGGACCGGCTGGCCGCGGCGAACGCGCAGGCGGTCTGCGAACGGGCCGCTCGACAGGTCCCCGCCTACCAGTCCTTCCTGCGCGCCCGCCCGGCCGGCACCCGCCGCCGCCTGGCCGACTTCCCGGAGACGGACAAGCACGGCTACGTGACGGCCTACGACGCCGCCGCGCGGTGCTGGCAGGGCCGCATGCCGTCCCGGGGAGTGGTGGTCGACGAGTCGGCCGGCTCGTCCGGGCGGCCGTTCAACTGGCCCCGGGGGGACCGGGAGCTGCGCGCGGTGCACCGGGACATCGCCGGCTACACCGGACTGGTCTTCCCGATGCGCCGACCGTTCGTCATCAACGCGTACTCGATGGGGGCCTGGGCCACCGGGACCACGACCGGCGCGGCGATGTCCCGGATCGCGGTGGTGAAGAACACCGGCCCGGACCTCGGCAAGATCGTCGACACGCTGCACGAGTTCGGCCCCGACTACGACTACCTGGTGACCGCCTACCCGCCGTTCCTCAAGCACCTGCGGGACCGGCTCGACGCCGGTGGCTTCGAGTGGGGGAAGTACCGCGTCTTCGCCAGTTGCGGCGGTGAGGGCATGACCGAGGCGCTGCGCGACTACCTGGAGCAGCGGTTCGCCCTGGTCCGCTCCGCGTACGGGGCCTCGGACCTGACAATCGGCATCGGCGCCGAGACCCGGTTCACGGTGTGGCTGCGGCGGCGGTTGCAGACCGACCGTGGGCTGCGGGCCGAGCTGCTCGGTGCCGACGAGCAGCGGCTGCCAATGGTGTTCCAGTACAACCCGTTCTCCACCTACCTGGAGACGAACGACCGTCGGGAGCTGGTGTGCACGGTCACCGGTGACGTGCTCCAGCCCCGACTGCGCTACAACATCGGCGACGAGGCGGTGCTGGTGCCGTACCAGCGGATCGTGGAGCTGGCACACGCCGACCCGGTCCGCCGGGCCGAGTTCCGCACCGCCGTCTCCGTCGAGCGGATGACCCTGCCGGTGCTGCTGCTGTTCGGCCGGCGCGACTCCACCGTCTCCTACCTGGGAGCAAACCTCTATCCCCAGGACGTCGAGTACGGCCTCTACACCGGCAATCCGCACGCCGCCGAGATCAACCGTTTCTGCCTGACGTTGGTCGAGGACGCGTCGCTGGAGACCCGACCGGTGGTCCACATCGAACTGCGCCGCCCGCTGCCCGAATCGCAGCGCGACGCGCTCGTCGCCGCCTGCCGCAGCGGCGTACGCCGGCACCTCACCTCGGTCTCCCGGGACTTCGCGCAGTCGCTGCTGGAGGACCCGACCGCCGGTGACCTGCGGGTGGAGCTGCACGAGCCGGGCAGCGGCCCGTTCACCGGCGAACAGAACATCAAGAACGTCTACCTGGTGAGGTGATCATGCGTACCCGTGACTTCTCCCGCGCGCCCGCGCAGGCCCGCGCCGGCGCCATGTTCATCGGCGGGACCCGCTACGCCAACCCGCTGGTGCTGCTGCGGCTGGCCCCGGACTGGTTCCGGATGGTCCGTGACATGCGCCGGATGTCCGGCTACTGCTGGCACACCGTCTACTGGCAGTTCCCGCTCACGCTCGGCACGATCGCGTTCTTCACCGACCGCGACGCGATGCTGCGCTTCGCGCGTACCCGCCACCACCGGCGGTTGATGGTCTGGCTGACCGACGGCACCCGCAACGCGACCGCCGGCTTCATCCGGCTCTACACGGCCTCGCCGGACGGGTACTCCAACGGCACCTGGCGTGCCGAGGGGCCGGAGATGGGACACATCGACACGTTCACTCCGCTCGGCGCGGAGACGACCGGGCCGGCGGTGATCCGGTGAGCCCCCGCGCGCACCGGTTCGAGCGGGTCACCTGCCGTCGTGGGCTGCGGGAGTTCCTCGGTCTCACCGACCGGCTGTACGCCGACGAGCCGCGCCACGTGCCCACCCCGCGCCAGCAGATCCGGCAGTGGTGGCAGGACGGCGTGCCGATGTACCTGCTCCGCGACGCCACCAGCACGGTGGTCGGACGCACCACACTGCACACCGACGCGGCCTTCGACGCCAAGATCGGCCGCCGGTGCCAACTCTTCGGGCTGACCGAGTTCACCGCCCCGGCCGCCCGGCCGCTGTTCGACGCGATCTCCGCGCACGCCGACCCCGACCGGGATCTGCTCTTCGGCCCGGTGGCGCTGCTGCCCAACCAGGCCGGCGGAGTGATCACCTCCGGGTACGCCGAACGCGGTTTCGTCGACAGCGCCTGGAACCCGGCGCACTACGCGACGGCCTACGAGGCGTACGGGTTCCAGCGCCGGTTCGAGTCCGACACCTGGATCTGCCCGGTGCCCACCCCGGCCGAACCGGCGCCACCGGTACGCGTCGATCCGGACGGGGCCCGGGTCGAGCTGCACCGGGGTGACGTGCGGCGACTCGACGACCAACTCGACCTGCTGCGCGGGATGTTGAACGACTCCTTCGCCCAGCTCGGGTACTACACCCCGATCTGCGCCTGGCAGCTGCGGCGGCAGACCGACGGGCTGGCGTACCTGCTGGACGAGTCGTTGCTGCTCTATCTGACCCGGGACGGTCAGCCGGTGGCGTTCACGCTGTGCGTACCGGACATCAGCGAGTTCATGGTGGCGGTCCGGGGCGACCTGCACCTGGTCAACCAGATCCGGCTGCTCGGCACCCGTCGCCGCTACCGGCGGGAGGCGGTGCTGATCGTCAAGGGTGTGGTCCCGGAGTACCAGGGGCGCGGCTACCAGCGACTGCTCTCCACGCACCTGCACCACAACCTGCACACCGCCGGCTACACCGCGCTGCGCAGCACCTACGTCGGTCGGGACAACCCGGCGTCGGCGGCCCAGTACCGGCGCCTCGGTGGCCGCCCGTTGCACGGCTACACCTTCTATGCCAAGGAGCGGTAGGTGGACGTCGCCGCGTTCCGCGCCCTGGAACCGCTCTGCTGGCGGGCACCGAGC
Source organism: Micromonospora craniellae (assembly GCF_014764405.1). NCBI lineage: Bacteria > Bacillati > Actinomycetota > Actinomycetes > Micromonosporales > Micromonosporaceae > Micromonospora > Micromonospora craniellae. Next base: position 3,607,691 of record NZ_CP061725.1, on the reverse strand, counting down.
GCGCACAACACCCAGCCGTGGCGGCTGCGGTACGAGCCCGGGCAAATCCGGGTCGGGTGGAACCCGGCGTACGCCCTGCCGGCGGCCGACCCCACCGGCCGTGACCTGCGCCTGTCCCTGGGCGCGTTCGTGGAGACCTGCCTGATCGTCGCCGCCGACGCCGACCTGCCGCTGGAGTACGTCGCCGACCACGACGACCCGTGGGTGGGCCGGTTCCGGCCGGCGCCGAGCCGCTACCCGACGCCCTTCCGCACCACCGAGGTCTGGGATCGGCGTACCCACCGGGGCGGTTTCGTCGGCGGGCCGGACAGCGACGCGCTCGCGGCGGTGGACGCGGTCGCCCGGCAGGCCGGCGGCAGCGTCCGGACCGTGCCGCACGCCGACCGCCTCGGCGCGCTCCTGCGCGAGGCCGACCGGCAGGTGTACGCGGACCCGACGGTCGTCGCCGAGCTGCGCCGCTGGCTGCGGCTGACCCCCGCGCATCCCGACTACCGCGCCGACGGCCTCACCGACCGCTGCCTCGGGCTGTCCCGCCCGGCCGCGAACGGGCTGCGGGCGGCGCTGGCCGCGTATCCGGCGCTACGGCGGCTGGGGTTGCCGAGGCTGCTCGCCGCCGCCGACGACCCGCTCGCCCGAGGCGGCGACGTGCTGGTGCTGGTCGCGCCCGTGGGGCTGGACCGGACCGGGCAGGTGGAGTTCGGGCGGGTACTGCTGCGGTGCTGGTTGACGCTGCACGCGGCCGGGTCGGCGGCGCACCCGCTGAGCCAACTCGTCGACGTCGCGGCCACCCGGACGGCGCTCGGCACGCTGTTGGACGTGGCACCGGACCGGCTGCTGCACGTGACCAGGGTGGGCCGCCCCACCCGACCGGCACCCCGGTCCGCACGCCGCGTCACCGGCAGTGAGCACCCCAGCGCCGCCCCGATGTAAGGAAGGGACCCTTTCAATACACCAGGCGTTAGTAGGGGACCCCTCCTTACACCTCGGGCGCCGGCCGGAGGGACAGCAGGGTTGCGGACGGTCACCTTGGAGGCGGCACGTCGCAACATTGACACACATCGTTGACTCGGCATACATTCGTGCCGATCTGGCAAGCGCTTTCATCACCGCCCCGTCCTGGGCACAGCTGGGCGGCCTTCGCCGCGCTGTGGGAGCGCTCCCGTCTCTGCGTCGTCACCGACGGCAGGTCGAGGCATCCAATTCCGAGGAGGACCAGAGCAGCGATGAAAAGACGAATGAGAGCGTTCACACACAATACGGCCCGGGTGACCGCGGGTGCCGTACTCCTGGCGTCGGCCGGCGTCGCCGTGGCGATGCCCGCCGGTGCGGCGGCAGCCGGTTGCTCGGTGAACTACACCGTGTCGTCCCAGTGGCAGGGTGGCTTCGGCGCCAACGTCACCATCACCAACCTCGGTGACCCGCTCACCAACTGGGCCCTGACCTGGTCCTACAACGCCGGACAGACCGTCGACCAGGCGTGGAACGCCACGGTGAGCCAGAGCGGCGCCGCCGTCACCGCCCGGAACGTCAGCTACAACGGTGCCGTCCCCACCAACGGCACGGTCTCGTTCGGCTTCAACGGGTCGTGGACCGGCAGCAACCCCGTCCCGACCATCTTCGCGCTCAACGGAGTCGGCTGCACCGGCGGCACCACGCCCACCCCGTCGCCCACCACCCCACCGCCGACGACGACGCCACCGCCCACCACGCCGCCGCCCACCGGCGCGGCGGACATCACGGTCAACAACGCCACCCGCCACCAGACGGTCGACGGGTTCGGCGCGGCGCAGTCGATCTGGGGCAGCGCGTGGTCGACTGCCGAGACGCAGACATTGGTCGGGATGGGTGCCAACCAGTTGGGGTTGTCCATCGTGCGGACCGGTCTGTCGCCGGTGTCGAGCGAGTGGGCGACGCATGTGAACTCGTTGAAGACGGCCAAGGCTTCCGGTTCGGGCGTGAAGATCCTCGCCTCACCGTGGACGGCACCGGCGGCGTGGAAGACGAACAACAGCCGGATCAACGGCGGCAAGCTGCGGACCGACTACTACGACGAATACGCCAACCACCTGAACAGCTACGTCCAGTACATGCGCGGGCAGGGCGTGCCGATCGACGTCACCTCGGTGCAGAACGAGCCGGACTGGCACCCGGACTACGACTCGATGGACTGGAGCGGCACCGAGCTGCGCAACTTCGTACGCGACCACGGCACGCGGGTGCAGAACACCAAGCTGATGGTCGCCGAGGCGGTGAACCTGAACTACACCTACACCGACCCGACGCTCGACGACACCACCGCCCGCAACAACATCGGCTACATCGGCGGGCACCTGTACGGCACCGAGGCGTCCGGGCGACTGCGGTCGTACCCGCTGGCCGACCAGCACAACAAGCCGGTGTGGATGACCGAGTGGAACCTGCACGCGGCCGACGGCAACGGCTCCAACATCTGGGGCAACCCCGGCAACCAGACGGTCTGGAACGAGACGCTCGACGACATCATGCGTACGGTCCACCGGTCGATGGAGGCGAACTGGACCGCCTACGTCTGGTGGTACGGCAAGCGCTACTACTCCTTCATCGGTGACGGCGAGGCCGCCTTCGGCACCACGGCCGGCGCGCCGCTCAAGCGCGGATACGCCTTCTCGCAGTACTCCAAGTACGTCCGCCCCGGCTACCAGCGCGTCGCCCTGGCCAAGAGTTCCAAGGCCTCGCCGTTGGAGGTGACCGCGTACCAGGGTGGCGGGAAGACCACGCTGGTGATCCTCAACCGCTCGACCAGCGCGGTGAACAACGCCGTGATCCAGGTGCCGCAGTCCGTCACGCGGGCGGAGCACTACCTGACCTCGTTGAGCGCCAACGCGGCCAGCCAGCCGACCAGCGTCAACGGCGGGCAGGTCTCGGTCAACGTGGGCGCGCGCAGCATCTCCACCGTCGTCCTGACCCACTGAGCACCTCCCGACGACAACTGCGTGGCGCGCATGATCGCGCGCCACGCAGTGGCCGGGTCCGGTAGCCGTGACCGCCGCCCCGGTCCGGCAGGTCGTCGGCGCTGTCGGTCCCGGATGTGATGCTGACCGTCGTGATCGTGACGTTCGACAGTGAGTTGTGGACCTGGGCCGCCCGCCGTGACGAGAGTTGGACCTTCGTCAGCCTGCCGGTCGGGGCGTCCGAGGAGATCCGCGAGATCTCCGGCGGGACGCGTCGGGGTTTCGGTGCGGTACGCGTCCGGGCGGCCATCGGTGGGAGCCGGTGGACGACCTCGGTGTTCCCCGACAGCGCGCACGGTTGCTACGTCCTTCCGGTCAAGCGGGCCGTCCGCACCGCCGAGGCGCTCGACGTGGGCGACACCACCACCGTGACCATCGAGCTGGTCGACCATGGATGACGGCGGTCACGGTCGACCCGCCGGCACCGGTCGACCTGCCGGCACCGGCGGACTCGGGGCGGATCAGGGTCGCAACCACCACGGGCTGGTGTAGGCCACGCCGAAGTCGTTGCAGGGGTGCCCGACCGGACCCGGTGTGCCGTTGGGCAGGGCCGGGTCGGAGATCCGCAGGACCACCCAGTCACCGTCGGCGGCGCGCAGCGGCACGGTGACCTCGGCGAGTCGACCGTTGACGGTCTCGACGACGTCGACGACGGTCGGCGTCGAGGTGCCGGGGCGCAGCACCTGGACGCGCAACGGCTTGCCGTCCCAGGCCGCGCCCCGGTCGATGTCCACCAGGAACCGCACGTCGCCGGAGGTCACGTTCACCACGCCACCCATGCGTACGCCGTTGGCAGTGGCGTCGACCCGCAGCCCGGAGACCCGGGTGGCGAAGCAACGGCGGGCGGCCATCGCCTCGAACACGGCGGCGCGGGTGTTCTCGGTGACCCACAGGCCGCTGCGGCCCTTGCCCTCGTGGAAGCCCCAGGTCGTGCCGTGCTCGTCGGTGACCCCGGTCAGGCCCGGACGCCATCCGGCGTTGAGGCAGGCCACCAGCGGCGACGTACGGCCCGACGACCAGCCCTCGAAGTCGACATGACCGACAGGCCGGTCTCCGTCGACGTACGAATCGCGAAGCGGAGCCGATCCACGAGCACGGCCGGACTGATGTACCGCTGGTCCGGACAACCGAAACGGCACGAAAGTGAATACCGTCGACGCCGTGGACTTCCCGGACGGCACCACGGGGGTCATCGCGACCAGTATCGGCGCCTACGAGTTCGACGACTTCCGCATCTACGAATGACGGCGCCGGTGCACGTCACCGGGCTCCTCGTGAGACGTGAGTCGGACGCCCACCCGGGCGAGCCGAGGCTCCGTCGCGGTGACGGCGTGTCGATTTCTGCACGGTCCTGACCAGGAGCGGCCCACCCGCACCGCCAGCGCGACGACGACAAGCCGGAGACTATCGCCGCCCGCCTGCGGGGTCGCGTCATGCCTGACGCGGCCCCGTCGGGGTGTCCGGCAACCGGACGGTGAACAGGCTGCCCTGGCCCAGGGTGCTCTGCACGTCGATGGTGCCGCCGTGTGCCCTGACCAGGTGCTGGGTGATCGCCAGGCCGAGGCCGCTGCCGCCGGTCGCCCGGGTACGCGACCCGTCCGCCCGCCAGAACCGGTCGAAGATCTTCGGCAGGTGCTCGGCCTCGATGCCCACCCCGGTGTCCCGTACGGCGATCGTGGTGCCCTGCGCGACGACGGTGACCGACCCGCCGGGCGGGGTGTACCGGATCGCGTTCGAGACCAGGTTGCCGACGATCTGCCGCAGCCGGACCGCGTCGGCCGGCAACACGGGGTCGTCCTCGATCTGCATGGTCAGCGCGATTCCGGCCGCCTGTGCCGTACCCCGATGACTGTCCACCACCTGCGTCACCACGTCCCGCACGTAGGTCGGCTCGGGATGGATCCGCAGCGTGCCCGCGTCTGCCGCGGCCAGGTCGGCGAGGTCGTCGATGATGTGCTGGAGCAGCACCGCCTCCTCGTGCAGCAGGCCGAGCAGTTGGGCATCGGTCGGCGCGAGGTCGTCCTGGGCCGCCTCCAGCCAACTGCGGATGTTGGTCAGCGGCGTACGCAGTTCGTGTGCGACGTCGCTGACCATGGCGCGTCGCTGTGCCTCGGCGCGGTCCCGGCGATGGATCGAGTCGTTGAGCGCCCGGGCCAGCCGTCCGATCTCGTCCGGTGCGGAGACCGGGGCCGGTCGCTGCCGGTCGACGGCGTCGGTGAGTGTCCGCAACGGACGGACCAGCCGACGGCCGACCAGCACCGTGACGATGATGGTGGCGACCAGCACCGCGCCGGTCACCGTGACGATGCGGACCGTGTTCTCGCCGGACAGCGTGAACGTGGTCTGGTCGGCGCCGCTGTCCGGGGCGGTGATGAACAGCAGCACGGCCGGGGCCACGTGCGGCTGGAGCATGCTCCGCCGCGACTTCTCCACACACTCGCTGATCCGGGCCGCCTCGTCCGCGTCCACGTCGACCCGGAAGGTCTCCCGGAGGGCGGGGCGGACACTGCGCTCGTCGACCCAGGTGTTGGTCAGGTACGCGCTGAAGTCGGGCAGGATCTCCAGCCCCTCGTCCTCATCGAGGTCGAGACACTTCCCTGCCAACCGCCCCAGGGACCGCAGCGCCTTCTCCTCGGCGGCGCTGGCCGTCTCGGGCTTCGCCTCGCATCGACCTGCCGACCCGCGCGGATCCGGCGTGGTCAGCACGACGGTGAAACGCCCGTCGGGCAGCGGCTCGATCTCTCCGTCCAGGCGACTCCCCCGCAGGCACGCCAACTGTTCCTTGGCCCTCGCGAGCAGTTCGTCGCTGACGTCGTCCGGCAGCCGGAACGGGCCGACCGCCCGAGGGTCGATGCGGTCGGTGCCGCCGGTGAGGCCGAGATCCAGGTTCAGCGGATCGACCACGGCAGCCGGGCGGGCGGAGTCCAGCGAGGGACCGTCGAGCGTGTCGGCGACGATCGTCCGGTCGTCGGTCATCAGTGTGATCCGCCGGTCCAGCCCGGCGGCCCGCTGCTCGATGAGCGGCGACACCACGGACCAGTCCGGGTGGGTGGCCGCGTACCCGATCAGCTCGTTGTAGACCTCGGTGTTCTCGGCGAGTGAGCGGCCCTGCTCCTGGCTGATCGCCCGGGTCGCGGTCCGGGTGGCGAGCCATGCGGTGGACGTGATCGCGGCGATCGCGATCAGCACCGAGGTGACCAGCAGCCGGGTCACCAGGCTGTGCCGGATCGGCACCCGCCGGGCGCTCACCGGGATGTCGCCGGACCGCCGGCCAGCTTGTAGCCGACCCCGAAGACGGTGACCAACCAGGCCGGACGCTGCGGATCGCGTTCTATCTTGCGGCGCAGGTTCATCACGTGGACGTCGATGGTCCGCTCGGTCGAGCTGCGGTCGAGACCACGGGTGTGGTGCAGCAGTTGACCTCGGGTGAAGACCCGGTTCGGCTGCTTCACCATCGCCGCCAGGATGGCGAACTCGCCCCGGGTACAGGCGACCGGAACGCCGTCGACGGTCACCTGGTGCGCGGTCGGGTCGACCTCGATCGGTCCGACCCGCAGCAGCCCGGCCCCGGCGGGCGGCGACGTGCCCGGTCTGGCCCGCCGCAGCAGGGTACGGACCCGGGCCATCAGCTCCCGTGGGCTGTACGGCTTGGTCAGGTAGTCGTCCGCGCCGAGATCCAGTCCGGTGAGCAGGTCGTCCTCGGCGGACCGGGCGGTCAGCATCAGCACCAGCACGTCGGACTCCCCGCGCAGGGTCTGACACACCTGGAGGCCGTCCATCTCCGGCATCATCACGTCCAGCACCAGCAGGTCGGGGCGGAGCCGACGGGCGGTGTCCAGCGCCGCCCGGCCGTCGTGCACCACCACGGCGTCATGGCCCTCGGCGGTCAGGTATCGGCGTACCACCTCGGCCTGTCGAGGATCGTCGTCGGCGACCAGAACCTGTGCACACATGGCGGCGATGATAGGTCTGGATCCCCGCCGGTAGGGCTTCGGCGGCGATACCTGACAGGTTTCTAACGACCGCTGGACACCCTCGTCGGCATGGATCCGAAGCATGACGCCCCGACCGAGTTCATACCGCGTGTGCCCGATCCGCCGGTACGGCGACGCGGTCTGCGGTGGCTCGCCGTGGTGCTCGTGGTGGCGGTGCTGACGGTGGGTTCCGGGATCGCGGTCAGCCGGCATCGGGCCGACGCCCAGCCGGTGTCGGCGAACACGGACGTCGTCGCGACCACACCGATCGTGCGCCGCGACCTGTCGACCACCCGGACGCTGCCCGGCAGCATCGGGTACGGCCCGACGCGTCCGATGGCCGGGCACCTGGCGGCGACGGTGACCTGGTTGCCGCGCGCCGGCACCACGGTGAAGCGGGGTGGACAACTGTTCCGGGCCGACGACCGGCCGGTGGTGCTCTTCTACGGCAGCCTGCCGATGTACCGGGACGTCGCCGGTCCGAACCTGGTCGGCCGGGACGTCCGGGTGGTCGCGGACAACCTGCGCGCGCTCGGCTACGCGGTCGGCCGGCAGCCGTCCCCCGGCGAGTGGGTGACGCCCCGGTCGCAGGCCCGGAGCGCCGCCGACGACGAGTCCGTCGAGACCGGCGCAGCAGGGGCCGGCGCAGCACCGCATCGGGTACGCAGCGGCGAGGGCGTCCTCACGCCGGCCCTGGTAGCGGCGATCAAACGCTGGCAGACCGACCTCGGTGTGCCGGCCACCGGCACGATCCCGGTGGGACACGTCGAGGTGGCGAGCGGAGCGGTCCGGGTGGACTCGGTGAGCGCACAGCCCGGTGACCCGGCGGAGACGCCACTGATGGCGGTGACCTCGGTCCGCAAGGTGATCACGGTCGGTGCCGAACTCACCGACGCCGCCACCATCAAGCGCGGGGACCGGATCCAGGTCGGCCTGCCCGACGACCGCAAGGTCCCCGCCCGGGTCGTCTCCGTCGGCCGTGATCTCGTCGCCAGCGACAGCGGCATCGCGAGCGGCCCGCCCCTGCTGACCGTGACGGTGGCCGTCGACAAGCGGCAGGCCATCGCCGATCTCGACTCCGGCGAGGTACAGGTGCACTTCACCGGCCGTACCGCCGACGACGTCCTGGTGGCGCCGGTCGAGGCGCTGGTGGCGTTGCGGGAGGGCGGTTACGCGGTGCAGGGACCCGGCGGGCTGGTCGCGGTACGCACCGGTCTGTTCGCCGACGGCTGGGTGGAGATCACCGGCGACGGGCTGACCGAGGGCACCGAGGTGGTGGTGCCCTCGTGACCGCGCCGGTGCTCTCGGTGCGCCACGCGTCCATGGTCTATCCCGGCGGGGTGACCGCGCTGGCCGACGTAAGCCTGGACGTCGCCGCCGGGGAGCTGGTGGCCGTCGTCGGCCCGTCCGGATCCGGCAAGTCGACCCTGCTCAACATCATCGGCACGTTGGACCGGCCCACCTCGGGCACCGTCCACATCGCCGGTCAGGACGTCGCGACACTCGGGGACCGGCGGTTGTCGGCACTGCGGGCCCGGGAGATCGGCTTCGTCTTCCAACAGTTCCACCTCGCCGACGGGCTCAGCGCCGTCGACAACGTCGCCACCGGCCTGCTCTACGCCGGGGTCCCACGGCGGCAGCGGCGGGAGCACGCCCTGCGCGCCCTGGCCCGGGTCGGCCTGGCGCACCGCACCGGCCACCGCCCGGGGCAGTTGTCCGGGGGCGAGAAGCAACGTGTCGCGATCGCCCGCGCGCTGGCCAACCGGCCGTCGCTGGTGCTGGCCGACGAACCCACCGGCGCGCTCGACACCGCCACCGGGCAGTCCGTACTGCGGCTGCTGCGCCGACTCAACGAGGAAGGCACCACCATCGTGCTGATCACCCATGACCGGGGCATCGCCGCGTCGCTGCCCCGGCAGATCGAGATCCGCGACGGACGGCTGATCCGCGACGACACGCAGTCGTCGCCCGTCCCGGCCCGTGCGGTGCTGTCGGTCCGCTCGGCCCGCGCCGTGGAGTCGGGCGGCCCGGCGCGTGCCGTGGAATCGGGCGCCCCGGTCGGCGATGTGGTGTCGGGCCGGTGACCGGGCCGATCGACCGGTCACCACGGCCGGCCCGGCTGGCCGTACCGGACCTGCTCGCGCTCGGGCTGACCGGCCTGCGAGCCCGTCCGCTGCGGGCGGTGCTCTCGGCACTGGGCATCGCGATCGGCATCGCCACGATGATCGTGGTTACCGGTATCCCGGCCGCCGGCCAGGCCGCGCTGCTGACCGAGTTGACCGCGCTCGGCACGAACTCCCTCCAGGCGATGGCGGCACCGGACCGCGATCCACCGGTCAAGCTGCCGGAATCAGCCGTGGGGATGGTGCAGCGCATCGGCCCGGTCACGGCGGCCAGCGCGGTCGGCAACACCCGCACCGTGGTACGCCGCAACGATCTCCTCGATCCCACCGACGGCTCCGGGCTCACCGTACTGGCCAGCCGCCTGGACCTGTTGCCCACGATCAACGCGCGGATCCGCGCCGGTAGCTGGCTGAACCCGGCCACGGCGGACTTCCCCACCGTCGTACTCGGCTCGGTGGCCGCCACCCGGCTCGGCATCGCCGACCTGCCCGCCGGAGAGCCTGCGCCCCAGGTGACGATCGCGGACCGCCGGTTCACCGTGATCGGCATCCTGGCCGAGACCCCGCTGTCCCCGGACATCGACCGGTCGGTGCTGGTCGGCTGGTCGGCGGCGCGCAGCGAGCTGCGGTTCGACGGCCACCCGACGGTGATCTACATACGCTGCGAGGAGTCGCAACTGGAGGCGGTACGCGGTGTGCTGGCCGAGACGATCTCGCCGGAGCGCCCCGGCACGGTGGTGGTCAGCCGTCCCTCCGACGCGTTGGCCGCGAAGCGGGCCACCGAGGGCAACTTCTCCGTGCTCTTCCTGGCGCTGGCTGCGGTCTCCCTCCTGGTCGGAGGCATCGGGGTGGCCAACACGATGGTCGTCTCGGTCCTGGAGCGCCGCGCCGAGATCGGCCTGCGACGGGCGCTCGGGGCGACTCGTGGACAGATCCGCAGCCAGTTCCTGACCGAGTCGACCGTGTTGGCGGCACTCGGCGGGCTGGTGGGTACGTCGGTGGGACTGCTCGCCACCGTCGGGTACGCGGCCTGGCAGGGGTGGCCACTGGTACTGCCCGGCCAGGCGGCGGTCCTCGGGGTCGGCGGTGCCGTGGTGATCGGGGTGCTCGCCGGTGTCTACCCCTGCGTACGCGCGGCCCGGCTGCCCCCGACGCAGGCCCTCGCCGCCGCCTGATCCCGCCGAAGGGCGACACGAAAGAGCGCGGCGGCCGGTGCTTGTGTGTAAGGAGGGGTCCCTTCCTAACGCCTCGTGTATAGGAAGGGACCCCTCCTTACATCTCGGCGGGCGCCGTCAGTTCTGCGCGGCGGCCACCGTGCGCTCGCACTCGGGGGCGAGATCGAGACCCATGCTGATCGAGCGGGAGTGGTTCTGGTCGCCGCCGAAGGCGAGCGAGACGCCGTCCTCGGAGACCTCCACGTACTTGACGCCCTTGTCCTTGAGGCACTTCACGACGGCGACCGCGAAGTCCCGCGCCTCCGGGTTGGCCGGGTCCTTCTCCCACGGCGGCAGCGGATAGTACTTCGGCTCACAGATCCGGTTCGCCGCCTCGTACGCCTCCGCCTCCTTGGCGTTGGTCTCGCTAGACGGTCGGCCGGGGTGTCCGGCCGTCAACTTGTCCGGGACGCCCTGCTGCTTCAGGCACTTGCGGTACGGCCCGAGCAGCGCCTGGTACTCCTCCGGCGTGGTGTCGAGCCGCTCGCGCGGACGTTCCTCCTTCGGCTGCGCCGAGCCGGTCCGTTCCGGCTCGGGGGTGGCCAGTGAGGCCACCTGTCCAGCGCCGTCGTCCGTCTTCTTCTCCTCCGCCGTCGTCCCGCAGGCCGACAACGCGATCAGTATGACGGCACCCATCAACAGCGTTCGGTTCCTGCGCATGACAACGCCTCTCGTCCGATCGGTCCGGGACGTTCCCGGGCCGCTGCGGCCGGTTCTCGGCCCGGCCGCAGCCAGCCTCGCGAGCGGACGTGAGGAACATGTCAGGTCGATGGGCCTCCCGGCAGGGCATCGACGGAGGGTCACGCCGGGCTCAGCTCTGGGTGATCACCGGGTCCGCGGCGAGACTCTCGGTGCGTTGACCGATTAGGGTACGCAGACGATCCGCGTCGTCAGTCACGGTCTGCGCGTCCTGCCCGTCGACACTCGACAACACCTCGGTGATGCCGTCGAGCGCCGCCAGGGCCGCGCCGTCGGCGTAGACCTGCCGATAGAGCTCGCGGTACGCGTCCTCGTACACCTGCGTGAACGTCTCCCTGGCGAGGAAGCGTTCCTTGAGGAGGTGACCGCCGCCACCACCGGGTCCAGCACCACCCGGGCCACCACCACCGGGCCCACCGTCACCGCGCCCAGCGTTGTCAGGCCGACCGTTGCCGGGCCCAGCGTCGCCGGGCCCGCCGGTGTCGGGACGGCCCGCACGGTCCGGCCTCGCGTCCGGGGTATCGGCGGCGACAGCCGGCGGATCTGTTCCCGGGGCGGTGAAGCCCGGAGGGGCCGCGCCTTCGTTCTCGGCATCCTGCTGGCCGGTCATCGGGCGGGTGGCACCCCCGCCCCGGAAACCACCACCGAGGCGCCCCTGCTCGTGCGGGCCCTGACCGGCGTCACCGCTGAAGGTGAGGTTGTAGTCCCAGCCGACCACGGTGAACTTTTTGCTGGTCAGGTCGTACCAGAGGTAGTAGTTGCGACCCGGACCGGACATGTCGTCGAAGTTGAGCAGCAGGTTCTGCCAGGCCACGTAGCGGGCGAAGGACTCCACGTCGACCCGGTCGGCGAGCTGTTCGTCGAACTCGGTGTCGCTCTGGCAGTACTTCGACATCCGGACGATCGACAGGTTCGCCCGGGCGGCCAGGTCGGTGAGCCAGTACGGCACCCGCTCGTTGGCCTTGATCTCCACCACGGCGAGCGTGGCCGGCACGATGAGGCGGTTCTCCGCCTCGGCGCCCAGGTGGAAGTCGCGGTCCCGGCCGCGTACCCGATGGTCGATGGTGACTCGCAGGCCGACGTCGGAATCCCGTCCGACGAACGCCTCCCGCTGGTATCCGGTCATCGCGACCGGACGCAGGTCCAGTCCGCAGACCAGCTCCAGCACCTCTTCGAGGAAGGCCCGCTGGTCGGGATGGTGCGCGACCATCTCCCGGCGGTCGCAGAAATCACGGGCCAGGCGGTACGGCAGGGCGACGCGACGCTTCTGGGTGACCCGGTTGACCCGTTGCTTGATCTCGACGTGCACGATGCTGTCGTCGGTGATCGTGGAACGGTCGCCGTAATGGCGCACCCGCAGTTTGCGCCGGAACCGGAGACCTTCGATCTTCTCCCAGTAGAAGCGCAGTCGATCGGTGTCGTAGTAGACGCTCCACACGCCGTACCCGGCCCGGTCGCCATGACTGTCGCGACCCATTCGCGCGTCCAGTTCGGCACGCAGCGCCGGCACGTCACCGACCGGCACCACGTATTTGACCTCGTACCGATTGAACGCGTGCAATCGGCTCGGTGCGCGGAGGGCGTGGCCGGCCTGATCGTCGCGGTCCGCAGCCGGGCCGGGCCCGACGATCGGTGCCGACGGCGTACGCGTTGTGGGACGGGCGGGTGCCCGGTTGCGCCAGGTGAGCATGGGATGTTGGCCGATCCGTAGGCGTCAGATGCCAACGAATACCAACAGGCGTACCTATGAACGGGCTTTGATTCTCGGATGAACCCCCGGTGAACGACGTCGGCGTCACCACACCGGTGACGCCGACGTCGTCCGTGTTCGTTACGGGGTGACCACCCGGCCGCCGAAGGTCACGACCAGCCGGCCGTCGGAGGCGAAGGACCAACCCAGCGCCCCCGAGTACGACGAGCACCGGGACCCGTTGGTGCCGGACCAGAACTGGTTCGAGCTGTCGGAGTTGCCGATGATCCGGTCGTTCGAGCCGCTGTTGCACGAGGTGTTGTTCCGGAACACCGATGAGCCGCCGTCGAAGTTGAAGTTGCGCTCGGTGTTGCCGATGTTGGCGTTGTTCGACACCGTCATCGTGCCGGGGTTCCGGTTGTAGGTGAACCCGTGCTTGCCGTTGTCGTACGCGATGTTGCCCCGGATGGTGTGGTTCACCGCGATGTCCTCACCACCGAGCTTGAAGCCGTTGCGGTCACCGTTGCCGGCCTGACCACCGTTGCTCAGGGTGCCGTTGCCGAAGGCGAGGGAGGACTCGATGGTCACCGCGCCGATCGCGCCGGTGTCGCTCTTGGTGTAGAGGTCGTACCCGTCGTCGATGTTGTTGTGGGCGACCGTGTAGCGGAAGACGTTGCCGGAGCCGACGGTCAGCTTCGGGGCGAACCCGTCGGCGTCCTCACCGTCGGAGTCCACGTTGTCGTGCGACACCGTGCTCACCACGAGGTTGTTCGAGGGCCACTGGTCGCGGGGCGCGTTGGCGATCAGCCGCGAGAGCTGGAGCCCGGAGTCCCGGTTGTGGCGGGTCACCACCCGCTCGACGATGTTGTTGTTGCCGGCGAGCAGGATGCCGTTGTCCCCGGCCCGCTCGACGACGATGCCTCGGACGTGCCACCACGACCCGCCCATTTGGAGCCCCCGGTTCGCCGGGTCCTCGCTCTGCGCCGAGAAGTTCAGGATCGGGGTCTCTCCCGCGTACGCGAAGATGTTCTTGCGGGCGCTCGACGTGCCGTTGTTGCCCTGGGCGATGGTGATGGTCTGCGAGTGGCGGTAGGTGCCGCCGCGCAGGAAGATCGTCCCGCCCGCGGTGATCCGGGTGATCGCGGAGGTGAGCGTCGTCGGGCTCGCCAGCGTTCCGGGCGCGCTGTCGGTGCCGGTCGGCGCCACGTACAGCGTGTTCGACGAGGGCGGCGGGGTGGTCGGCGGAGGCGTAGTCGGCGGCGGGGTGGTCGGCCCGGTCGTCGGCGGAGGCGTCGTCGGCGGGGTCGTCGTGCCGGAGGCGTACGTCTCGAACTCGGCGACCCTCGGCGTGCCGCTCGCGCTGGTGATCTCAAAGTTGATTTTGCGCAGCGAGGTGGCGGCGAAGGTGATGCTCCCGGCGCCGGTGCCGCTGGCCAGGGTGGCGCCGGTGTCGTTGTTGACGAGTCGCCAGGCGCCGATGACTCCGACCGCGCCGGACGCCTCGCGGATGGTGACCGAGCCGACCGTGGTGGCGGAGCCCCACTTGACCGAGATGCGGCCGGTCGAGCCGGACGGCGACCAGTATGTGCTCACGTTGTCGTCGATCACGTTGCCGTAGCTGGTGCCGCTGCCCTTGCTGGAGCCGTCGGCGCCGGCACCGATGCTGAGGTTGGTCGCGTTGGCGACGACCGAGGCGGCGACGAGGCCGTCCGCCGCACCCGACGCGCGGGTGACCGGCAGCGCCGCAGCCACCACGGCCGCCGCGACCACGGCGGTGCCGCCGGCCAGAAGCCTGTGTCGCACTGTGGTTCTCACTGTTGGACTCCTCGTTGGTGAGCGCGGCGCGAGACACTTCCTGCACAGTCCGACACCGCAGGTGACTGAGTTTCGAAAGCCCTCGAACTGGCGATAGAGCGAAACATCGATGTAATCTCAGGCTAGGAAAGCGCTTACTCGCGGCGCAATAGTAGAGATGTGCAGGTTTGTTGCAAAATCTCGGAGTTGTCCGCTAGTCACGGAAGATCGCGGCAGACCGGCCACCACCCATGCCCGAACCTCAACCTGTCCATGCCGTACAGCCTGTACGACATGCCTTAGACCGTCCTACCCGTATCGCACGCCCTGGCAGTTCGGCCCATTCATAAGGTCCGCACATGGTTGACGAGATGTCCCCGGTGGCGTTCTACGTTCAGCTCGCAGACCTCCTCGCCAAGCAGATCGAGGAGGGCAAGCTCAAGCCGCGTCAGCCGCTCCCGAGCGAGGCCACCTTGCAGCAGGAATACGGCGTGGCGCGTGGGACCGTCCGCGCAGCGATGCGCCTGTTGCGGGATCGCGGACTCGTCGTCACGTTCACCGGTCGCGGCACCTACGTCGCCGACAAGTCCTGACTCAGCGACTCGGCATTCCCGCGCAGGCCCACCCGGGCCACCCCACACGAGGCAGCCCGCCCAACGTCACCCCCACGAAGCAGCCACCCGCACGCTGCCGCTTCCGGCGTGCGGGTGGCATCTCGCCTCGTCGATCATGGAGTTGTGGCTAGAGTTTCGGCCTGATTCACCTTTTCGCGGTGACCACAACTCCATGATCGCCGAATGCGTCTCGCCGTGCGGGCAGGGCGTGCGGGCGACGGCGGGGCGGGGCGGCCAGGGTGTGCGGGGGCGGGAGAGACGCGGGCTCAGGCGTTGGCCACGGACTTGCGGATCGTGTCGCGGGACCGGGTCACCTGCTGGCGCAGCTCGTCCAGGTCCACGCCGACGAGCTGCCCGTTCCGCTTGCGTACCTGGCCGGCGACCACGACGGTCTCGATGTTGCGGGGGTCGGCCCCGAGCACCAGCGTGCCGACCGCGTCGTTGAGCGGCATCGTGTTGATGTCGTCGGCGGCGACCACCAGCAGGTCCGCCTGCTTGCCGGGAGTGAGGGAACCGGTGACGTCGCCGAGTCCGTTGGTCCGGGCACCCTGCGTCGTGGCGAAGTCCAGCACGTCGCGGGTGGTGATCCGGTCCGGCGCGGTGTCCCCGCCGTATGCGGCGTTCACCGCACGCATCCGCTGGATGGCGTGCAGGGTACGCATCTGCGTGAACATGTCGCTGGCCAGCGCCACCTCCACGTCGATGCTGAGTCCGGGCCGGATACCGACGGCCAGCGCCTCGTCGATCGCGGGTACCGCCGTCTCCAGGCCGATCTGCGCCTCGGAGGTCGGTGCCAGCGACACAGTGACCCCCGCGTCGCCCATCGCCTGCCACGCCTGCACGGTGAGGCCCGTGGCGTGGATCAGGGTCAGATCCGGGCCGAGCAGCCCGTCGGCGGCCCAGCGCAGGATCGCCGCCGACGACGGCACGCCGAACACCGCGTCCACGCTGACACCGAGGTCGAGATCACGGGCGACGGCCGCCAGCTCCGGCCCGTAGGCCAGGGCCGGACCGGCGATCTCGTCGGTGGCCAACGCCGCCAGGCGCAGGGTCACCAGCCCGCCGTTCGCTCCCTGGTACGCCCCACACAACCGGGCCAGGTCGCCGGGCCACTGGCGGTCCCACTCACCGAAGTGCGGTCCCATGGACGCGTGTACGCCCCGGATGCCGGTGTCGACCAGCGCCTGGATCGCCGCGTCCGAGTGCGCCGCCGTCCGGGAGTTGTGCGAGAAGTCGAGCATCGTGGTGATACCGGCGTCCAGGGCGGTGAGCGCGGCGAGCCGGGTGCCGACGTACATGTCGTGCGGCGTGTACGCGGGCGCGATCCCGGCCAGCGTCGACATCACGTACGCCCCCAGGTCGGTCACGTCCGGGATGCTGCGGCGCATCTGCGCCTGCCAGGCGTGCCGATGGGTGTCGACGAACCCGGGACTGACGATCCGGCCGGTCGTGTCGATCATGGTCGCGCCCGCCGCCTCCGGATGCGAACGCAGGTCCGGGCCGACCGCGACGATCCGGTCCTCGCGGACCAGCACGTCACCCCGTACCAGGTCGCCGATGGCCGGGTCCATGGTGACGACCGTGCCGCCGCTGAACACCATCATCGGGCTCTCCCTTCGCAGTCTGCGCCTCACCGGCGGCGCAGGACGTAACCGGCGTGGTACAGCACCCCGTCGGTGAACCGGCCGTACGCCCAGAAGCCCAGATCGTCGCGGTAGACGATCCGATCGCCGTTGATCCAGAACGCCCCCTGGTACGCGTGCGGTCGGCCACCCCGCGTCTCGTCGTACCGGCCGTCGGCGGTGAGTTCCTGGTGCAGGAAACCGGTCTCGTCGATCCACATGCCCAGGTAGGGGCTCTCGACCGATCGCGGTCCCGGCTCGGGCTCGATCGGGGCGGGCGTGACTCGGCGGCCGTTGGCCAGCGCGATCTCGCCGTCGACGACGATCGCGGCGGCCTGCTCCGGACGCCAGATGATCACCTCCAGGACGGACCTGCCGGAGGTCGGGCCGGCGACCAGGGCGAAGGTGGCGGGGTTTCCGGGGGTGAGCGCGCCGACCCGGTCGGCCGGACGAACGCGCAGGCCGGCGACGGCGACACCGTCCACGACCGCGGGCACGATGGTCAGGCCGGTGCAGTCGATCACGATCGCGCCATCGTCCTCGGCGGCGGTGTGCAGGCCGGTGCCGACCGCGACGATCTCGTTCGTACCGACCAGCAGGTCGGCGGCGGGGAAGTCACCGATCACCGGGGCGAGCGTGTGGATGGCGGCGTTGACGAACATCAGTGGGCGGTGCCGGTCACCGGTGTTCCCGGCGATCTCCGCCAGTACCGCCTCGTCGAGCATCGGGCTGCTCATGGCGTACCTCCTGGGGTTGGTTCGTGCTCCCACCGTCACCGGAGGCGGAGTCGGCAGCCAGGCCGGACCGAACCAGGGTGTGACGCACCCTGCCGGGCCGGAGCCCGCACGATTACCGTTGGTGGCATGCCGACGACCGCGCTCGGGGCGTTCCTCACCGCTCGACGCGCCCGGTTGACGCCGGGCGACGTCGGCCTCGTGTCCAGTGGCACCCGGCGCGTCGCCGGGCTGCGCCGCGAAGAGGTCGCGGTGCTGGCCGGGGTGAGCGTCGACTACTACACCCGGCTCGAACAGGGCCGGGAGCGCAACCCGTCGTCGTCGGTGCTGGCCGCGGTGGCCCGGGCGCTCGACCTCGCGCCGGACGCCCACGACCATCTCTTCCGGCTGGCCGGGCTCTCACCCGGCAGTACGCCGACCCCCGCCCGACCGCAGGTCGGGCAGAGCCTGCGGGAACTGCTCGACGCCTGGCCGGACACCCCGGCCGTGGTCATCGACCGGCGACTCGACCTGCTGGCTGGCAACACGCTGGCCGACGCGTTCTACGCGGACTTCACCGAGGCGGACAACCTCGTCCGGATGACCTTCCTCGACCCGGCCGGTACGACGTTCTTCGCCGACTGGCGTCGTGCCGCCGAGGCGTGCGTGGCGAACCTGCGCCTGGCCCTCGGCCACGACCCGCACGACCGGCGGGCGCGGGAACTGGTCGAGGAGATGGGTGCCGCGAGCCCGGAGTTCCGCAGGCTGTGGGGGCGGCACGACGTGCAGGGCAAGACGCACGAGGCGAAGACGTTCCGGCACGACGCGGTGGGCGAGCTGACCCTGTCGTACCACGCGTTCGACGTACGGGACGCGCCCGGCCAGCAGTTGATCGTGTACCGGGCGGAGCCGCACAGCCGCAGCGCCGAGGCACTGCGGCTGCTGGGCACCCTCGCCGTCAGCCGTTGGCTCCACTGACCCCGGACTCGTACCGCCGATTCACGGCAGTTCGATGCGCTCGACGAGTTCCCGCACCGCGATCATGTCCAGAAAGGCGTGGCACCGCACCTGAGGATCGACGACAGCCGGTCCAGGATCGGTGCCGAACCCTCTGTCAGGAACTCGGCCTTGGAGGTGTACGCCCGCCGGCTGTGCTGCTTCGCACTGTCCTTCATCAGCGTTCCTCCCTCGCTTGCCGGTGCGCGTCGCTGCCCTCGCGATAGAAGACGTATCCCGCGTGATGCAGCACGTCTCCGTCGAAGGTGCCGTCCGCGCTGAAACCGGTGTCGTCGACGTACTCGATCCGGGTCCCGATCACCTGGTAGGAACCCGTGTAGGCGCTCTCCCGCTCGCCCCGGGCCTCGTCGTACCGGCCGTTCGGCAGCAGCATCTGCCGGATGTGGCCGTCGGCCGTCAACCACATCCCGACGTACGGGTGCGGTGACACGTCACCGGTGCCCGCCGGTGGCGTCGCAGTCGGTGGCGTCGCAGTCGGGGCGGCAGGCGCCGAAGGCGTGGACTCCGACCGGCCGTGCTGCGCCGCGTCGTCGGACGCGACACCACCGCTGCCTGCCTCGGCGGAACAACCCGCGAGCAACAGGACGCCGCATGTCGCGCTGAACAGGGTCCCGAGTCTCGAATTCGCCATGTCGACCACGGTAGGTATCCCGCCCGCCGACAGCCTGGTCCCAGTACTCCCAGGAAGAACGCCCTCCAGTATCACCTGTCGTAGCGCCGTAGCTCTCGCGTCAGGGTCGGGATCATCACCGCCGCAGGGACGAGGTGCAGCCCGAGGAGGGCGGCGCGGGCGGCGACGTTCGCCCCGGTGAGGAACGGCGGGCACCGGGACCGGACTACTACTCCGTGCCGTCCATCGGCAGGGACGTCGGCAGACCGAGACGCGGGAACTGGTCGTCGTGGAACGTGATGATCTCGGTGATCGCCCCGCCGCTGATGCGCAGGACATCGATGGTCAGCGGCAGGTACGCGCTTCCCCCCTCCCGCCGGTGATAGAAGGCGACGGCCGGCTGCCGGTTCACCGAGGTGGGGACGGCACGCAGGTTCGTCATGTCCTCGAAGCCGTTCTCGACCCAGTCCTTCACCACCGTGTCACGGCCGACGTACAGGCCGGGCGTGGGCGGCATCGAGCAGCGGACATCCTCCCGCAGCAGCGCGGTGAGCCCGCCGATGTCGATGGCCACGCTGGCGTCGGTGTAGCGGCGTACCAGCTCGCGCGTCCCGGCGTCCTCCTCGCCGCCGGTCCAGTCCTGGCGCTCGGCGGGCAGGTGCTCCCGCATGCCGGCGCGGGCCCGCTGCAACGCGCTGTTCACCGAGTTGACGGAGTCCCCCAGGAGCTCCGCGACGTCCTTCGCCGGCCAGCCGAGCACGTCCCGCAGGATCAACACGGCCCGCTGGCGCGGCGCGAGATGCTGGACCGCGACCAGGTACGCCAGCTCGATCGTCTCCCGCGCGACGGCGGCGGCCTCCGGCTCGTCCGCGCCACCGGCGGCCAGCTCGTCGAGCAGCCGGTCCGGGTAGGGCTGTAGCCACCGCACCTCGCCGCCGGTCGCCGGCTCGGGGCGGCGCTTGGCGAGCAGGTCCAGGCAGGCGTGGGTGGCGATCCGGTACAGCCAGGCCCGGAACGTCGACCGCCCCTCGAAGGTCTCCCGCCGCCGCCAGGCACGGAGGAACGTTTCCTGCACGGTGTCCTCGGCGTCCTCGAACGACCCGAGCATCCGGTAGCAGTGCACGTGCAGCTCCCGCCGGTGCCGCTCCGCCAGCCCCGAGAAAGCCGACTCGTCGACCTCACCCAGACCGCTCATGCCCAGCTCCTCCAGCCGTACGTCCGCATTCCTCTCGTCATCCTTCTGCCTCGTCGTGTCCCGACGTAGGTATGACGGGCGCGGGCGCGACAACTCATCACCAGGGCCGGCCGGTACGGCGTGCCTCGGGCGTGGCTATGCCGGGCCGAGTCGCTTCACGAGAGCGCGACCGCGTGGTGAGAGCTGGTAGCCCGTACCCAGGCTCTCGGTCAGGCCCAGCTCCTTGAGCTTGCGGACGTCACGCTTGAACACCTCGGTGCCGGGATAGCCCGCCAGCTCGGCCAACTCGGCGGCGCGTCGGGCCGGGTGTTCGGCGATGATCGCCAGGACGTCGCGGGTCCACCCACCACGGCTGGCTGCCTGGTCGAGCCGGTCCAGCCGCGCGGCGATCGTGGCGACCTCGTCCGAGCTGAGCTGATCCTGGACGCGCAGTGCCTCCCTCGGATCCGACCCTGCGTAGCCGACCTCGATGCGGAACAGCGGCAGCTCGTCGCGTGCCGGCAGGTCAGCGCGCAGAGCCGCGCCGGAGGGGTAGCCGGCCCGCCGCGCCTCGGCGTCGGAGACCGCACTCGCCTCCACCTCGCGGATTGAGAAGACCTCGACGACGCCGATCGCGGTACGGATCCGGCTGCCCTGCCGGATCCGCGCCTGCCGCCAACGGCGGAACGCCAGCGAGACCCTGCCCTACTGGATTCCGTCGAGGATGTCGTTACGGAACAGCACTGGCGCCTGCCTCTACCGAAAGCCCCACGCGGTCCGCCCCCTCTCGGCGTGCCGGCTCCGCCGGCCCGATCCGCCACCGTCAAGCCGACCAGTACCGCACGAGAATTGCAACAGCGACACCACCCGCCGTACGCCATCGGCAGGGTGGACTGTCGCCCGCTTACGTTTGTCGAGATCAATGTTTGCGCTCACAAGTTCCACCAGGGCACCCGGTGGCGACTACTGCAACCAGGCCCGCCAGGCTGGGCAGAACATCGCCTGGGATGACACCACGCTCACCCTTCAAGGGCACGCTACGGGAGTTCCGCCCCGGTACGTTCCAGGTGCAGAACAGCGGCCCGACCACGGTCTACACCGACGTCTACGGCCGTAACGCCTCCAGCACACCGTTCGCCGGCTCCATCCGGCAGTACTTCTCCGGCAACCAGAGCAGCACCATGTACGTCCGTGGCGCCACCAGGGACTGGTCTGCCAGCGGGGTACGCGCACCGAACTAAGACCTGTTTCACAAGAAGTGGGGCTGGCCTCGTCGTCGATCGAAGCCAGCCCCCCGCTGTGAGGTCCTCCGTCAGCTCAGGACTGGACGTCGGCCCGAGCGACCTGCTGGTCCGGTGGTTCGAGGAGGCGTTGCAGCAGCAGCAGGCCGTTCTTGATGTCGGCGCTTCCGTCGAGCAGCCATTGGGTGCTGAGGCCGTCGGCCGCCGCGAGGACGAGTGAGGCCGCTTCTGGCAGAGGGATGTCCGAGCGTACGGTGCCGGCCTCCTGGCCTTCGGCGAGAAGTTCCGTGATGTTGCCTCGCAGCTCGGCGTACCGCTCGGAGAAGTGGGCGCGTGAGTGGTCGTTGCCGGCTTCCAGCGCGTGGGCCACCATGCTGTTCAGCAGTGCCATCAGCCCTGGTGTCCGCAGACTGTGCTCGGTCGAGCGGTGGATCAGGTCGACGAAGGTGCCGTCTCCGACGTCCCGGGCGTCGAGGAAGCGACGGTCGTACTCCCGCAGCACCTCGATGAAGAGTTGCTCGCGGGTGCCGAAGTGGTGCTTGAGCACCGGGTGGGTCACGCCGATCGCCTCACCGATGGCGCGCAGCGAGGTGCCCTCGAATCCCAGCCGGTCGTAGACCGCCAACACCTCGTTGATGATCTGCTGCCGCCGGGCGAGTCCCTTGGCGTATGGGCCTCGCTTCGACGTACCCTCCTGCCGGGCGGGCGGGACGGCCCGTGGGTCCCGGTCGGTCATGGCATACCTCCACAGCGATCGGCGGGCCGGTGCGCCGCCTGTTCGATCCTATGACCAGTCCCCGCCCTGGCCGACGTGTCGATTCGGCCAGGGCGAGGGGGCGATGACGTCGAGGCGCGCGCCTAGCGTGCGGCGAGGTGACGTGCGAGCGATTCGCCCTCCACATCCAGGGTCGGGACGACCTTGTTCATCCAGCGCGGCATCCACCAGATCCGCCGGCCGAGGATGAGCATGGTGGCGGGGACGATCAGCATGCGGACCAGGAACGCGTCGACGAGCACGCCGATGGCCAGGGCGAAACCGATGGTCTTGAGGATGATGTCGTCGGTGAGGGTGAAGCCCGCGAACACGCCGACCATGATGAGCGCTGCGGCGGCCACGACGCGGGCACTGTGCGTGAAGCCGTCGATGACCGCTTGACGCGCTGGGACGCCGTGGACGTACGCCTCTCGCATGCGGGTGACGAGGAAGACCTCGTAGTCCATGGCCAGGCCGAACAGGATGCCGGTGAGGAGGATCGGCAGCAGGAACAGGACCGGGCCGCTGGCGTCGAGACCGACGAGTTCGTTGAGCCAGCCCCACTGGAAGACCGCGACCGTCGCTCCCAGGGAGACGCCGACGGAGAACAGGAAGCCGAGCGCGGCCTTGACGGGCACCCAGATCGAGCGGAACACCGCGATGAGCAGGATGAGGGCCAGCCCCACGACGACGGCGAGATAGAGCGGGAACACCTCGGTCAGTTCGTTGGAGATGTCGACACCGACCGCAGTGACGCCGGTGATCAGGGCGCGGGCCCCGTTCTGGTCCGGCAGGACCGACAGCGTGTCCCGAATGTCCGCGACGAGTTCCTTGGTCGACTGGTCGGACGGTCCGGAGCGGGGGATCACCGTGAGGGTCGCGTACTGTGCCGTGTCGAGTTGCCGCATGAATGCCTGCTGCGCCTCCGGGCTGTCGCTGATGATGGCCGGGATCACGGCGGCGACGTTGGAGTCGTTCTCGGCCGCCATCGTCTGCAGCATCTCGGTGGCGGTCGCGACTGCGGCGGCCGGGTCCGGGGCTTGCGCGGTGTCGATGACGATCAGCAGCGGCCCGTTGGCTCCGGCACCGAAGTTCTCGTCGATGAGGTCGTAGGCGACACGTACGTCGCTGCCTGCGGGCTTGGTGCTGTCGTCCGGAAGCGCGAGTTGCAGGGAGGCCACCGGGATGGAGGCCACGGCGGCGACCGCGATCCCGGCGACGAGCGCGGGCCAGCGGACGCGGGCAAGGCCCTCGACCCAACGGCGTCCGAGAGTACGCGGCTCGCCGGAACTCTGGTCGGCGCCGGTGCCCGCGGCGATGGCGGCGGTGCGCTTGTTCACGACGCGAGCGCCGGCGAAACCGAGCAGTGCCGGCAGCAGGGTGAGCGCGATGAATACGGCGAGAGCGACGGTGAACGCAGCACCCAGGCCCATCTCGGTCAGGAATCCGATGCCGCACAGGGCGAGGCCGACGAGGGCGATGACGACCGTGAGGCCGGCGAACACCACGGCGGAGCCTGCGGTGCCGACAGCGCGGCCGGCCGCCTCCTCCAGCGGGCGCCCCTGGCGGATCTCGGCCTGGTAGCGGGACAGGATGAACAGCGCGTAGTCGATGCCGACCGCCAGCCCGAGCATCGTGCCGAGCGCGGGGGTCGTGGTGCTGAGCTCGACGAAGCCGGTGAGGGCAGCGATGGCGGCCGTACCGATCCCGACGCCGATCAGCGCGGTGAGCAGCGGCATCCCGGCCGCGACGAGCGACCCGAGGGTGAGGGCCAGCACCACGAAGGCGATGGCGATGCCGATCAGCTCGGCCAACGCTCCGCCGATCTCCACGCCGAGTACGTCTCCGCCGACGGTGGCCGTCAACCCGGCCTGCTCGGCGACGTCACGGGCAGCTTCGAGGGCCTCGCGATCCGCTGACGACAGATCGGCCGCGCTCCGGGCGTAGCTGACCGAGGCGAAGCCGGTGCGCCCGTCCTCGGAGATGGCCCCCGCCTCGAACGGGTCGACGATCGACAGTACGTGTTCCGTCCTCAGCGCCGCGAGCGAGTCGGCCACGGCCTGCTGGTTGGCCGGGTCTGCAAGCGTCTCGCCGTCCGGGGCCTGGAACACCACCCGCGCCGTCGCGCCGTTCGGCACGGCCTCGGGATCCCGCTCCCTGATCAGGTCGAACGCCTGCGTCGACTCGATGCCGGACAACTCGAAGCCGTCATTCGTCTTTTCTGACAGGGTCGCCGCACCGAGCGCGACGGTGAGGAGCAGCAGGGCCCAGATTCCCGTCACGGTCCAGCGGCGTCGGAACGACCAGCGCCCGAGCCTGAACAACTGCCATGCCATGACGTCTCCTCCTACGTGTCGGCAACAAGGTCCCGCTGTGGCTGCCTCGTTCGGCTTCAGCCGG
Organism: Micromonospora craniellae; assembly: GCF_014764405.1. Classification (NCBI taxonomy): domain Bacteria; kingdom Bacillati; phylum Actinomycetota; class Actinomycetes; order Micromonosporales; family Micromonosporaceae; genus Micromonospora; species Micromonospora craniellae. The sequence goes on along the minus strand of NZ_CP061725.1, from coordinate 3,583,062 downwards.
CGGAAGCACGCCACGCGATCGCTTGCACCAGACAGTAGCTTGAAAATGTCCGGGTGGATATTTTTGTGGCCGTCGTCATAGGAACGAGCCGGCGGCGCACCACCGGCCCAGTCACCGCTCGCGGCCCTTTGACCACCTGGACAGCGGGCGCGGTCTGGCTAACATCCCGGAGGTGACTCAGGACAAGAGCGCTGATCGCCACCGCCTGCCGGGACATCGCCCGCGCCGAGGAGGCTCCGGCACCCGGCCGGCCGGTCGCCACTGAGCGACGGCGGGCAGCATGAACCGGATGTCCACCGAAGCCGCCCCGTCGGCGAGCCAGCCGGTCCGCCGACGGTGCTCGCTTGTCACTCCACACCCCACACGAAACGAGAGGCGTCCGACGCACTAGCATTGCCGCGGTCCGTGGCGGCTGAAACGAGGCGAGATGCGTTGGCTCCGGCAGTTGCTGGGTAGCAGGCGAGTCCAGCTCGATCCAGAGCGGCAGCAGGCACTGCTGCGGGACGTCCGACACCGGTACGGCGCCGGCTCGCCGGTCCGGTTTCCGGAACAGGTCGAAGCGATCACCCGAGTGCTGGACGACGACGACGGCCTGGTGGTAGCGGCCCGGATCGTCAGCGAATCCGCCGACGAGGCTCACGCGGACCTGCAGGCCCAAGCCCACGACGTACATCGACGGACGGGCCGGCGACTTCTGGTGCACCGCCGAAACTACCGGCCTCTGTGGAAGGAGGCCGGACCGGCGCTGCGGTGGCCCCTGTTCGCGCTGCCGAGCGGCCTCCACCCGTACGCGCAGGTGGCCGCCGCCGTCGCGGTGGTCGGCAGCCGCGCGTCCCGGCTCGACCAGGTGACCGACCCGAACCCGCTCGTGGCCCGCGTGTTCGAGGTGCTCGACCTCACCACCGTCGGCATGGAGCACGGGCAGGTCCGGGTGGACGCCAACGCCGCAGGACTGGCCGACCGACTGATCTCGACCGCCGGGCAGGTCCTCGCGGCCATCGACGACCCGCCCCGGCTACCGCCTCCGGTACGCGAGATGATGCGCCGCAACAACACCCTCGACGTCCACGATCCCGCCGGTCATCGAGTGGTCGGCGGCATCAACCTGGGCGCGCGGATGCGGGAGACTCTCCTGGTCTGAAACACCGCGACGGGAACCTGAGCACCCGGACGCGCTCGCGGTGCCCGCGATCGCTGTTTCTCTCGCGGTGTCACGATTTCAACGCCGAGGTTCCGCTGGAATAGGCGCACAGCAGTCGGCGGGGCGGTTCGGAGTGGGTTCCGGTTGTTGCGGCAGACTGGCGCGATGAGCTCCCGAAGCCAACGCCCTGCCAAGCGGGGCACCAGCGAGCCCCGTCGACGGGCCGATGTCACCGTGCTGTCCGGCCCGGATCAGGGCTGCGGCTGTCCCGATTGCTCAGCAGGCGGGCTGGATCCCGAGCAGATGTTGACTGATCTGGTCGACGACGCGTCCACCTTGGCCGAAGTCGAGGATCCGCTCGAGGCGGAGCTGACCGGTGCGTTGTTCGTGGCGATGGCACGAGCTGGCGGTGACGAGACGATGGCAGCCTTCGCCGGAGCCTTCGTGCCGGCGATCGAGGCGCGCGGCACCCGTGCCGCCCTGACTCTGCTCACCGCGATCGGTGCGGTGGCCGGTGATACCGCGGGGCCGGTCGACGAGTCCGCCCGGACATCGGCCGCACGGCTACGCGATGTCGGTGTCGCGGCGCCGTCCTGGGCGGATGATCTAGCACAGCCGCTGACCGCGGGGCCGTTCACCCGGCTGCACGACGACCACGACAGCATGTCGGTGCTGATCGGTGTCTTCCAGCGAGCCGGTCGCGAACACGCGCTCATGATCATGGTCGACAACGAGCACTGCGGGGCCGCGGAGCAGATCTACCTTCTCGCCGCCGGGGATCTACCGAACGCGGTTGCCGCGATCCATCAGGGCGCCCGGCAGGATGGGGTGAACATCAGGACCCGGAAACTCGGCGCGGCGGAGTTCCGCTGGTACGTCGAGCAGGCACTGGATGCTCGCGCCGTCCACGACGAGGAGGACGGGCCGGATGGCGTCCCTGCCGGTCTGGACCTGATCGACGACGACGGGCCGGGCTACGCCCCGCTCGCCGTGCTGACCCGCCGCCGGCTGGATGTCCTGCCGGCAGCTCGCCGGCCACGCGGTACGGTCGCCTCCGGTCACGCCACCGACCGCACCGCGATGGACGTGCTGCAACAGCTCGCCGGAATGATCGGCAGGTCCGGCGGCCCGGCCGCGTTCGGCCTGGACCTGCCTGCCCCGCGTCGATCGCAGCCGGCAAAGCTGCCGGCCAAGCGCAAGAGATCGAACGGTCCGGCACCCATCTACCAGATCAAGGTCAGCCTGCGAGGTGCCAAACCGCCGATCTGGCGCCGATTGCTGGTGCCCGGCGACATCACCCTGAACCGCTTGCACCAGGCGATCCTTGCCGCGTTCGGCTGGCACGGCGGACATCTGCACGTCTTCGACACTGCCTACGGCCAGTTCGGACGCGCCGACCGTGACCTCGGGCACCGCTCGGACGGTCCGGTCACACTGGAGCAGGTGGCACCCGCGGTCAAGGACAAACTCCGCTACACCTACGACTTCGGCGACGACTGGGAACACGAGATCCTGGTCGAGAAGTCGACGCCCGCCGACCCGGCCGCCAGATACCCGGCCTGTGTCGGCGGGCGGCGCGCGGCCCCACCCGACGACTGCGGCGGCATCTGGGGATACCAGGAGCTGGTCGAGGTGCTCGCCGACGCGAACCACCCGGAGCACCAAGAACGACTGGAATGGCTCGGCCTGGACGATGCCAGCCAGTTCACCCCGGACACATTCGATCTCCACCAGGTGAACCAACGACTCCGAGACAGCTGACGAACAGATTACGCTCGTTGGTGAGCCTGCCGCACCTGGCAGGCCCACCAACGAAAGGCGCTGTCGAACCTCGGCCGAATGCCTCTTCGCGTCAGTGTGTCCGGGTGGTTGCGGGTGCCGAAAACCTCATCCGCCCTGGTCACAGCCATCTGGGCAACCGACAGGTACAGCCCGGCTCCGGGCTGATCTCGGCGAACGGACCTCAACGATGCTCGATGCGCGCCGTTCCGCGAGGATGATCGGTTGTGTTGCTGCGACTGGCCTACCTCGGTGTGACCAACGCTCTGGCTCTGCTGCGGCTGTTGCCGATGAGTGACCGGGACAAGGACGCCGAGATCCTCGCCTTACGCCACCAGATCATGGTGCTCGAACGACAGCTCGGCGGTGACCGCGTCCACTTCGCTCCCGCGGACCGGGCGTGGCTGGCCGCTCTGCTGCATCCGCTACCGCGAACGGTGCTGCACCAGCTGCGGCTGCTGGTGCGTCCGGACACGGTGTTGCGTTGGCACCGTGACCTGATCGCCCGCCGGCACGCCCGACGTTCCCGTCCCCGCCTGGCCGGGCGGCCACGAACGATCCGATCGATCCGCACCCTGGTCCTGCGCCTGGCTCGAGAGAACAGCGGCTGGGGCTACCGGCGCATCCACGGCGAGCTCCTCATCCTCGGAGTCAAGGTCGCCGCGTCCACCGTGTGGGAGATCCTCCACAACGCCGGCATCGACCCAGCACCCGAGCGTGCAAGCAGCACCTGGGCGACCTTCCTGCGTTCCCAAGCCCAGGGCCTGATCGCGGCGGACTTCTTCGAGACCGTGACACTGGCCGGCACCCGCCTATACGTCCTCGCGGTGATCGAACACGCCACCCGCCGCGTCCGGGTGCTCGGCATCACACCCCATCCGACCGCCGCCTGGGTCGCGCAGGCCGCCCGGAACCTGGTCATGGACCTCGAGGACACCGGCGGCCAGGTCAAGTATCTGATCCGTGATCGCGACGGCAAGTACCCGGCCCTGTTCGACACGATCCTCGCCGATGCCGGTATCGAGGTAGTGCTCACCGGGGTACGGATGCCTCGGATGAACTCGATCATGGAAAGGTGGATCCAGTCCTGCCGCTACGAGGTGCTCGACCGGATGTTGATCTGGAGTCAGACGCATCTGCTGCACACTCTGCGCGAGTACGAACGCCACCACAATCAGCACCGGCCCCACCGAGGCATCGCCAACGCCCGGCCCCTGCGAGCACTACCCGACCCGACCACCGACCCGCAGGCCCTCGCGCGCCTGCGCATCCGCCGACACGACCGGCCCGGCGGACTCCTTCACGAATACGAGCATGCCGCTTGACCAGCGCGGATGGGATTATCGGCACCCGCAGGGTTCATGACCGGGCTGCTGGTACGAGAGCCCCACGGGGGCGGAAGGCGCTGCTGCCGCCGTCGTTGGATCGGACCGCCGCAGGGCGGTATTCCTCGACGGCTGGCCGGGTTACCTCATTCGTAGTGGTACCGGCACTGTGCGATCTGCACTGTATCGTCCAGGATCCGGTATACGAGGCGGTGCTCATGGTCGATGCGTCTCGACCAGAATCCCGCCCAGTTGCCGCGGAGCTGCTCCGGTTTGCCGATGCCCTGGTGGCCGTTGCGTCTGACGTCCTCGATCAAGGCGTTCACTCGTTTGAGCATTTGACGATCTCGTTGCCAGGTCAGGTAATCTTCCCAGCCTCGGCCGGCGAATTGGACCTTCACGCTGCCGATGCCTCGCCTGAGCTGGCGTCGGGGTCAATCAGGTCGCGCATCTCCCCACCCCCGTTGCGCAGATCTTCGACGGCTTCATTCAGCCGGCGCGCGTTGGCGGGGCTGGCCATCAGGTAGGCCGTCTCCTTCAACGACTCGTACTCGCGCAGCGAGATGATGACCGCGGCCTCCCGGCCGGAGCGGGTCACCACCACTTCCTCGGCGTCGTCCACGACATGGTCGAGCATCTTGGCCAGATTCTGCCTGACCTCCGAATAAGGAACGGTTCGCATACTGCCTCCCAACGTTACGTACAATAAATTGTACAAGATGGTGTGCCGGGGCTGCGTGCCAGCTGGTGCAACGTCTGGCCTGGAACGGTCGATCAGGTCCGGCGGTGGCGCGGGCGCAGCAGGAGCGGCTCACCGACGATCGCCGGATGGTTCGGCCTCCGGCCCACTCTCACGCAGGTCAGCGGCCCTTCTTGGGGTCGCTGTCTTCGTCAGCACGGCTCGTACAGCAGCGGAGTGCAGCATCGACCAGGGGCACGGCAGGACATCTGAGGTACAGTTTTCTGTACTTTCCCTGGAGGTGGTCATGCGGACCGTGAACTTCACCCAGCTACGCCAGAACCTGGCGGCCGAACTCGACAGCGTCATCGACGACGCCGAGGAGGTGGTGGTGACCCGGTCTGGCCACGAGCCGGTGGTGATCGTGTCGCTTGCCGAGTACGAGTCGATGAAGGAAACCGAGTACCTCCTGCGCAGCCCCAGCAACGCCGCAGCCCTCCGTCGATCGATCGCGGAGCTTGAGCAGGGCGACACGGCCGAGCGGGAGCTGACCGACCCGGACGCCCGGCGGGACGCCGCGTGAGGCTGGTCTTCACCGCGACAGCCTGGAGCCAGTACCTCAGCCACACCGACCGCAAGCTGGTCAAGCGCATCAACGACCTGATCGCGGACGTGATGCGCAACGGGTACGAGGGCATCGGCAAGCCGGAGCCCCTGCGGGGCGAGCTGTCCGGCTTCTGGTCCCGCCGGATCGACCGCGAACACCGGCTGGTGTACCGGATCACCAAGGAGGACGTAAAGATCGTCGCCTGCCGCTACCACTATGGCGACCGATAGCGGACCGGCGTGGCACCAGCAGCGTCCGGCGGTGTCAATCCCTGGAAGCGTGGAGGGTTTCTAAGCTGCCTGGGCCCGGTGGGCTTCGGCGATGAAGTGTTCGGGCTTCGGCTCGGGTCCGGACACCGACGTCGTCCTACTCGACGAACCCCTCAACAACCTCGACATGCGGCACGCGGTGGCGATGATGCGGCAGCTCCGCCGCGCCGCCGACGACCTCGGAAAGACCATCGTCATCGTCATCCACGACATCAACTTCGCCGCCGCCCACGCCGACCGGGTGGTCGCCCTCACCGGCGGTCGACTCGCCCACACCGGTACCCCGGCCGAGCTGATGAATCCCACCACTCTCCAGGACATCTTCGACACCGAGATCGAGGTACGCACCGACGGCCCTCACCCTGTCGCGGTCTACGTCCGCTGACCCGGGCCGTCCGACCGGAGTGATACCCCTGGACACCGCGACAGCGCGGGGAACGGGCTCCCCTGCACGTCAGGCGTGCCAGGTGTGCGGCCTCGACGGTGCGGCCGGGTCGGGACGGGCCGCGCGGTAGGCTGCAATCGGAATCTTCGTGGTGACCTCGCCGCGTCGGATACCGACGGTGTCGGGCTCGATCGCCCAGAGAGCCACCGGCGGCAGGCGGAGCAACGCAACGACGGCGTCGTGGTCACATGTGTCGAGCGCCTCGGGGTTGAAGCGGACCACGCTTCCGGTCAGGGTCAACCACGCGCGCACCCGGTCACGTATCGGCACCGGCGCCAGATCGGTGACATCGAGTTGGACCGCACCGCCGGCTCCCCGTGCCGCGACCAGCAGACCGCCGAAAGTGGTCATCGCGTCGACGGCGACGACGACCGTGCCATCGGGCAGTGTGGCGTGCGCGTCGATCAGGTCGGTGTCGGTGTCGGTGACCCTCAGTCGCAGCGAGGTGGCCGCCGCGAGGATGGTGCGGACCCTGACCGCCTCGACCGACCGCTCGACGTCGGTGAGCAGGGACGACTGCTCAGCATCGGGTGCCACATCGGCCTCCTTCCACCGCAGCCAACAAGCGTCGACTCACCATAATAGGTAAGCCTTACCTGATTCAAGGCTGCGGTGGAGGGCCGACCCCGGCCCGGTCAGATCGGCTGGTAGGTCAGGCAGTCACTGACGGTTACACCGGACCCGACCTGGACCGACGGGGCCTTGCAGGCCAGATTCTTGTTGTGCGAGCAGTCCGTGCGGGCGCACGCGCCGACGGTGCCGGTGATCTCTGCGATGCCGCCGCGAATCGGCGACTCCACGAACGTCGCGCACGACGCGGCCTCACCCGCCGCCGCAACGGTCACGGCCGGGGCGTGACAACCACCGTCGTTGAAGCTACATGAGATTGCGGCGCACTCGCGCACTGCAGGCATCTGCAAAAGAGTCTTCATGATTCCTCCGCTCATTGCTCGCCATGCTGATTCAGCGTGACACGAACAAGGTGAGCGTAGCAAGTTCACGAGCTTCGAGAGTGAATTCGCCCGCACGGGACGCGGTGGGTGAGCACACCATCGTTGCTGCTCACAGGCGTTCTACGCCGGCAGAGGAACAGGCTTATAGCCCATCAACGAAACCCGAACAAAGGAAAGGCTACGCTAATTATCGCTATTTAGGTAAGGCTATCCTTCCGAGCGGGAATCGAGGGATCGCGAATTGACATCCACCAGGTCATGCGCGCATCACAGCGAGACTGGCGGCCACATCTGGGTCCTCGTCGCCGAGCTATCGGCATCGGGCGTCGATCTGTGTGCCGAAGTCGGGGAACTCCGTGCGGTCGGTGCCGCGTGCGCGGGTCAGCACCTCCTCGACGGTCAGCGGGCTGCGCGGGTGGTGGCTCAGCGCGAGTGGGGTCCTGATCTTTCGCGGTGCGGCGCCTTCGGCGGCGAGGTAGAACTCGCCGACGGTGAGCCGGGAGATGTCGGGTACGTCTCCGCCCTTGGCGCGGGCCATCTCGCGGGCCGCATCGATCTGGATCGGGCTGTTCATCAGTCCGTACAGCTGCGTCGCGGCGTTGCCGGGGATGCGGTTGTGCAGGCCCTTCGGCGCCTGGGTCGCGAAGACCAGCCCGAGTCCGTACTTCCTCGCCTGGGCGACCAGGGCCAGCGTGCTCTGGGTGCAGGCGGTCATCCCGCCGGACGGTGCGAACGTCTGGGCCTCGTCCATGATGAGCAGGCCCAACAGTGGCCGGTCCCCGGCCGGGTTCCGCTTGATCCAGGCGAAGAGCGCCATCTGGAGTTGGTTGACGAAGCTCTGGCGTACGTCGTCAGAGGGCAGGCCGACGAGGCTGATCACGGAGATCCGGGCCCGCTTGCCGGGCGCGGGGGTGAGCAGGACACCGGGGTCCATCGGGGTGCCCTCGCCACCGAAGAGCGGATCGTTGACCATGGCGGCGGTCAACGTCTGCGCGAGGCTGAGACCGATCTTGTCGGCGTCGTCGAGGTCGATGAGGCCGTCCGGCAGGTCGGCCAGGGTGTCGATGAGGCCCTTCAGGCGGGAGCCGCCGCGTCGGCCGTAGTGTTCGACAGCCTTGCGCAGCACGGCCAGGCCCAGATGTGCCTTGGTGGCTCGGCCGGTGACCAGGGCGCGGGGCGCGAGGGACGCGACGGCCGCCTCCACCGCCTCGCCGAACTCGTCCGGGTCATCTCGCACGCTGGTGAAGTCCGGCAGCGGTTGGAAGCTCAGCGGGCGGCCCGAGGTGCGTCGTGGCGTCCAGACGACGACATCGGTGTGGGCGAGGTAGTCCTGCGCCTTGGCCTCGTCGCCCGGCCGCCACTGGGTCGGCGGGGTGGGCCAGCCCTCACCGAGTCGGGCCAGGTCGTTGTTGGGGTCAAGGACGATGGCGGAGACACCCTGGAGGGCACACTCCTCGACGATGCGGCGGATGAGCACGGTCTTGCCCGAGCCCGATCCGGCGAAGATCGTCGTGTGTTTGCGGAGTGCTTCGAGCGCCAGCGGCGCGGGCCTGTCGTCGTCGTAGCCGTACCCGATGGTGAAAGCCGGCTCCCCCGACGACCCGGCGACGGCTCGCTGAGCACTGTCCGCCGGTGGGGCACCGTCGACCGGTTGGGCGCTGTCGGCGGGCGGCGAGGTCGGCGCACCGTCCGAGCCGTCCGTGGTCCAGTTGTCCACGTCGGCGAGCGCGTGTTGCAGGAACTTGAGGTCCCGGGTGGGTCGACGGTCGGCCAGCCATCCCTGGAGCTCCATGGTGGCCTCACCGAGCATGACCTGTAGCGCCGAGAGGGTACGCAGGTCCTCGTCGTCGATGCCGATGGTCTGCCCACCGGCCTCGGTGAAGGCGATGGTGGCCTTCCGGGTGCCCGCGCTGGTCGACCATTCGCGGTTGCGCAGCAGAAACAGCTTGCGTTTGGGCAGGCCGTTGGTGAGGGCGGCGGAGACGCATGCCTTGCGGAGTCGGGCCAGCGCGGCGTTGCCGTGGTGCTCGTCGCTGATCGCCCGGAAGCACCAGTGCACCTGGTCCTCGGTGCGCTCGTCGAGCGTCAGCCGGAGCCGGGCGTGCAGCGGCGGGTCGGTGCTCGGGGGCGGGTCGACGCTGAACGCCTCCCCGGCATCGCCCCGTTCCAGGATCCACGCGGTCAGCCCGGCGGCGAGCAGCGGCGGCATCGCCTCGTCCTCGGACGAACGCGCCAGCGGGGCGGCGATGTCGGCGGCGGCCCTCAGCTCGGCAAACCGGGCATCGTAATGGTCCATCTCCCCGGGCGAGGCGGTGACCGGGGCGGGCCGGGGCGCGCGAGGTTCCGCAACGGGCGGTTCGCCGAGGCTGACCATTTCCCGGACCTCGTCGTCGGCGAGGCAGGCCCGGATGTGCCGGTCGATCTCGATGAGGAGCTGCCGGGGCGTGAAGGTCCCCGCCTCGACGAAGGCACGCGGGGACACCGGCCAGGAGGGGTACGGCGGTTCGAAGCCGACCTCCCGGTAGCGGAGCGTGAAGCGCTTCTCGATGATCGCCCGGGCGAGGTCGGCGTCGTCGATCCGGCGCAGCGGCGGCGTCTCCCGGAACCGGTCGGCCACGGTGTCGGCGGCGGTGGACCTGATGATCGTCCACGAGTTGGGGATGCAGGCCAGGACCGTCAGCGTCCGCCGGGTGGTCTGGCGCAACGACATCAGGCCGTCCGCCATTCGGGCCAGCATCAGCGTCTGCTCCGGACTCATCGCGGCGGCGCCCACCACGGTCGGATCGCTCTGGATCGCGAGTTGGGCGATCAACGTGTCGACCTGGTCGATCGCCACCACCGACGGGCCGGTGAGCGCCAGCAGCCAGGAGAGGTCCTGCACGATCTGCTGGGCGGTACGCGGGGCGCGGCGCATGCCCCAGGCCGCGCGTTCACCGGGCACCACCTCCTCGCCGCAGCTGAAGTAGTTCTCCGCGACGTCCCGCTGGTTGATGTCCTCGGAGGCGTTCAGCGCCAGCGCTCGGGCGGTCTCCTGGCACGTCCGGGCCACGTGCCGGTCGAAGGCACCGAGCCCGTTGAGGAAGGCGTCCAACACCGCCCGGGTCAGCTCGGTCTCGCCCATCACGGCTCGGCGGGCCGCACGAGGTGCGCCCACAAGCGTCGAGAGCCGGCGCAGCAGCAGCTTGAGCTGGGTCTCCTGAGTGCCGGGCACCGGTCGGGCGAGACCGTCCGTCATAGCGTCCCGCACGCTGTCCCAGAACGTACCGGCGTCCAGCAGGCTGACCAGGAAGAAGTAGCCGCCCTGGTCCTGCACCTGCTGGCGTACCCAACCGAGCAGGTGGGTCTTGCCGGACCCGCGCTGGCCCCGCACGACCAGGCCGAGCGGACTGCCGCCGGTGCCGGTGCCGGCCTCGGCCACTGCGGCGAGCACCTCCCCGAGGACCGGTTCGTGCAGTCCGTCGACGTGGAAGGGCAGCGGTCGCCACACGTCGTCGGGAACCGGTGCCCAGTTGAACCGCAGTGCCGCCAGCGCGGCGTGCTCCGCCTCGCGCATCACACGCCGATCGCCAAGAGGTGGTTGTCCTGCCCGCCGACCCGCAACGCCGCCGCGATGTCCGCCTCGGTGAGCGTCTTCTGGTTGGACTCGGGGGCCAGCGTGACGCCCTCCTCGCGGATGAGCCGGCGCAGCGCGTCGTCCAGGTCGTCGCGGTGCACGTCGGCGAAGAACGGGCGCAGCCGGCGCAGGTTCACCCACGCACCGGGCTCGGCGGCGAGTGCGTGGTAGGCGCTGACCACGCGGGCCCGCAGCGACCCGGCCGGTTCGGCTGGCCCGGCCGGGGTGGGCGCTGACCCGATCGGCTCGGACGACGGGGTGGGTGCCGGCGCGCGGACGTCGCTGAGCGCGAAGAGTTCGGTCAGCGTGGCGCAGCCGCTGCGCGCCAGCACGCGGTCACGAAGGTTACCGTGCAGGGCGGTCAGCGCCGCGCCGAGCGCCGACGCCCCACGCAACGTGAAGTCGAGTTCGTTCTGCACCCGTACCCAGCCCTTGTCGTCGAGTTGGAGGGCGTAGGTCGAGCCGCTCTTACGGCTGGCCACGTAGTGCAGGCGGGTGAGCTTGTCCCGTTGCGGCTTGCGGACGTCCAGGCCGTACCGCTGACGCAGATCGGTGTTCAGCACCTCCCGCGCCTCGGCCATCAGCACGACGAGGATCGCGTTCTCGGATGCGGTCAGGTCATCGCCGGCCATGAAGAGGTCCTTCCGGTATGCCCCGGCGACGGTTCCGCAGATACGCACCGATCTGCTGGACCACGGCGCCGACGTCGTGGATTACTCGTGCGTTGGTGAAGCGCAGGACGGCGTATCCGTCCAGTTGGAGCTGGACGTCCCGTTGCCGGTCGGCCTCGAAGCGATCGGGCCGGCAGCAACTCGGCCGCGACCTGTTCGAGTCGGTCCACGGCTGCGTGTACGACGTCGGCCCTCCCACCATTGACCCCTGACGTCCCGGAACAGGGTACGAATCCATTTCGGAAGGCGCTATGCACCCTCGCGCTGGTCATCACGGGCGTTCCTGGTTCCAGCAGCCACGTCGCCGGCCCCAGACGGCGAGCATCAACGCAGCTCAACCGGCCCGGCGTAGTTCAGGGATGGAATCGGCGCTTACCAGCAGCGGACGCCCGACACCAGCGAGGTGTCGCGTTCCGGACTTCGGTCCGTACCCGGTCGGGTATACCCGGCCGGGCGCTCTTTCCGCCGCCCGGCGGCCCCTTATCGAAGCTCTCTCACCTCCGCAGACTCGTCTTTCGATGAGACAAGCGGGGGAGAGAGGGGCGGTACCGGTGAGCGGAGCCGTGGCCACGGAAGACGTTACGCAGCTACCCGAGCTGCCCTTGGCGCGCAGATGTCCGTACCAGCCGCCGGAGGGCTACCGGGAGCTGCGGGAACGCGGGACGGTCACCCGGGCGCGGCTGTACGACGGCCGGCCGGTGTGGGTGGTCACCGGGTACGCGGCGACCCGGACGATCCTGGCCAGCCCAGACACCAGTGTGGACGTACGGCAGCCGAACATGCCGCTGCCGGTGCCGGGCATGGCGGGGCTGCGGCAGAGCGGGTCGGCGACCATCGAGGCGTTGCTGCGGACAGATCCGCCGGCGCACTCGCGGCAGCGGCGGGCGGTGCTGCCCAGCCTGACCTTCAAGCGGATCAGCGCCTGGGAACCGGAGATCGTCCGGTGCACCGACGCCTACCTGGACCGGATGCTGGCCGAGTCGCCGCCGGTGGACCTGCTCGACGTGTTCGCCAAGCCGCTGGTCGCGGAGGTGCTGGGCCGGCTGCTCGGAGTGCCGGAGGCGGACGTCGAACACTTCCAGACGCTCACCTACAAGCGGTTCAACCCGGTCCGGTCGATGACCGGCTACCTGACCCACCTGCTCACCGACGGTCGGGACGACCTGCGGGACGGCCAGTTGCGGGATCTGGTCGAGCGGATCGACGAGGGTGAGCTGACCGTCGAGGAGGCGGCCGGGCTCGGCATCGCCATCGTGCTGGCCGGGCAGGACATCACCGTCAACACGCTGGGCATGAGCGTGCTCACGCTGCTCGCCGAGCGTACCCAGCTCGACCTGCTGCGGGCCGAGCCGGAGCGCTGGCCGGACGCGGTCGAGGAGCTGCTGCGGTACCTGTCGCTCACCGGCGCCACGGTCCGCGTCGCCACCGCCGACCTGGAGGTGGACGGCGAGCTGATCCGGGCCGGCGAGGGCATCGTCCTGCTGCTCCCTGCGGCCAACCGGGACGCCGAGCGGTTCGCGCACCCCGACGTGCTGGACGTACGGCGGGCGGCGCGCGGTCACCTGACCTTCGGCTTCGGCGTCCACCAGTGCGTCGGTCAGCACCTCGGACGGCTGGAACTGCTGATCGCGCTGCGTGCCCTCTTCACCCGGATTCCCGGGCTGCACGTCGCCGTGCCGGTCGAGCAGATCCCGGTCAAGCAGGGCGTGGTGTTCGGGCTCGGCCGGCTGCCGGTGCGGTGGTGACCCGATGACGGTCCTGCTCACCGTCGCGGCGGAGCGCTGTCTCGGCGCCGGGCACTGCGTCCGGCTCGCACCGGAGGTGTTCGACGAGGACGACCACGGGACGGTCGTGCTGCTGGTGGCCGAGCCGGAGCCGGATCGGGTCCCGGCCGTCCGGGAGGCCGCGCAACTGTGCCCCAACCGAGCGATCTCGATCCAGACGACTCAGCAGGAGCGTGAACGGTGACCAGCTTCAGTGCCCGGATGGCGGTCAACGTCGAGCAGTTCGGCGAGCGGACCGCATTCACCTACGTGGCCGACCCGATGCGCGACGACGCCCCGGTCAGCTACTCGTACGCCCAGATCCACGACGCCGCCCGCCGGGTCGGCGCGCTACTCCAGGACCGGTTGGACGCCGGTGACCGGGCGATGCTGCTCTACCCGCCGGGTCCGCAGTTGGCCCTCGCCGTCCTCGGCTGCCTGTACTCCGGGGTGATCCCGATCGTGGTGCCGGTGCCGGACGGGCAGCAGCACCGCAGCCAGCGACTGACCGCGATCGTCCGCAACGCGCGGGCGGCTGCCCTGCTCACCGAGGAGCGGGTGGCCGGTGACGTGACCACCTGGGCGGAGGCGGCCGGGGTAGGCGACCTGCCGCGTCTGGTGACCGACGCGACCGCGCTGCCCGACGTCGGGCAGTTCCGCGCCCTGCCCGACGACCCGGACCTGATCGCCTTCCTCCAGTACACGTCGGGCTCCACCAGCCAGCCACGGGGCGTGGTGGTGACGCACGGCAACCTGGCCGACAACGCCGAGGTCTACCAGCGCATCCTCGGCGCGCCGTCGGACGCCCGGCACGGCGGCTGGCTGCCGATGCACCACGACTTCGGCCTGATCGGGCTCTTCCTCTCCCCGCTGTACGTCGGCAGCACCACCGTGCACATGCCCGCCTCGGTGTTCCTGCGACACCCGCAGAGCTGGCTGTTCCTGGTCGACCGCTTCGACGTGCAGATCTCCCCGGCACCCAACTTCGCCTACGAGATGTGCCTGAACCGGATCGCCGAGGAGAAACTGGCCGGCCTGGACCTGTCCCGCTGGCTGGTGGCGGTCAACGGCGCCGAGCCGGTCCAGGCGAGCACGCTGACCCGCTTCCGCGACCGGTTCGCGCCCTACGGCCTGCGGCCGGAGGCGATCGGGCCCGGTTACGGGCTGGCCGAGGCGACGCTTGCGGTCTCCTGCGCCGGGCAGTACCGGCTTCCCCGGATCACCCGGGTCGACGCCGAGCACCTGGGCCGGGGGCAGGCCCGACCGGTCGGGCCGGACGCCGACGAGGCAACCCGTGACCTGGTCGGCTGCGGCACGACGTCCGAGATGGACATCCGGATCGTCGACTCGGAGCGTCACGTGCTGCTCCCCGACGGCGAGGTGGGCGAGATCTGGTTGCGCGGCCCGAGCGTCGCGCGCGGGTACTGGGAGAACCCCGAGGCCACGGCCGCCGTCTTCGACGCGGTGACCGCCTGCGGCGAGCGCGGTTTCCTGCGCACCGGCGACCTCGGGGTACGCCTCGACGACGAGCTCTACATCTCCGGGCGGATCAAGGAACTGCTGATCATCCGGGGTCGCAACCTGTACCCGCAGGACCTGGAGGCCGAGGCGCGCACGGTGCATCCCGCGCTGGCGCTCGGTGTCGGTGCCGCCTTCAGCGTGCCGGTGCCCGAGGAGCAGGTGGTCCTGGTGCACGAGGTACGGGCCGGCCGGGCGACCCCGGAGGAGTTGGCCCGGATCTCGGCGGCGGTGCGGCACCGGTTGTCCCGCGAGTTCGGGGTGGAGGCGAGCGTGCTGCTGGTCCGCCCGGGCGGGGTGGCGCGTACCACCAGCGGCAAGATCCAGCGGGTCGCGGTCCGGCGCGCCTTCCAGGAGGGCTCGCTCGCCGGCACGTACGCTGATCTCACCCCGGAGGTCCGCGCCCACCTCGACGCCAGCGACCGGGACCGCGAGCTGGCCGGGGTGGCCCGATGAATGTCACCACCACCTCGCCGGGCCTGCTGGACACCGCCCTGGCGACGGCCGAACCGTTCCGCCCGGACCGGGTCGCCGAGCTGGACCGGACCGAGTCGTTCCCCACCGACGCGGTACGGCTGCTGGACGAGCTGGGGGTGCCCGACTGGTACGTGCCGGCGCGCCTCGGTGGCGCGTTGACGGACCACACGCAGCTCGTCGAGGTGGTCCGCACGATCGCCCGGCACGACCTGACCGCCGCGATCGCGCACGCCAAGACCTACCTGGGCGCGGTCTGCGTCTGGGTGGCCGGCGACCAGGAGAAGGCCGAGCGGCTCGGTGCGCGGATCCGGGCCGGTGCGGTGGTCTCCTGGGCGCTGACCGAGCGCGGGCACGGCAGCGACCTGGTGGCCGGCGAGCTGACCGCCACCGAGTGCCCGGGCGGGTACCGGTTGGACGGCGAGAAGTGGCCGATCAACAACGCCACCCGGGCCGGGACGATCTGCGTGCTCGCCCGCACCTCGGCCGAGACCGGGGCGCGTGGTCACAGCCTGTTCCTGGTCGACAAGGACCGGCTCGCCCCGGGCAGCTACCGGACGCTGCCGAAGGCGCGTACGCACGGCATCCGGGGCGCGGACATCAGCGGCATCGCGTTCGACGGCGCGGTGGTGCCGGCCGAAGCGCTGGTCGGGCGACCCGGTGCGGGCCTGGAGATCGTGCTCAAGGCGCTCCAGTTGACCCGGGTGATGGCGGCCGGTCTCTCGCTCGGTGCCGTCGACCACGCCCGGGAGCTGACCCTGCGGTACGTGCGGGAGCGGAAACTCTACGGCCGTCGGCTGATCGAGCTGCCGCACGTCCGCCGCAGCTTCGGGGAGGTCTCCGCCGCCGCGCTGGTGGCCGAGTCGGTGGTGCTGTTCGCCGGGCGGGCGGCCGGTGCGCTGACCGGCGAGATGAGCGTCTACTCGGCGGTGGCGAAGGCGCTGGCGCCGACCCTGGTCGACGAGGCGATCGCGCGCTGCGGCGAGCTGCTCGGCGCCCGCGCGTTCCTCACCACCGTCTACGCGGACGGCGCGTTCCAGAAGCTGGAACGGGACCACCGCATCGTGGGCATCTTCGACGGCAGCACCTTCGTCAACCGGCACTCGCTGATCACCCAGTTCCCGCTCCTGGCGGCCGGTTGGCGGCAGCGGGTCCGGGACGTCGCCGGGCTGCGGGCCGTCGAGGGCGGCCCACCCACCGACCCGGGCCGCCTGGCGCTGTTCTCGCGCGCCGGATGCAGCCTGGTGCAGAGCCTGCCGTTCCTGGTGGAGCAGGTACGCACGTCGGCACCGGAGAGCGTGCTGCGGCTCGCCGCGCACGTCCTGGACTCCGCCGAGCGGCTGCACGACGAGATGGCCGCCCTGCGGCCGCAGGGCGTGACGGCCGGGGTCGAGGCGTTCGACCTGGCCCGACGGTACGAGTGGTGCCTGGCCGCCGCGGCCGTGCTGCACCGGTGGTCCGCCGAGCCCGCCCGGCCGAAACTGGCCGCCACGCTGGCCCTGATCGTCGGTCGCCTCGGCGGTCACCGGCCCGATCCCGCCGCCTTCGACCGGCTCACCGACGACCTCAAGGAGCTGTCATGACGGCCCCCGCTCGGCTGGACGAGCTGGAACGCCTGCTCGGCGACCCGTCCGACGACGGCAACCCGCTCGGCGGCACTGCCGCGCTGTCCGCCGACGAGAAGGACGAGGTGTTCGGCGCGGCCGAGCAGGCCCTGGACGCGTACTGCCTCAACGCCGAGTTCGTGCCGCGCCGCCACGGCGGACGGCTGGCCGGGGCCGACGACCTGATCCAGGTGCTGCGGACGGTGTTCCGGCGGGACCCGTCGCTGGGGCTCGGCTACGGCGTCAGCTCGTTCATCTCGTCGGTCAACGTGTGGGCCTCCGGTTCGCCGACGCAGACCCGCTGGGTGGCCGACACGCTGCTGTCGAACCAGAAGATCGCCTCGGCGTACCACGAGCTGGCGCACGGCAACGACTTCTCCCGGGCCGAGTTCGCGGCCCGGCCGGGCGCGACCGGCGGGTGGCGGCTGAACGGGCGCAAGGAGGTGGTGACCAACGTCAAGCGGGCGCGTGGGCTGGTGCTGCTGGCCCGCACCGACGAGCGGCCGGGCAGCCGCAGCCACTCGCAGATCCTGGTGGACAAGCAGACGGTGCCGGACGGCGCCATGCGTGACCTGGCCCGCTACCCGAGCGTGGGCATGCGTGGCGTGCAGTTGGGCGGCATCGAGTTCACCGACTGCCCGGTGGACGACGAGGCGGTGGTGGGTCGACCCGGTCAGGGCATCGAGACCGCGCTGCGCTCGTTCCAGCTCACCCGCACCGCGATTCCCAGCATGCTCGCCGGTGTCCTCGACTCGGGTCTGCGGTCGACCATGGACTTCACGGCCGACCGGCGCCTCTACGGGCACCGCGTCGCCGACCAGCCCGAGGTCCGGCGGCTGCTCGTCGACGCGTACCTGGATCTGTTGATCTGCGACAGTCTCGGACTGGTCGCGGCTCGCGCGCTGCACCTGCTGCCCGGCCAGACCAGCATGTACGCCTCCGCGGTGAAGTACCTGGTCGCCAAGCGGCTGATGGACGCGATGCACCAGCTCTCCCTGGTGCTCGGGGCGCACTTCTATCTGCGCGAGGGCCGGTACGCGATCTTCCAGAAGCTGCTGCGCGACCTGGCCCCGGCCGGGTTCGGGCACGCCGCCCGGGTCGCCTGCCTGGGCACCATGCTTCCCCAGGTGCCGCTGCTGGCGCGGCGCGGCTGGGTGCAGCCGGCGCCGGCCGACCCGGCGCTGTTCCGGATCGGCGAGGAGCTGCCCGAGCTGCCGTTCGAGCGGCTGCGGGTCTCCGCCGGTGGGCTGGACGGCCTGGCCGGGTCGCTGGGCGCGGCCGTCGACCGGCTCGGAGACGGGTCGGAGCAGCAGCGACTCCGCCTGGTGGCCGAGCAGTTCCGGGCCGAACTCGGTGACCTCGCCGAGGCGGGGGCCGCGCTGCACCCCTCGGACCTGGGCGTGGACGCTCGCGTCGAGGTGCTCGACCTGCCCGCCCGGTACGCCACCGTGCTCGCCGCCTCGGCCTGCCTGAACGTCTGGCTGGCCCGCGACGACGACCCGGCCTGGGTCACCGCAGCGCTGGACCGGCTGGCCCGCAGCCTCGGCCGCGCGGGCGACGACCGGTCCGGCCACCACCGCGAGCCGCTCTATCAGGATCTGGCCGCCCGGCACGCGGAGCGACGCAGCTTCGACCTGTCCCGCCGGGCGCTGCCGGGGTGACCCGGAGCCAGTCCGCACCGCCAACCATCCGAGGAAGGAAACCCACATGGCATCGAACGCCGAGGGCGCGGGCGACCTGCGTTCCTGGTTGACCCGCTGCGTCGCGGAGTACCTGCGCCGGCCCGAGGACGAGATCGACCCCACCGTCCGGCTCGCCGAGTACGGCCTGGACTCGGTCTACGCGCTCGCCCTCTGCGGCGACATCGAGACGCACCTGGACATGCGGCTCAGCGAGACCCTGGTCTGGGACCACCCCACCATCGACGAACTCACCGCGCACCTGACCGAACTGATCGCCGCGCAACAACCCGCGGGTGCCCGGTGACGACCATCGAGGCGGTCTCCGCCTATCTCCCGTCGGCAGTCGTACCGATCGAGGAGATCGGTGCCCAACTGGCGATGGACCCGAAGCAGGTGGCGACCTTCCGCCGCTTCTACGGCCTGTCCGAGGTGCGCTACGACCCGGACGGCGACCTGGCCCAGATGATGATCAACGCGGCCGGCAAGCTGACCGCGCTGACCGGACGCGAGAGCCAGGTCAGGTACGTGCTCCAGGCCCGCACGTTGCAGACCGTGGCGCCGTACCCGGAGAACCCGCTGCACCAGGTCCGCACCGCGCTCGGCCTGGAACACGCGGTCTCGTTCGCGGTCACCCAGCACGCCTGCGCGTCGGGGCTGCTCGCCGTGCACCTCGCCGGTGAGCTGCTGGCCGCCGACGGCGACCCGGACGCGTTGGCGCTGGTCTTCGCGGGGGAGAAGGCGTTCACCCCCACCGCGCAGCTCATCCCGAACACCACCTTCATGGGGGAGGGCTCGGCCGCCGTCCTGGTCGGCCTGAGCGGCGACCACGACCGGCTGCTGGGGTACGCCACCCGGACGTACGGGCAGTTCAACGCCGGTCTGCGGATGGACGCCGCGCGGGCCGCCGAGTTCGAGGCGATCTATCAGGACGGTCTCGCCGAGGTGGTCCTGGCAGCGGTCGAGCAGGCCGGTGTCGCGCTCTCCGACGTGCACCTGATCCTGCCGCACAACGTGAACCGGCTCTCCTGGGTGCGACTGTGCAAGCAGATCGGCTACCCGGTGGACCGGGTGCTGCTGGACAACGTCGCCTCGACCGGCCACTGCTTCTGCGCCGACTCCTTCATCAACTACCAGACGGCCCTGGAACTGGAGCGGCTCGCGCCGGGCGACCGCTACCTGATGGTCGCCGTCGGGCTCGGCGCGACCTTCTCCGCCATGGTCTTCGAGCACTAGGAGGCATGATGACCACACCGTTCATACCCCGGCTCAAGACCGCGGTGACCGGCGACCCGGACGCGCGTTTCGTCTTCCTCGGCAACTTCGAGGTGGAGGACGTGTGGGGCGAGGACGAGCCGGGCCTGCCCCGGATGGCGTTCGGCTCCGGCAGCGCGGTGGTGAACCGGATGGACGAGTTCGCGCTGCTGCTGGCCGGACCGGGTGACCGGGTCCTGCTCAAGGCCGCCCCCGACCCCGACTACCTGGCCTTCCTGACCGGCCTGGGCGTCCAGCTCCCGGAGATCCACACCGTGTCGGCGCAGAACCCGCAGCACACCGTCGCTCAGGACGTGCTCGCCGACTCCGACCTGCTCAGCCGGATCGCCGAGTGGGCGGAGCAGGGCGCGTACCTGTCGGTGCACGGCGTCTCGGTCCTGGAGGAGGAGATCGCCGCCCGCACCGGCATCCGGATCGCCGGCAGCTCCGCACAGACCTGCAAGGCGGTCAACAGCAAGGTCTACAGCCGGCAGGTCGCCGACGAGGTGGGCCTGCGGCAGCCGGCCGGTCGGGGCTGCGTCACGATCGCCGAGTGGTCGGCGGCGGTCGCCTGGGCCAAGGAGGTGCTGGCCGCCGGTCGCCGGGTGGTGGTGAAGGACGCGTACGGGGTCTCCGGCAAGGGCATCGTCGTGGTCGACGACCCGCGCCGGCTGGACCAGATGGACCGGATGGTGAGCCGCAAGGCCCGCACCACCGGCTCCGACCGGATCGCCCTGGTGGTGGAGGAGTTCGTGGCCAAGCGGGCCGACCTCAACTACCAGATGACCGTGGGACGCGACGGCGACGTCCGGTTCGACTTCGTCAAGGAGGCGATCACCGAGTCCGGCGTGCACAAGGGACACCGCATCCCGGCCCGGCTGGACGCGCGCCAGGAGGCGGAGATCCGGGAGGCGGCCCGGCTGCTCGGCGAGCGGCTGCACACCGACGGCTACGTCGGGGTGGTCGGCGTCGACGCGATGGTCGGCGACGACGAGCGCCTCTTCCCGGTCACCGAGATCAACGCCCGCAACAACATGTCCACCTACCAGCTCCCGTTGCAGGAGCGCTTCGTCCCCGCCGGCTGGGTGGCGCTGGCCCGGCAGTACCCGTTGCGGCTGTCCGAGCCGCTGCCGTTCAAGCGGCTGCACGGGGCGATCGGCGACGTCCTGCTCCCCCGGGCCGGCGAGGAGGGCGTCCTGGTGAACAACTTCGCCACGGTCAACGCCGCGGCCGGTGGCGAGGGCGGCTTCGACGGCCGGCTCTACGCGCTGGTCATCGCGCCGACCGAGGCGCGGGTGCGCCAGCTCGACGAACACGTGGCCGGCGTGGTCGCCGGCCTGACCGAAAGGACCGGATCATGACCGCCGAGCACGACGTGCAGGGCATCGGCATCACCGAGTTGGCCGAGCGATTCGGCACGCCGATGTTCGTCTACGACGGCGAGCAGTTGCGGCGGCAGTACCAGGGCCTGCGGGACCGGCTGCACCCCGACGTGGACATGTTCTTCTCGCTGAAGGCCAACCCCAACCTGTCGGTCTGCGCGGTGCTGCACGGCTACGGCGCGTGCGCCGAGGTGTCGTCGCTGACCGAGCTGATCACCGCGCGGCGGGCCGGGGTGGCACCCCGGGACATCATCTTCCTCGGGCCCGGCAAGAGCCGCGACGAGCTGGCCGCCTGCCTGCGTGAGCAGGTGTACGCGGTGGTCGTCGAGTCCTTCGGCGAGCTGGAACTGCTCAACGAGGTGGCCGCCGAACATGACGTCGTCGCGCCGGTCGCGCTCCGGGTCAACCCGGAGTTCGCGGTCAAGGGCGGCGGGCTGACCATGGGCGGCAAGCCGCGTCAGTTCGGCATCGACGAGGCGCAGCTCTTCGCCGCGCCCGACCTGGGCGCTTTCCCCCACATCCGGGTGATGGGCGTGCACGCCTACCTCGGCACCCGGATCCTGAGCGAAGAGGTCATCGCCGAGAACACCGCGCGGATCCTGGACCTCGCCGAGCGGCTGGCGCAGCGGCACGGCTTCCCGCTGGAGATGGTCGACATCGGCGGCGGGCTGGGCGTGGCGTACTTCGAGGGCGAGACCGACCTCGACCCGGCCCTGGTGGCCGAGCGGGTGAACCCGGTGGTCGAGGCGTTCCGCGACCGGCACCCGGACACCCGCGTGATCATGGAGCTGGGTCGGTACCTGACCGCGCCCGCCGGCGTCTACGTGGTGGGTGTCCGCTACGTCAAGGAGTCGATGGGCCAGCGCTTCGCCGTCGCCGACGGTGGCACCAACCACCACATGGCAGCCGTCGGGACCGGCTCCTTCGTCAAGCGCAACTACCCGATGGTCCTGCTCAACCGTCCGGCCGAGCCGGCCGTGGCGGAGTGGCAGGTCACCGGCCCACTCTGCACGCCCAACGACACGATCGGCAAGAACGTGCCGCTGCCCACGGTCCGTCCCGGCGACCTGATCGGGGTGCTGCGCTCCGGGGCGTACGGGCCGACCGCCTCCCCCGTGCACTTCCTCAGCCACGGCTACCCGGCCGAGGTGCTGGTCCACGAGGGACACGCCTACCTGGTCCGGCACCGGGACGATCCGGAGGACCTGCTCAGCCGACAGCCGACGCACGACGAGCTGGCCGCACCGGCCCGACTCGTGTCGACCGTCACCAGCAACGGACACCCCTCGAACGAAAGGATTCGCGTGTCATGACCGAGACGATTGTGCAGGGGCAGCCCCAGGCGCCGGCGGTGGACGAGGCCGTGGTGGCCAGCGTCCGCACCGCGCTCGCCGCCGTCCTCAAGCGGGACGTCGCCACCATCACCCCGGACACCCGGCTCTTCGACGACCTCGGGCTCGACTCGACCAGCGTGCTGGAGCTGCTGCTCGAACTGGAGAACGAGCTCGGCGCCGAGTTCGACCCGGACGACCTGGAACAGCGGCACTTCGAGACCGTCACCACCCTCTCCGAGTACGTCAACGAGCACGTGAGCCGCTGACCGTGTTCACCACAGTCGCACCACGGCTCGCCGCCGACCGGACCGGCCTCCTGCGGGTGCTGCCGGTCCGGCCGGCGGCGTCCGCCGTCCGCACCTTCCGCGGCAACGGGCCGATCGAGGACGACGGCCTGGACCGCTACCTCGCCGACATGGTGGGCGCCTACGGCCGCTCCTACGATCCGGAGTTCCTCGCCAGGGCCCAGGTCACCTCGTACACGACGATGGCGTCGGCGGTGGTGGCCGAGTTGACCTCGGGCGTGGACGCGCTGCGCCGGATCGTCCTCGCGTTCGCCACCCCGGACATCGACTCCCGGGCCTCGGCCGGGTGCTACCTGGTCGAGGCGGCGCCCGGACGGCCGACCGTGTTCTGCGTCAGCGACCAGGGTGTCACCGCGCCGTTCACCGCGCTGCGGCTGGCCGCCGACCACCTGCACGACGCCCCAGCCGACGCGCGTACCGCGGTGGTCGTCCTCGACCAGCGCAACCTCCCGTGGGAGGTGGACGCGGCCGAGCGGGTGCCGGCCGAGGACATCGCCGTCGCGTACGCCTTCCGGCCGACCGCGCCCGGCGATGCCGGCGTGCTGCTCGGTCAGCGCACCGAGGTCGACCCGGCGGCGGCAGCGGCGCTGCTGGCCGACGTCCTGGACGAGATCTCGGCCCACGACGGCCGACCGTTCGAGCTGGTGGCCGGGTACGACGTGCCGGTCACCGCCGAGGTCGCGCTGCGGGCCGAACGGGTGCACCGGGTCGCACCGGGCGCGCTCTGCACCGGTATCTGGACCACCGCCCGAAACCTGACCGGCCGGACCGTGTTGGCCGAGTACGACCCGGTGCTGCGCTACCTCAACGTGCTCGCCTGGGACCCGACGTGGTGACCGCGCAGGCGGTGGTCGCGCTGGCCGACTGCCGGACGGTCGCCCGCCGGGGCGGACTGGTGGCGGGCTGGACGGCGCTGGCGACCGCGACCGGCGCACCGGAGACGGTGCACGGGCCGCGCGGACACGGGCTGTGCCCGCCCGAGCGGCAGCACCTCTCCGGTGGGACGGACAACCGGCCCGCCGGGTGGGTGCTCGGCCTGACCTGGATGCGGCTCGGCGTCTCGCAGTGGCTGCTCGACCAGGCCCGGGAGTACCTGACCGGCCGGACCACCGGCGGTGTGCCGCTGATCCAGCAGCAACTGGTCCAGGGCAGTCTCGCCGAGATCGTCACCGAGCAGCAGGGCGTCGCCGCGGTCCTCGACGCGCTGGAGCACGACCTGGACCCGTCCCTCGCCGAGCACCTGCACCGGCAGCTCACCGACGCCGACCGTGCGTCGTTGCGGCTGCTCGGTGCCGGCGGCTTCCTGACCGACGGGCCGGGCGGGATCGCGCACCTGTCCGAACTACTGGCCGACGCGTACCTCGACGGAGTTGACCATGGCGATCATCGAGCCGGATGACCGGCTGCGCGTGCTGCGCGAGCACGCCCGGGAGTGGGCCACGGAGCTTCGGCCGTACGCCTTCGACCTGGAACGCGACCCGGACACCGTCTACCGGCACCTCGACCTGCCCGCAGTGAACTACGTCGGCAAGACGATGATCCCCGCGCACCTGCAACCGGACCCGATGCGGATCGGCAGGTACACGTACTACGGGAGTAGCGCCGTGGAGCGGGTGGTCGCCGCCGAGGAGATCGCCTTCGGCGACGCCGGGATGTTCCTCGCGTCACCGGGTGCCTCGCTCTCCGGCGTCCTGGTCGGGATGCTCGGCGACGAGACCCAGCAGGAGTGGTACTTCGGGCGGGTGCGGTCCCGTCCCACCTGGACGTTCTTCGCGCTGACCGAGCCGGCGCGAGGCTCGGACGCGATGTCGCTGAGTACCCGGCTGAGTAAGGCGCCGGACGGGTCGGCGACCCTGCACGGCGAGAAGCGGTACGTCGGCAACGCGACCCGCGCCGAGGTGGGCACGGTCTTCGCACGTACCGGCTCGGGGCCGCTCGGGGTGGTCGCGGTGCTGGTCGAGACCTCGGCTCCCGGCTACCACGCCCAGGCGCTGGATACCGTCGGCCTGCGCGGCGCGCAGATCAGCGCGATCCGCCTCGACGGCGTGCCGGTGGCACCCGGCCGGATCCTCGGCGCCCACCTGCCGGCCTCGGCACGCGGCATGTGGAGCGCACTGCGGACGTTCAACCTGTTGCGCCCCGGGGTGGCCGCCATCGCGTTGGGGATCGCACGAGCGGCCATCGAGTATGCTCGATCGCAATCGAAGCGAGGTCGGGACGAGCTGGACCGGCTGGGTCATCGCGTACACACCACACGCCAACTGATCCTGCGCGCCGCCCACGAGGTGGACCGGGATGCCCGCAACGGCTACTACGCCTCGGCCGCCAAGGCGCAGGCCGCCCAGCTCGCCGAGGAGGCCACCCAGCAGGCGTTGCGGATCCTCGGCCCGGGCTCCCGCTTCGAGCATCCCTGGCTGGACAAGCTGGCCCGCGACGCACGGGGGGTCGAGTTCATGGAGGGCACACGCAACGTGCAGCGACTCACCGTGTGTCACGCACTGACCAAGGGCAGGTTCGACGATGACTGAGTACCGCCGCCAGGTGCTGCGCCAGGCCTCGCCGATGGTCCTCGGCGACCTGGTGGGCGTCCTGGTCCCGCTCGTGGTGGTCGCCCTGATGAGCCGGATGGGCGACGACTCGCTCTACATCCGCTCGTTGTTCACCCCGATCATGTTCGTGATCATCGCCCTGCACGCCGGGCTCGCCGTACCGAACCAGGTCGCGTCGGCGCTCAGCGGCGACGATGCCGAGAGCCGGATCCGGGCGCTGGCCGGATTCGCCCGGATCGGCGCCGTGGCGTCGGTCGTGGTGCTGCTGCTGCTCGGCCTGGCCGCGCCCGGGATGGGCCAGTTGTTCGGGGTCGACGCGGGGGCGCAGAGCGACTTCGTGTGGTTCGTCCGGTGGGTCTGCCTGGCCGCGTTGCTCGGGCTCGGGTCGGTGCTCTGCGGCGCCACCCTGCGGGGTGCGGGACGCCCCCGGGAGGGAGCGGCGGTGCTGCTCGCCGCCGCCGCCGTGGAGGTCGTCGGCGTGGCCGCGCTCGGCCTGCCCGGCGGGCTGGGCCTGGGTCTGTGGTCGGTGCCGATCGCCATCGCCGCGTCCGGCGTGGTCGGCAGCGCACTCGGTGGCTACCTGCTGTGGCGTACCGGCGTCTGGCAGCCCGGCACGTCACTGGCCTGGCGACCCGACCTGCTCGGCCTGCTGGCCGGCGTGGGCCTGCCGGTCTTCGCGTCGTACGTGGCGATCTTCGCCAGCAACTTCGCGCTGACCTGGGTGGTGAGCGCCTTCGGCGCGACCGTGGTGTCCGGCTTCGCGGTGGCGTACGTGGTGCAGAGCGTGGTGATCGTCGCCGGTGTGGCGATCGGCGCGGCCACCGCGATCGTCGCCAACCAGTACCGGGGGGTCGGGGAGAGCCACCGGATGCCCGGCGTGCTACGCGCCGGTCTCCAGGTGACCGCCGGGTTCTACGTGGTCTGCGCCCTGCTGGTGTGGACCGGTCGGGACTGGCTGGCCAGGGTGACCGCGGCCGACCCGGCGGTGGCCGCCGAGGCGTCCCGCTACCTCGGCATCGTCGCACCCACCTTCGTGCTGATGGGCCTGGTCCTCGCCGCGCTCACGGTGCTGGAGCAGGTCGGCGGCGGACCACTCGCGATCGTCCTGAACGTCGTCTACTTCGGCGGCATCGTGGCGGTCGGCGGCTACCTGGCCCGGTCCGCCGGTGCGCCCGAGCCGCTGTACTGGACGATCGCGATCGCCAACCTGTTCGGCATCGCCGCCGTCTTCGCCACCGTCCTCTTCGTCCGTCGGAGGGCGGGCACCGCAACCCCGGAGACCACCGAGCACGACCAGGAAGCAAGGGAGGCGGCGGCATGGCGCGAATGACCCGGCAGGCGGTACGCGTCGACGGCGGGCGGGACGTACTCACCCCCACCACCCTGGGGCAGCGCAGCATCTGGGTGGACATCGACCGGCAGATGCCGGACACCTCCTTCTACAACTCGACGGTCTTCACGCCGGTGCCCGAGGGAGTGGACCTGCCGGGCGTGCTAGCCGCGCTGGGCGCCCTGGCCCGCCGGCACGAGGCGCTGCGCACCCTCTTCCATCGGGACCGAAACGGGAACCTGATGCAGCAGGTGATGGCCGCCGGTGAGCTGCCGGTGGAGATCTGCGAGGCCACCGCCGAGGACCCCGACCCACGGGCGCTCGTGGACGACCTGGAGGCGCGGGTCCGGGGGCACCGGTTCGACCACACGACCGAGTGGCCGATCCGGCCCGCCGTCGGCGTGCTGGACGGCGCACCCCGCGTGGTGATCACCTGCGTGTCCCACGCGGCCACCGACTACCTCGGCACCCGCGTGCTCGGGGCCGAACTGGCCCGGCTGCTGGCCGGCGAGGAGCTGCCTCCGCCCGGAATGCAGCCGGTCGAGCTGGCCGAGTTCGAGCGGAGCGAGCCCGGCCGGCGGGTCCAGGAACGGTCGTTGGCCTACTGGCGGGAGCAACTGGTGACCGCCCCGTCGGCGATCTTCGCGCCCCGCGAGCCGGACGAGCCCCGGTACGCCGTCGCCATGCTCAACTCCAGCGCGGTCAAGCTGGCCCTGGACGCCCTCGCCACCCGGTACGCCACCGGCAGCTCGGTCGTGCTGCTCACGGCCACCGCAAAGGTCCTCGGTCAGCGTACCGGCCACGACCGGGTGCCGATGATCCTGATCGCCGGCAACCGGCACCGGCCGGAGCTGCGGGGCTACGTCGGCAACCTGGTGCAGGACGTACCGGCCACGATCGACGTCTCCGCCGAGGACTTCGCCGTGCTGGTCAAGGGTTGCTGGGGTACGGCGATGAAGGCGTACCGCAGCGGGATCAGCGACCGGCAGAAGATCAGCGCGCTGCGCGGCACGCTGGCCGCGACGGCCGACCCGTCCTGCTACTTCAACGACCTGCGTCAGGCAGGGCCGGACACCGGCCGGATCGAGGAGGTGACCGCCGAGCGGCTGCGTACCGCGCGGGCGACCAGCCAACTCACCTTCGGTCCCGGGTACGAGGTGGACGAGCTGACCTTCTTCCTCAAGGTGATCGAGGACGGGCCGGACCGGCTGGAGCTGACCGTACGGGCCGACACCACCCGGCTCGGCCGCGACGACGCCGCCGAGATCCTGCGGGAGATCGAGGAGTTGCTGGTGACGGTGACGGCGCAGGAACGGGTCCTGGCGGCCACCGGAGCACCGTGATGCGGCGTCTCGACGGCGTCGTCCACGTCTGGCGGATGCCGCTGAGCCGCCGACTCCCCGATGATCCGGATCCGGAACACCTGCTGGACCCGCACGAGCGTCGCCGGGCCGACCGGCTCGGCGACGCTCGGCTGCGCCGCCGCTACGTCCACGCGCACGCCACCAGTCGGCTGATCCTCGGCGGCTACCTCGGCGTACCGCCGGAGGAGGTGGTCTGGCATCGAGGTCGGCACGGGAAGCCGGCGCTGCTCGGGCGGCCGGAGACGAAGGTCAACCTGACCCACTCCGCCGACCTGGCCCTGCTGGCGGTCACCACCGGCCGGGAGGTCGGGGTCGACGTGGAACGCCTCGCCCGCCCCGACCCGGACGACACGCCGTCACCGGTGGGCCGGTTGGCGACGCGGTTCTACCCACCGGACGAGGCGTCCCGGGTCGGCCGCGCGCGCGGGCCGGCCCGGGACTGGTGGTACCTCCGCTACTGGACCCGCAAGGAGGCCTGCGTGAAGGCCAGCGGTGGACGGCTGGTGCAGGGGTTGCCGGTACGGGTCGCCGGATCGCACCCGTACGGTCGCGGCCTGCGCTGCCGGGGTGGGACCGGCCTGCCCGGCCCGTGGGTGGTGCGGGATCTCACGCTCGGCGACCGGCACCTGGCCGCGGTCGCGTTGACCGGGACCGCCGACTACCGGGTGGTGATGCGCACCTGGCCGGGTCTACGCCGGTTCGGCCTGGATGAGTCGTTCCCGCAGGGCGATCGCCACGGCGAGCGTGCGGTTCGGTGAGTCCAGTTTGGTCATGATGCTGCCCACCAGGCGCTTGGCACCGTGTTCCGAGACACCGAGTCGACGGCCGATCTGCCGGTTACTCAGCCCCTCGGCGAGCAGCGCCAGTGTCTCCCGCTCCCGGGCGGTGAGCACCGGAGCCCGGCCACGTTCCCGCCGCGTCGGGCCGGTGGCCAGCTTGAGCAGGTGCCGGCTCAGCTCCGCGGGCACCACCAACTGGCCGTCGGCCACCTGCGCCAGGGTCCGGTGCAGGGACTCCGGCGTCAGGTCCGCAGCCAGCAGGTAGCCGTCCGGGGTCAGCCACCGCACGATGTCCACCTGGTCCGGCTCGTCGAGCAGCACGAGGAGCTTGTGCTGCCGCCCGTCGTCGTGTCGCCCCAGCCTGTCGGCGTGGCTCAGGGCCCGGGGCGAGGCGATGACCACGTCCGCACCGTCCGGTCCGGCTGTCCACCGCACCTTCGGCACCTGCTGGACGACCGCCGCCACACCGCGCCAGGTCACCTCGTTGTCGACCACCACGGCGATCGTCAGTTCGTCAGCAGGCAGTGCCGGCCGGTACCCGGCGGACATCACCGGCCAGATCATCTTCTGTGCCATTCCCCCGTCTCGCTTCCGCTCGATCGAAACAGCATCGCAGGGTCACCATAAACAGCCGGCATTGGCCACAGTAGTGGTAGATACGGAGGTGGTGCTTTAACCAGGCGAAGGTGGAGGACGGTGTACGACGAAAGTAGCAGACGGATATCCCGTGGTTGTCGGAGCCGAATCGCCACCTACCCCACCGAGGATAGATGCATCAATTCCGTGTCGCTATTCGAGGGGTGCCGATGTCCATTCAGTCGATTGCGGGTCCACTGTCGGGCGGTTCCCTGTCCCGCGTCGTCGGCCTCTCGTTCTCGGAGAGCCGTCCGGTGGTGCAGGCCGTCTTCCAGCTCCGCTTTCTGACCGGGGCGATGCTGGCCGCCCCGCCGTTGCACCCGCCCGAAGTACGGGACCTGACAGTCGGTGCGCTGGCCTGGCTCTGCGCCACCTGGCAGGTGTATCTGCTCAACGGCCTCTGCGACCGCACCGAGGACCGGCACAACGGGTCCGCCCGGCCGCTCGCCACCGGCGCGCTGTCCGCCGCCTCGGCCGGTGGCGCGGCAACCGCCCTCAGCCTGCTCGCGATGACCCTCGGAGTGCTCGTCTCCCCCGGCTTCGCCGTGCTGGTGGCGGCCATGCTGGCACTCGGCTGGCTCTACTCGGCGGCGCCCCGGCCGCAGAAGGCCAACCTGCCCGGCTTCGTCGCCGTGGTGGTGGCCGGCGGCCTCGTCACCTACCTGGCCGGGTGGTACGCCGCCGGCGGCGGTGTACCGGACTCACGGGCGGTCGCGGTGGCCGTCGCGCTGTCGCTCTGGATGGGCCTGGTGGGGATGACCAAGGACCTGCCGGACGTGGCCGGCGACCGGCTGGCCGGCCGGCACACTCTGCCGATCGTGCTGCCCGAACGCCTCGCACGCTGCCTGCTCGCCACCGGCGCGCTGCTCGTGGCGGCAGGACTGGCCACGGTCGCCGCCACCGAACCGACCCTGCTACCGCCGGCCGGACTACTGTTGGCCGGTGCGGTGGTGCTGAGCGTCTGCGTGCTGACCCGGATCAGCCACGGCGACCGCAGCCGCCGACGCCGCCCCTACCGGGCCTTCATGGTCACCCAGTACGCGGTGCACCTCACGGTGATCACCCAGTGTCTGGCGATCTGAGTCAGCGGGAGAGCCGCTGCCCGTCGGAGATGATCCGGCGGGCGACGGCCTTACGGATCGCGTCCACCCGGGAAACGGCGTTGAGCTTGGCGTACGCGTTGGTCAGGTGCCGTTTCACAGTGGCCTCGGCGATGTGCAGCCGGGAAGCGATCTGCTGGTTGCTCAGCGCGCCCGCGGCGAGGACCAGGACCTCCCGCTCCCGCTGGGTCAGCGCCGTGCCCGGCCCGCCCGAGCCGGGCGGCCGGCGGTCCAGTTGCTCGACCGTGCCCCGCGAGACCGCCAGCAGGATGTTCGCCGACGGGCGGCGCACCGACCGGACCGCCGCCAGCAACTCGTCCCGCAGGATCGTCTTCAGCATGTACGCGCTGGCGCCGGCCTCGAGCACCTCACGGACCAGCTCGGCGTCGTCGTGCATGGTGAGCACGATGATCTGCACGTCGCGGCACTGGTGCAGCACCTGCCGGATGGTCTCCGTCACGCCCGCCCCGGGCATCTCGACGTCGAGCAGCAGCACGTCCGGCTCGTGGGCGACGACCAGCTCGACCGCCTCCGGGCCGCTGCCGCCCTCACCGACGATCTGGATGTCCCGGTCGGTGCCGAGCACCTCCTTGAGGCCCTCGCGGAACAGGTTGTGGTCGTCCACCACCACCACGCGGATGGTGCCCGACGTGTTCATCCTTCCGGACCGTAGAGCGGCACCTCGACCGCGACAACGGTGCCGCTGCCGGGTGCGGAGGTGATGGTGAACCGGCCGTTGAGCAGGTCGGCGCGCTCGGCCATGGACCGGAGCCCGAAACCGGCGGTCTGCGCGTCGATCAGGTCGAAGCCACGACCGTCGTCGATCACCTCGGCGTTGATCGCGTCCTCCGAGGCGACGATCGTGATGCGCAGCTCGGTGGCCTCGCCGTGCCGTACCGCGTTGCGGGCGGCCTCGCGCAGGATCAGGTACAGCTCCTCACCGACCTCGCGGGGCATGACCTTGACGTCACCGGTGACGGTCAGTCCGGTGCGGATGGTGGCCGGCACGCTGGACGCGAGATACCCCCGCAGGGCCGGCTCGATGCCGTCCGCACCGAACGAGCGGCGCAGTTCCGCGGTCAACTCCTGCACGGTCTGCAACGCCTCCCTCATCTCGTGCATCGCCGCGCCGACCTTGGCGTCGGACCGCAGGCGGTCCTGCGTGCCGTAGTGGCGGGACAGGTCGAGGTTCTGCAGGGCGAGGCCGATCGAGTGGCCGAGCCGGTCGTGCAGGTCGCGTGCGATCCGGCGACGCTCCTCGCGGCGCGACGCCTGCAACTTCTCGATCAGGTAGTTCACGTACGCCAGCGAGGAGAGCGACACCCGCCGGGAGATGGCGTCGTGCAGGGCGAGGCTGACGGCCGCGACCCGGGCCGGGTCGGTGATGACGTATCGGCGCAGAATGATCGGCAACGCGACCTCGAAGAGCAGCGCGGCGGCCCGCAACGACTCGATCGGATGGATGTTTCGCAGCGCCCGGTCCACGCCGATCTCGGTGGGCAGCAGCGTGTGGTTGACGACCTCGTCGATATCGGCGGGCGGGTCGGCGTTCGACACCGGCAGGTCGAACTGCTCCGCCACGTCGGCGACGATCGCGTGAACGTTGCGCTGCAACTGACCGAGCACCGGCGCGTTCCGGGTCAGCGCGATCGAGGCGGACTCCAGGCGCCGGTGATGTTCACGGAAGATCTCTTCGGCCAGGCCGACGTGCTTATTTGTCTGATAACCCACGCGCTGTCCCTGTATTCGATTCCACTGTTAAGGCTCACAAAAATTCCTACACCGTGTCACCGTGCGTGGATCCGTTTACGGGATCGTTTCGTGGGAGCGCTCCCGAGGCGTTCACTCTAACAGGAGACATGGGTCACAGCAAGCAAGGTGCGCGTCTGCCGCCCCTGCCGGGGCGCGCTGAGCGACCGTCCCCACACGGCAGATCGCCGCCGACACCAGGCAGAACCGCCGATTCTCGAAGCGCCCACCCGGACGACGATAAAACCGTTTTACCCCGACCGATCGGCAGATATTCGGAAACCGATGTGTGCGACCCGAGAAGTGATCGCCTGAATCGTGGACCACTCCACGTCGAACGGCGAACAATCATTGGCCGAAAGGGGGATTGGGGGCACCCGACGAACCCGGCGACGGCCAACTTTCGTCCCCTGTGGACGTGCGGCTTCGCCGAGCGGCGCGCCGAGTCGACGGACTGTCGGGGGCGTACGCCATGCTGCCGCCATGAACTCGTCGCCGCAGTGGCTCAGCCGCTACCGCAGGGGTCAACGGGAGCAGGTCTGGCACGAGCTGCACCAGTGGGGCAGCACGATCCGACACCGTCCCGAGCTGGCCGAGGAAGCACAGTCGGTCTGCGACGAGATGGCGCTCCGGGCCCGGCAGAACGTCGAGGCCGTGGTGGAGCGGCTGACCGTCGCGGGCTACCGGTTCCACGAGAACGACGACGAGCAGACGCCGGTGCAGCGACCGTACGTCCCGCCGACCGCGCAGGCCGACGCGCACGCGGACTGGCTCCGGGACCGGTTCGGCGCGGTGCCGATGACGATGTGCTCCTGGGTCCGGCTGGTGGGTGACGTGTGGCTGATCGGCACGCATCCGGAGTGGGCCACCTCGGCATCGGCCGACCCGCTGGTGATCGAGCTGGAGGGATCCCGCCACCCCGGCGGGTCGTCCATCCGCGATCACCACGACGAGGAGTGGAGCGCCTGGCAGGAGGAGCAGGAAGCCGACGAGGAACCCGGGGTGTTCGTGCTCCCGGTGGCGCCGGACCGGCTGCACAAGGAGAACACCAGCGGCGGCGGGCCGTACGGCTTCGTCCTGCCCGACGGATGCGTGGACGGGCTGTTCGTCGGCGAGACGACGACCTCGTTCGTCGCCTACCTGAACCAGGTCTTCGGCAGTGGCGGCTTCCCCTGGCCGACCGGCTCGGAAGGCGAGTGGCAGGTGAAGCGGGCCCTGGCCGAGGGCCTGCTACCGCTCTGACCGCTCCCGGCACCACACCCGGGCGGCGTCACCCCCGGGCGCGTTCGAGGCCGTCGAAGAGCAGGTCGAGGGTGAACTCGAACTCGACCTGACTGTCGCACCACCCGAGCGTGGGGTCATCCGCGTCGTGCGCCTCAGCGGCCATCATCGCCGTCAGGTGGGGCAGCTTCTCGGCCATCGCGGCCAACTCCGCTTCGGCGACGTCGACGTCGGTCGTCCCGCCGGCCGCAGCCGGCCGGAACACCTCCTGGGCGAAGCCGAGCGCGAGACTGCCGAACGCGTGCAGGGCGCGGTGCGCGATTCGGTAGGAGAAACCGCCCTCGCGCAGCGTGGCGATGATCTGGTCGTAGTAGGCGTACACCCCGGCGGGCACGGTCGGGCGGGAACCGAGCAGACCGGGCGCCCACGGGTGGCGCAGCATCACCGCGCGGGCGGCGAGGAAGCGCTGTCGCAGACGGGTGCGCCAGTCGTCGCCGGCCACCGTCGCGTCGGCGGCCTCCGCAGCGGCCTCGATCTCGGCGATGACCGCTTCCGCCAGGCCGTCGAGCAGTCCCTCCTTGCCGGGCAGGTGGTAGTAGAGCGACATCGCCTCGACGCCGAGCCCGGCGGCCAGGCGACGCATCGTCAGCGCGGCCAGCCCCTCCGCGTCCACCAGCGCGATCGCCGCCGCGAGGGCACGCTCACGACTCAGCGGCTCCCGAGGTCTTCTCGCTCCCATCCGACCCCCATCTTCCCTTTACCTTACATCGTATGATTGCCTTACGTCGTAAGGCGCTGCTTACCCGACCCGACACCGGCCGCGGCGACGCGCATCTCGAAGGAGTCTCCCCATGCACCCCCTGATCCGCACCGCCCGCGCGACCGGGTTGTTCTACCTCAGCCTCGCCATTGCCGGCGCACTGGGCTTCCTGACCGTCCGGCCACAGGTCTTCGCCGCCGGCGACGCCGACGCGACCCTGGCCCACCTGGTCGGCAACGAGTCCCTCGCCCGCGTCGGGATCGCCCTCGAACTGCTCGTGGTCCTCGCCCAGACGTTCACCGCCGTATGGTTCTACCGTCTGTTCCGTGCCGTCGACGCCACCGCCGCCGGCAGCATCGCCGTCTTCGGCATGGTCAACGCCGTCGCGATCCTGGGCAGCGCCGCGCTGCTCGCGACCGCAGTCGAGGTGGCGACCGACCCGTTCGGCGACGCCGCCAGCACCGTGCAACTGCTGTACCTGGTCAGTGGTCACCTCTGGACGGTCGGCGGGATCTTCTTCGGCCTCTGGCTGATCCCGATGGGCTGGTGCGTGCTCCGCTCGGGCTGGCTGCCCCGTGCCCTCGGCTGGATCCTCGTCGTCGGCGGTGCCGGTTACCTGCTCAACGCGTTTGTCGCGTACCTCGTCCCCGGTGCCGGAATCCTCGCCGACCTGCTCGTCGTCCCGGCGACCGTGGGCGAGTTCTGGATCCTCGGTTACCTGATCGTCCGGGGCGTACGGCGGTCGGCGCTGACCGAGCCGGCGCGAGCCGCAGCCACGAAGGCCGCCTGAGGAACGCGGACGCCCGGCCGGCGGTGACGCGCGGGCCGGCCGGGCCGCCGTGTCGTTGATCCGGTATGTGCCCGCCGCCCGCCGGCCACCACGGTGGGGGCGCCAACGACCGGAAGGGACGCCGATGACCAGTGAACGCGAGACCGTGGAGGTGGACCCCACGCTGTTCCAGGCCGTCTACGATTCACCCGCGTCGCTGCCCGGCCGGCACCGCTGGACCACCCCGGAGGCCGACGTCCGACGGATCGAGAAGCTGCTCGGTATGCCGCCGCGCACCATCGGCGCACCGCTCTGGGTCAGCGGTGACCAGCCGGACTGCCCCAAGTGCGGTCGCCGGATCACCTGGTACGACATCGTCGCCTCGACGCTGAAGGGTGTGCACGACCCGGCGATGATCGCCACCGTGATCCTTGGGGACCGCCGGTACGTCAACACCGGGCTGCCCGCCGCCATCCCCGGCGTACGCTGCTCCGACTGCCGCTCGCCGATCGACGGACTCCGCAGCTTCAAGTGCCACAACTGGGCGTACGCCTTCGAGGAGCTGACCGCGATACAGCAACGCATGACCGGCAACTAGACCCCGGAGGCAAGGAAGGGACCCTTCCTATACACCAGGCGTTAGTAGGGGACCCTTCCTTACACAGCTTCCTTACACAGCGGCGGCGCGGTGGGTGGGGCGGCGGCCGGGAGGGGCGGTCGGCTCGGCGCCGAAGTCGGGCACCTGCGGCATCGGCCGGCGTACCGGGGTCCCGGCGACCACCCGCACCTGCTCGCCGTGGTGCCACAGGTCGACGGCGGTGTCGGCGGGAGCGTCGGGCAGCTCGTAGCGGGCCTCCTCGGTGGTGAGCGTGACCAGCAGCCGGTGCCCGCGCCAGCACAGGCTGAACGCCAGCCGCTCGATCCGGTCGGGCAGCCGAGGATCGAACGAGAGCAGCTCACGGTCGTCGCGCATCCCGCCGAAGCCCTGCACCAGCGCCAGCCACGAGCCGCCCAGCGAGGCCAGGTGCAGCCCGTCGCCCGTCTTGTCACCGAGGTCCAACAGGTCCTGCAACACCGACTCGGCGAACATGTCGTACGCCAGGTCGAGGTGACCCAGTTCGGCGGCGAGCACCGCCTGCGGCGCGGCGGACAGCGACGAGTCCCGGACCGTACGCGCCTCGTAGTAGGCGAAGTTCGCCGCCTTCTCCTCGGCGGTGAACTCGCCGGGGCAGCGCAGCATGGCCAGCACCAGGTCGGCCTGCTTGACCACCTGACGGCGGTACAGCTCCAGGTAGGGGAAGTGCAGCAGCAGCGGGTAGTCGTCGTCACCGGTGCCGGCGAAGTCCCACTCCGGTTGGCTGGTGAAGCCGGCCGCCTGCTGGTGCACCCCGCGCTTGGCGTCGTACGGCAGCACCATCGCGTCGGCCGCCGCCCGCCAGCCGGCCACCTCGGCCGGGTCCACACCCAACCGACCGGCCGCCTCCGGGTACCGCTCGGCGGCGTCCGCCGCACCGCGCAGGTTCCGCCGGGCCATCAGGTTGGTGAACGCGTTGTCGTCGACGAGTGCGGCGTACTCGTCCGGGCCGGTGACGCCGAAGATGTGGAAGCCGCCGTCGTCGGTAAAGTGCCCGAAGCCACGCCAGAGCCGGGCACCGGCCACCAGCAGCTCCAGCCCGGCCCCGGCCCGGAACTTCTCGTCGCCGGTGGCACCGGCGTAGCGCAGCACCGCGTCGGCGATGTCGGCGTTGACATGCAGCCCGGCGGTGCCCGCCGGCCAGTAGCCGGAGCACTCCTGGCCGCCGATGGTCCGCCACGGGAAGGTGGCGCCGGTCAGCCGCAGCTCCGCCGCGCGTTCCCGCGCCTGGGGCAGGTGCGCGTACCGCCAGCGCAGGGCCGAGCGGGCCACCCCGGGGGCGACGTACGTCAGCACCGGCAACACGTACTGCTCGGTGTCCCAGAGCACGTGCCCGTCGTACCCGTTGCCGGTCAGCCCCTTGGCCGGGATGCTCGACGCGCCGTCCGGCCGGCCCGCCTGGATCAGGTGGAACATGGCGAACCGGATCGCCAGTTGCAGTTCCTCGTCGCCTTCGAGCACCACGTCGGCGGTCCGCCAGGCGGTGTCGAGGGCCGCCCGTTGTTCGGCGAGCAGGGTGGTGAAGCCTGTCTCGCGGGCGGCGTCCGCCTCGGCCGTCACCTGGTCGGCGAGGTCCACGGCGGCGGTGCCGTCGACCGGTACCCACTCGTACGCCACGTACTTGGTCAGGCGTGCCCGCTCGCCGGGCGCAACCGTCCCGGCAAGGGTGAGCCGGATCCGGTCCGGGGTGGCGTCGGTGCTGATGGCGATCTGGTCGGGGGCCGACGGCCGGTGCGCCACGGCGACGGCGACCCGCTGGTCACTGTGCTCGGTGCGGTGCACCAGCACCCCGTCGGCGCCGTCGACGTGGTGCCGCTCGGCGATCAGCGGATCGTGGACGATCGACGCGGCCCGGGGGTCGTCGGCGCGTTGCGGGACCCGCTCGTTGGCCAGCAGGTCCGCGCAGATCCGCAGATCGACCGCGTCGTCCAGGGGTTCCACCGTCCAGTCCAGCGCGGCCACCCGGCGACGCGGCAGCGACACCAGTCGGGTGCTGCGTACCCGCACCCCCTGCCCGGCCGGCGAGATCCACTCGGTGACCCGTTCCACCACCCCGGCCCGCAGGTCGAGCACCTGCTCGTGGGTGCGGAGCGTTCCGATGCGGATGTCCAGCGGTTCCCCGCCGACCCAGAGCCGGACGAGGGTGGCGTTCGGCGCGCTGATCACGGTGTCGCTGAGCTGCGGGAAGGCGTACCCGTCCTCGGGGTAGTTGAGCGCCCGCCGCTCGTGGAACCCGTTGAGGTAGCTGCCCGGCATGTCGCAGGGGTCGCCCTCGTCGAGGGTCCCGCGCCACCCCACCCAGCCGTTGCTGAGCGCGAAGATCGATTCGGTCTCGCCGAGCCGGTCCAGGTCGTCCTGGGTACGAAGGATCCGCCACCGGTCGTCCGGCGCCGACGACGGCCGGTCGGGGGTGCCTTGCACAGCGCCTCCTGGGTTGCGACGACGTACCTGCGGACCGTCAATCCACTGCGGACGGTCCTGCCCCTGACTGCTGCCCGCAAGGCGCTTCCGTCCGGAATCTCGTCCGCAAATCCGGACAGAGGCGCTTCAGTATCAGCAGGTCAGCGCGGTCGTTACTCACTGTAGTTGTCGGATCGGCAGCCGCTCGTGGCAGGAATGCAGCATCTAAAGAGGAAATCCATCTGGGACCGCTGGCGTCCGAGCACCCACGGAGCACCCACGGGCCGATCAGCTGACGGCAAGGTGATCGGGTAGTTGCACCGTCGGCACCGCCATCGTCTTGGCTAGAGTCTCGCCGTGGTTGTGGTCAACACGGTTGAGAAGTTCGGCGTGGATGATTTCCTCGTACGCTCGTGGGACCTGCCGTCAGAGGTCACCGAGCCGCTGCGCGCGCATGTCGAGGTGACGCCCGACGGGTGGGTCGTGGACGTGTGGCCCATGACAGCGCAGCTCGCCGTCATCGTGCAGCCTTGGGTTGATGAGCCCATTGGTGTCGAGTCGGGTTCCTGGTTCGTCAGCTCTGCCCAGGTCGCTGCTTGAGGCGAGTCATCGGTGTCATCAGAGCCAGATGACGGCGGCGATGAGGACGAGGCTTGCTCGGTAGAGGGATGCGCGTTTGGCGTATCGGGTGGGCCAGGTCACGCCACTGCTTGAGGCGGTTGAAGCAGCGTTCCACGACGTTGCGCTTGCGGTAGGTCGCCTTGTCGAAGGCCGGTGGTCGCCCGCCGGTGCTGCCTTTGGCGGCACCGGCGGGCGACCTGGTCCGAGCGTTGCGGGATGACGTGCCGGATCCCCCATTGCCGTAGCGCACGTCTGGTGGTGTCGTGCGCGTAGCCTTTGTCGGCGATCAGCACATCGGGGCGCTTGCGGGGGCGACCGGGGCCGGGCTCGTTGACGCGGATCGCGTCCAGCAGCGCCAACAACTGCGGGTTGTCGCCGGCTTGGCCGGGGGTGAGCAGGATCGACAGCGGCCGTCCACGTCCGTCGACGGCGAGGTGGATCTTCGTGCTCAGCCCGCCGCGGGATCGGCCGATGGCCTCGCCATCTTGCGTACCAGGCGTCCCCGGACTTGCCACGGTGCGAAGCGTTCCGGTAGATCACGCCACGGCGCACCCGTACGCAGTTTCCACAGAATCCCGTCAATGACCTGGCGGTGATCCCGCCACCGCCCCCGCGACCCGCCAAGCTCCGGCAGCAGCGACGCGATCACCGCCCACGCCTCATCGGTCAGTTCACCACGACGCACCACCGGCACATCGTCAACGATCAACCACCACAAGATCGGCAGGACACGCCCTAACCACCACCGCTCCGGGCAGACAACCCAAGCCCCGGGGCGCGCGTCCCGCAGCCGACACAGCTGCCCATAGCGGCCCGAGTCGTGGCAGGCGGGTCCATTGCTGCCACCCAGAGAGGCCGGCGATGCCCTGTCGGATCCGGTCGTCGGGCTCAGGATTGGGCACGTTCCAGTCAGACGTTCCTGTCCGACCGTCGGCGACCAGCGACTCGGGGCGACGCGCTCGCGTATGGCGATACGGTGAGCGCTACCGGAACCACATCTTGCCGCACACCTGATGACGACCCAGCGGACAGGGCTACATGCGGGAGGGACGCGATGGACGCCATCGAACAGAACAGCAGCCGGCTAGCGGTCCTCATCGACGCCGATAACGCCCAGCCGGCGTTGATCGTGCCGCTGTTGGCCGAGGTCGCCAAGTACGGCACCGCGCATGTGAAGCGGGCCTACGGTGACTGGACCGGCACC
Source organism: Micromonospora craniellae (assembly GCF_014764405.1). Lineage (NCBI taxonomy): Bacteria > Bacillati > Actinomycetota > Actinomycetes > Micromonosporales > Micromonosporaceae > Micromonospora > Micromonospora craniellae. The sequence goes on along the minus strand of NZ_CP061725.1, from coordinate 3,543,151 downwards.
GGCCTGCGCAGCTGGAAGGAGCACCTTCTCGCCCAGTCAATCCAACCGTTTCAGCAGTTCGCCTACACCAGCGGTAAGAACGCCACCGACGCCGCTCTGATCATCGACGCGATGGACCTTCTCTACACCGGCCGTTTCGACGGCTTCTGCATCGTCTCCAGCGACAGCGACTTCACTCGCCTGGCCTCCCGCATCCGCGAGTCCGGGCTCACCGTCTACGGCTTCGGGGAACGTAAGACACCCCAATCCTTTGTCGCCGCCTGCGACAAGTTCGTCTACACCGAGAACCTCACCTATGACCAACCGGCCACACCGGTCGCGGCCGCCGTGATCAAGCCCCGAACATCTCCACCCGTTGCCCCACTCACGACCGACACCGCCCTTATGGCCCTGCTCCGCGCCGCCGTCGACGCCGCCTCCGGCGACGACGGCTGGGCACACCTCGCTGCCGTCGGCCACATCCTCACGAAACGCCGCCCCGACTTCGACTCCCGCACCTACGGATACCCCAAGCTGACCGACCTCGTCGAGGCCACGGGCGGGTACGAAGTCGACCGCCGCATCCCCGGCGGCGGCAAGCCCGCCATCGTCTACATCCGCCTCCATACCCACAGCACACCCAAACGACCCACCAACCCATAGCCCGCCCTGGCGAGGGGCAGCTGCCTCAAGCGCTACATCAGCCGGCAACTCTTCCGGACCCTGAACAGCGCCCGGGATCCCCGACAGGGTCACCTTCGCCACCAAGCCGCAACTGGCACGCCGTCTGATCGAAGCCGCGGTCACCGGTGGACTGCCATGCCGGTGGGTCGCCGGCGACGAAGCCTATGGCGGTGACCCAAACCTGGCCGCCGCATTACGCGGCCACCATCTGGGTTACGTCCTCGCGGTCGCCTGCTCGCATCACGTCCCGACCGGCATCGGCGTCCAACGAGCCGACCAGATCGCAGCCGACCTGCCGAAACAGGCATGGCAGCGGCTCTCGGCAGGCGACGGCGCCAAAGGCCACCGCTACTACGACTGGGCGTTCATCACCCTGCCCCTGGCCGTCGACCAGCACGCCGGACACCACTGGCTGCTGATCCGCCGCAACCGGACCGCCGATGAACTGGCGTTCTATCGCTGCTGGTCACCGCGACTCGTCCCGTTGCCTCAACTGGTGTCGGTCGCCGGATCTCGATGGCGGATCGAGGAATCGTTCCAATCGGCGAAGACCGGTCTCGGCCTCGACCAGCATCAACACCGTCGCTGGCGGGCCTGGCACCGCTGGACCACCCTGGTCATCGCCGCTCACGCGTTCCTGGCCGCCGCAACCACCGTCAGCACCACCACCGCAGAGGGCATGACCGCGATCACCGCCAACGAACTCCGCCGGCTCTTCCACGCCCTGATCATCGAACCCGCACGCCGCACCGCGAACCTCATCGCCTGGTCCATCTTCCGACGTCGACACCAGGCCACAGCGAGAAACAGCCACTACGCCCGCCAAGCCCTCGGGGGTGGCAGTCGCTCGCGGCGGGAATCCAGCAACTAAAGAGGGAGTCCATCTGGGGTCGCTGGCATCCGAGCACCCACGAGCCGGCGCCCGGCGTGGGCCGTTCGGCGGAGCGGCCGGCAGCGGCGGCTCACTCGCAGCGATCCTCGCCGCCCCGCCCGTACGCCTCGCAGCAATCCCCGCGATGCCGATAGACCCGAAGGTCCCGGCCACCCCGGTGGCCGCGCTCGAGGGTGATCTGGTGCAGGCATGCACGCCACACCACGGTCTCCCCGCTTCCGCGCATCACCTGCCCGTCACCTGGCCCGCCGCGCAGCAGCACGTCCATCCTCCGACGATACGGCTCGACGTCGCCAAGACCCAGGTGTTACCGAGTCCGCCGCCCCCACAGGACCCGCACCTGACGTCCGGTGCGGGTCTCCGCGACTGGCCGACCGTCCCGAGACCGGCTCTGTCGGTGGCCTAGGCCGAAACTGCTCCACCGACACCCTCGCCGTAGCCGTAGCCATAAAAGAGGGCGCTGACCCCGACCTGCTTTCAAGCTCGTGGCCCTCCGGCGAGTGGGTGCGCACTCGCCGTCTCTTACCGATTGTCCGGTTCGCGACAGCAGTAGGGCGGTTGCCGGAGGAACCAGGCTCGGTGCTCTGCCGTCCGATGTGGCTGGGCTGTACCGACCGAGTGATTCGCCGGGAGGGAATGGCGGTGTCTGTTGAGGTCAGGTATGGGCTGGCAGAAGGGCCTGGTCGGGTTTGGTGTGGCGGGGTGTGCCAGCGGCGGTGGGCGGCGGGGTGGTGCCGTTGCGGCGTGGAGATCCCGCCCGGTGTCTGGGGGCAGGGTGGTGGACCGCGCGGGCGACGCGCCGAGTGGCGGTGAGCGTGTCGGTGTCGCTACCGCACTCCGGGAGACCTAGAGTGCATAAGTCAGGTCGGTTGATGCGGTCTGGCGTATCTGTTCAGCAAGTGCGTTCTGCACGATGCTAGGCCGGGATCGTAGAGGAGGAGCGCACGCATGGTGCGTTCAGGCAGGGTGGGCAGCCGCCAGTCGGCGGCGGACGGGACATCAGCGGCGCAGGTGACGGTGATGGCCAGAGGTGGAACGGGGGATGGGTTGCTGGGGCCGCTGCTGGAGATCCGGGGGTCGTCGGGTCCGGTGGTGGCGGTGGCGGTGCTGGTCGGCACTCTTATCGATGATCTGAGGCTGGCCGTCCTGGTGGGCGTGCTGGCCGGGTTGGTGGAGTGGCAGGCAGAGCGGCGTGCGGAGTCCATGACGCGGGTGCGGGCACCGACGACTGCGGAGGCACGAGGGCGTCGCGGCGGGTCCTGTGGTCGGGGAGGCCGGGTGGACGTGCCGGGGCCACGCGGCCCCCGGGAGGGTTAGGCCGATGTACCGCGCAGTGACGTGGCGATGGTGTCGAGGATGTGTCGTGCCTCGTCGCCGGACGCGGCCTGGTGGTAGAGGTCGTCGAAGGCGCGTTTGTAGCCTGCGACGACCTCGGGGTCCTCGATGAGCGCCACGTCCTCGGGCTGGCTGGCGACGTAGACGACATCCGGATCGGCCTCGGATCCGAACTCGTGCAGGGAGAAGGGGCCGACGAGGACGGAGTCAGTGGCGGTGTCGCGTCTAAGTAGCGCGAAATCGATGTCGGGCAGCCGCGACAGGATCATCTCGATCTGGTCAAGCTTGACCTGGTCGCTCTCCACGACGGTGAGCGCCCGCTCGTCGAGCACGATCCGCACCCGGCCGGGCCGCGGCGGTTGGGCGAAGACGCGACGTTGTCGGGCCAGGCGCAACCGCACGCGAGCCTCTGCCTCATCGTCGCCGTCGCGACGCCGCGGGCCCACGGCCACGAGTAGACGGGCGTACTGCTCGGTCTGCAGCAGCCCTGGAATCACGAACGGATGGTATTGACTGATACGGAGCGCATCGTCCTCATAGCCGAGGAAATCCATGTAAGGAGCTGGCACCGAATCGCGGTACGCGCCCGCCCAGTGAGGTCGGCGTGCGAGCTTCGCCAGATCCAGCAGGCGCCTCACCTCGTCGGCATCGTCGATCTCGTAGAATTCGAGCAGGTCGCGAAGATCCCGAACGGGAATGTTGGTGGTGCCGCGTTCGATCCTGGCCATTTTGGACTGCGACCAGGCCATCACCCGGCACACGTCCTCCTGCGAGTGTCCACGGTCGGCCCGTAGTTGACGCAGCAGGAGGCGGATGCGGCGGCGAATCGTGGTCGGCCCCGGCCCGTTCGTCGTCATATCCACGCCCCACGATCGGCATCTGCAGAAGGCAAATTGAATACGCAAACCCGCATAGGGCAACTCGCATGGACCCGCCAGCTCGATGCCGGGGGCATAAAGCTATCAGGCCGCAGGGGTGGACGCTGAATCGGGTGAATGGGCGAGACATTCATGGCCGAAGTGGTCACCCCCCTGCTAGCCTGCTCACAGAGCGCAACGTCGCCGAAGACGGTACGTGAAGGCTATGGGTGGGTTCGGTAGCCCGCCGCCGATCCACCACCGGTCTGCGTTCACACCCGACCGGCGCTGTGCCACCTCCCACAAATGGCTGCCCCGTGGATGACCCAGGAGAATCGCCGTGAGCAAATCCCACAACACATCCCCTGTCTGGACCCGCAGTTCCCGATGCGACCATGAGAACTGTGTCGAAGTATCCCGTCATTCCATCACCGTCCAGGTGCGAAACTCCACCGATCCCGGCACGACGCTGTCATTCACTCACGATTCCTGGCGCTCATTCCTCCGCACCCACGACAACCCCACCCGATAGCCACCGAACCGGCGCGGCACGCGAACGCGCCGCCAGCAACCGACACCACCCCAGGGCCCGGCACCGTCGCCGATCGACCCCGGCGGCACCGAGGCCCGGCACCACTCAACCGCTCGCACAGGTACTCCACACCCCCGCGTCCCGTCAACGAGACCTTACGGAACCCCCGGCCACCCGTATAGACGACACGACGACACCCACCACGAACAGCGCAACCACGCCCATCGGCACCCCACCCCGACGGCCACAGGGGGGTCGAAAACGAACTCGTCTATGCCGACGACCCCGCCGAGACAAGATCGCCAAAGCGCTGCAGCCCGCCTACACCGCGCTTAGCGGGTCCACGTTCGGACCATGACGTTTGGCCGCTTGACGGCCGATCCGAAACAGTGGTCCCTTTTCCAACCTGATGCAGGTCAGTGGCGTGGAGGAGGTTCAGCGGCTTCCCGATCGTGAACAAGATCGTCGTTGCGGCTCATCGGCCGGCGTCATCCGACGGCGCACGCTGCAGGGCTCGGACGGGATCAACGATCGATCCACCAGCGGCGGAACTAGGAATGGCCATCACTTCTCTCCCTCGTGGCCGCTGGTGAGGGAGGTGGCGTTCCCGGCGAGTGTGCGGACAGCGAAGCATGCGCTCTTCGGGCATCCGGCGGTGACGGTTGCGGTGCCGTCCGGTCCTGCGGTGCTGCCTCCTGAGGATGATCGGCAGGAGCAGGCGGAGGGGCGCGACGGGTTGTGGGGGCCGGGCTCGATCACGTCTCAGGTGATGCGGTGGTCGAGGGCGGTGTGGCGGCGTCCGGCGCCGACGGTGCGGACGGCGGCGTGGAGGGCGCGGCGGGAGCCGACGAGGACGACGAGGTGTTTGGCGCGGGTGACGGCGGTGTAGAGCAGGTTGCGTTGCAGCATCATCCAGGCGCTGGTGGTGAGGGGGATGACGACGGCGGGGTATTCGGAGCCTTGGGAGCGGTGGATGGTCATGGCGTAGGCGTGGGTGAGTTCGTCGAGTTCGTCGAAGTCGTAGTCGATGGTTTCGTCCTCGTCGGTGCGCACGGTGAGGGTCTGTTCCTCGCTGGTGAGGGCGGTGACGATGCCGAGGGTGCCGTTGAAGATGCCGGCTTGGCCCTTGTCGTAGTTGTTGCGGATCTGGGTGACTTTGTCGCCGATCCGGAACACCCGCCCGCCCATGCGCCGCTCCGGCTGTCCCTCGCGGTGCGGGGTGAGCTTCTGCTGCAGCAGGCCGTTCAAGGCGCCGGCGCCGGCGGGGCCGCGGTGCATGGGGGTGAGGACCTGCACGTCGCGGCGCGGGTCGAGCCGGAAGCGGGCGGGGATGCGGGTGCAGGCGACGTCGACGGTCAGGGCGGCGGTGGCGTCGGTGTCGTCGCAGGCGAACAGGAAGAAGTCCGGCAGGCCCTGAAGGAGGGGTGGGCGGCCGGCGTTGATGCGGTGGGCGTTGGTGACCACGCCGGACTGGGCGGCCTGGCGGAAGATCTGGGTCAGCCGCACCCGGGGGATGGTGGGTGCGGCGAGCAGGTCCCGTAACACCTCGCCGGCGCCGACGGAGGGCAACTGGTCGACGTCGCCCACGAGGAGCAGGTGGGCGCCGGGTGGGACGGCTTTGATGAGCTTGTTGGCCAGGATCAGGTCGAGCATGGATGCCTCGTCGACGACGAGCAGGTCGACGTCGAGAGGGTTGTTCCGGTCGTAGGAGGCGTCCCCGCCGGGGCGGAGTTGCAGGAGCCGGTGCACGGTGGCGGCGGGGTGACCGGTCAGCTCGGACAGGCGTTTGGCGGCCCGCCCGGTCGGCGCGACCAGCGTCACCTTTGCCTTCTTGGCGGCGGCGAGTTCGACGATGGAGCGGACGGTGAAGCTCTTGCCGCAGCCCGGCCCGCCGGTGAGCACCGCGACTTTCGAGGTCAGCGCGAGCCTGACGGCCTGCTCCTGCTCGGGGGCGAGGTCCGCGCCGGTGCGGGCCCTCAGCCAGGCCAGGGCCTTGGCCCAGTCGACACCTCCGAAGTGGGCCAGCCGGTCGCCTGAATCATGGAGCAGCCGCAGGAGCGAGGAGGCGAGGGACTGCTCGGCGCGGTGGAACGGCACCAGATACACCGCCCGCAGCGGCTCACCGCCGGCCGCGGGGAGCGTCTCGCGGACGACGCCCTCGTCGGCGACCAGGTCGCCGAGGCAGCGGGTGACGAGGTCGGCGGGCACGTCGAGGATCTTCGTCGCGTCGGCGACGAGGTTCGGTTCGGGCAGGTAGCAGTGGCCGTTGTCGGTGGCCTCGGACAGGGTGTACTGCAGGCCGGCCATGACCCGCTGCGGGCTGTCGTGTGGGATCCCCACCGACCGGGCGATGGTGTCGGCAGTCTTGAAACCGATCCCCCACACATCGGCGGCCAGCCGGTACGGCTCCTTCGTCACCACGTCGGTGGACGCGTCGCCGTACTGCTTGTAGATCCGCACCGCCAGGGACGTGGACACGCCGACGCCCTGCAGGAAGACCATGACCTCCTTGATGGCCTTCTGTTCCTCCCACGCCGCGGTGATCTTCGCGGTGCGTTTCGGGCCCAGCCCCGGCACCTCCACCAGCCGCGCCGGCTCCTCTTCGATGACCCGCAGGGTGCCCAGACCGAAGTGCGCGACGATCCGTTCGGCGAAGACCGGTCCGATGCCCTTCACCAGCCCGGAGCCGAGGTAGCGCTGGATGCCCTGAATCGTGGCCGGCAAGACGGTGGTGTAGGAGTCGACCTCGAACTGCCGGCCGTACTTCGGATGCGAAGACCAGCGGCCGTGCAGCCGCAAGCTCTCCCCGGGCTGCGCCCCCAACAACGCGCCGACCACCGTCGACAGGTCACCGCCACGGTCGGTGGCGACACGAGCGACGGTGTAGCCGGTCTCCTCGTTGACGTAGGTCAACCGCTCCAGCACCGCCTCCACCACGGCGAGCGGCGCACGGACAGGAACGGTCACGGCAACCATCGTGCCTCCCCGCGATCCGGCACCGACACTCGCCCAGCCGCTCGCCCGGGCCGGGCTGTCGCCGTGGCCAGTTCCACGCTGATCAACCGAGATCCGCGGGACCCGCCCGAGCAACGCGCACCACGCGACGCGACGACGCCCCTGCGACGCCATGGCAGATCGGAGATACACGGCTCACTTCCCCGCCGGATGACTAGGCGGTATGGCGACAGGCACCGAATTGCTAGACACGCTGGCGTGGTCGAGAAGGCTTTGCGTGCGAAAGCCCGGCGGCGAACGCCCTGAGAGCCGGAAGTGCTCGTTCACCAAGCGTGGTCAGTGCGTAGTGGACTCCGTCGCCGTCGGACGGGGGGCGTACGAGTTGTCCCTTTACCAGGCGCTGCAGCGCGTCCCGGTGAGTCTTGGCGTTGATGTTTCCGGTCACACGTTGGAGCGAGTTGAACCTCTGTGGCCCGGACGTGAGCGCGGCGAGGATCTCCAGAGTCCATCGGTGGTTGAATAATTGCAGAACAGCCTGCACGGGCTTTTGGTTCATCGTTTCCCGTCATCACGAATGTTCCAATGGCCAGCTTGCTGCCTTAGCGAAGCACCGCCCGATACGGCAGTCACAGGACGTCTTCGGTCAGAACCGGAAAGCGGCATCAGGTCGAGTCAGGTTCACCATCATCCCGATATGGGTGTAGAAGTTCAGGGCGCTGAAGATGAGGAAGCCCAATCCGGCGATGGACCAACTCCATTTCATGATCGTCCACGCCAGGTCACCGGCACGCGAGAGGAGCCACGGAAAGGCGAGCGCACCTGCGGCGGACAGGGCGTAGAGGAGGACGAAGAAGGTGTTCTCGACGACGGGATAGGCATGCAGGAGTCCGGTGATCGGTTCCTCCACCGGTGCCGCTCCTATCAGCTCGAACCGTGCGATGGCCGCCGCGCAGAACGCCAGGATCAGGCCCACACCGAACACCACCGGCGATGCGGCCTTGATCGCGCCGGCAGAGAGGTGCTGGCTCCGCGACAGGTGCAGACCCGCGCCGAGCAGCAGCACGCCGAGCCACAGGCAGGGTTCGCCGAAGAGGATGTTGACTGGAGGGTTGGCCGTGAGAGGGTGAGTCACCGACATCGCACCGCCAAGCCCAGTCAGGATGACGCCGAGCATCAGAAAGACGGGAGCGTGGTCTGCGGGGTGGAAGCCGCCGCTCTGCTCGACGTCCGTGATCGTCGTGGTGTCGGCTCTGGTGGCAATCGCAAGAGTTCCTGTTCCCCCGCCACCAGCCGCCTCGCTACGCGATGCGGCTTGCGCGACGGCGGTCGCTTGTGCCACGGGCAGCGCACGGACCTGCGCCCAGAATCGGAGGACGGTAATCATGCTCGCCCTGCCAGGTGTCGGCACCGTCGTCGCCGCCACCGTCCTACTCGCCTGGTCCCACCCTGGCCGCGTCCGCTCCGAAGCCGCGTTCGCTGCCCTGGCCGGCGCGTCACCACTTCCGGCCTCATTAGGCAACACCACCCGCTACCGGCTCAACCGCAGCGGCGACCGACGCCTCAACCGAGCGCTCTACACAGTCGCGCTGGTCCGCATGGACCACGACCCCCGCACCCGCGACTACGTGACCCGCCGCACCCGCGAAGGACGCACGTATCGCGAGGTCATGCGCAGCCTCAAGCGCTACATCAGCCGGCAACTCTTCCGGACCCTGAACAGCGCCCCCAGCCACCAGCACCACTTGACAGCTATAGGAGCATCTCAGCGATCCAGCGCCGAGGCGTAATCCGCGCCGCTGGTGCCTCCGAATCGCGGAAAGGGAGGCGCTCAGTAATACGTCGGCTGCCGCTCTGCCGGGTCTGCATGCACCACGTCGAGGTTCCTGTGCGCGACGAGGCGGTCGACAACCCCGCGCTCGGCTCCGATGCCGGCCCAATGAGGGTCGACGTCGCTGGCGAAGCACCACGCATGATCCGCTGGCCAGACGAATGCGGGCGCCGAGGACACTTCGGAGTCGAACAAGTCGCTCCACCCCATCAAGTCGTTCAGTGTGCCGCTGAACAGGACGTATCGCCGGTGCGGAAGGTCCAGCATGGATCCGCCAGTCAGTGCAGGATTCCGGAGCGTCGCGCCGCCTTCCCACACGCAGACATAACAATCGCGCGTGGAGGAGCTGTAGTCGGCGAGGGCTTCCAACGCTGTTCGGGCCATGTCGATCTCAGTTGTTCGGCGAGATGGGAGCCGCACGTCCGACTCGCGCATATTCGGAAGGACCGGATCGGGCAAGTAGCGAAGGCGTGCGTACGCGGGGAACGAGGCCGGCCCAAACGTGATCAACCGTGCCGGGTCGACATCGGTCGCATGCAGCCACGCCGCAGCAGAGAGTTCGCCAGTGGGCTGCAGTGTCATCATCGAATAATAGACCGCTACTGCCGGGTAGACGGCGGGAGTTTCACCCGCCGTCCCCCACAGATCCGGACGTGAACCTCTCGACTCATCCGGCTCGTGCCGTTCGGTTGTCAGGTCGTGTACCGCATCGCCCAGTGCGCGAACAGGTCGGGCGACCGTTGCCGGACGTCTCGTAGCCATACTCGAGCTCTGTCGTCGCTGCGTTTGAGTCGCTTGTACTTCCACTTCGCCCAGCGCATCAGATGACGATCGATGCGCTTGCCGATCGGGTAGACCGCGCTCGGGTAAAACACGGTGAAGTAGTTCAACCAGCCCCGAAGGACAGGGTTGACCTCTACGGCGAGGTCTGCCAGGTTGCCGGTCGTGCGTCGATGTAGCCGCCAGGACGCGACCTTGCGGCTCATATCGGTCAGCTTCCCCGGGGCAACCGCGGGTAGGAACCCGGTCCGGGCCCTTCCGCGGATCTTGTCCCATGCCTTCCGGGGACGAAACGCGTACCCGCAGAACGTGAACGTCACCAGCTCGTAGTCGAGACGGCGCCGGTCGTCTTTGCAGTACACGATGCGCGTCTTGTCGGGGTGCAACTGCAACCCGATGTCCGCGAACCGACGATCGATCGCCTGACGCACCTGTTGCGCCTGACGTTCGGTCACGCAGTGGACCACCACATCGTCTGCGAACCGCTCGAACCCGACCCCGGGAAACTCACGGCCCATCCAGGTGTCGAAGCCGTAGTGCAGAAAAATGTTGGCGATCAACGGGGAGATCGGACCACCCTGCGGTGTCCCCTTGTTCCGATGGGTCAGGGTCCCGTCGGGCATCAGCATCGGCGCTCTCAACCAGCGCTCCACATACAGCATGACCCACGGGTGAGTCGTGTGACGCGCCACCGCCTTGAGCATCAAATCCCACCGCACGGAGTCGAAAAAGGCCTTGACGTCCAAATCGACGACCCAGTCCTTCTTGAAACACCGCTGCCGACACACCCGAATCGCATCAATCGGGGACCGTCCGGGACGATATCCGTAGGAGTCGTCGTGGAACACCTTCTCCACCTCCGGCTCCAACACCAGCACCGCCACCGTCTGCGCCACCCGGTCGACCACATTGGGAATGCCCAGAATCCTGACCCCACCCTTCTTCGGGATCTCCACCGCCCGGACCGGGCCGGGGAAATAGCTGCCCGACGACATACGGTTCCACAGTCGGTAGAGGTTGTCAGCCAACCTCGTTTCGAACTGTTCGATCGTCACTCCGTCGGCCCCGGCCGCTCCGCCATTACCTTTCACCTTCAACCACGCGGCCCAGATCAGCCGCTTTGGGATATCGTGCGACTTGCCTGTCAACCCTGGCTGACTCACGCGGTTCCTCCCTCACGGTTGACCGCACAAACCAGCCTGAACGACCCCGCCCCTTCGCTCCCCGACCCACTGCGATACGCAGGCGGTTCACAGCTACTACGGGCGAGTCCGCCAGCGTCCCCGCATCGGTACTCTGCTCCTCGCGGTTTCCTCCGCTTGGAGTCCTCCCTCTCGCCGCCGGTAAACCGACGGACGGTATCGGGGTCCGCCTTCACACGTTCCGTATGAGAGCCTGGACCGGGCTCATGCTGCCTATATGCCGGACACCACCTGGGCAGTAAGCGGATATCCCCCAGGCTCATCCCGAGACTCACCTCCGGCCTCGGTTCTGATGTCGTCTGACTGAGTTTCGACACGTCAACGGCAGAGAACTCGACGTTCATCGCTCATCTTCCCGGTCCATACCTGACGCGATCACAGTCACGCCTTTTCCAACGACGCTCAGGACGACGGTCTTCAGCCAACGCCCCTCGTGGTGGTTTGAAGCCTGCTTCCGCAAGCCGGCTCCGGAGGGCCAAACAACCTCCATCTCCCATACAGCACCGCAGTCCACGAGACCGTCATCAATCTTTGCCTCGCTTTCCACGTTCGTGTTCACAAGAAGTGATCTCAACGACTTACTGGTAGGTATTTGTATTCGAAGTGGGTCAGGTGTAATGCGGCGGTGACGATGTCGCCGATTCGGCGTGGGCTGATGTTCGTGTGGCGGAGCGTCTTCCAGCGTCCGATCAGGATGGCGAAGCCGCGTTCGCCTTGCCATCGCAGGCCGCGGAGCAGTCGGTTGTAGGCGCGGTTGTCGGGTGCGAGGCGGCTGCCGTCGGTGGGCTGCTTGATCGGGGTCTTGATGCCGTGGCCTGTGCTTTCGTAGCCGGAGTCGGCCAGGGCGGGCAGGTCGAGTTCGGCGGCGGACCAGTTCAGGGCGGCGGTGATCCCGAGGTCGCGGGCGCAGCTGGTGTCGTGTAGATGTCCGGGCATCGCTTCCGAGGTCCAGATCGGCAGCCCGTCTGGACGCATGATCGCTTGGATGTTCGCGCCGAAGTCGCGGTGTTTTCCGGAGTACCAGGCGTCGATGGTCTCGCCCTTGACCGACAGGGTGGTCTCGGTGAGCCGGTCGCAGTCGAACAGTTTGCCGTCGAGGATCACGTGGGACCAGCCGTCGGCGGCGGCCCGACGCAGAGCGGTGTGCAGGTCGGCCGCCTGGGCGGCGAGCACCGTGATGCCCTCGTCGCGGTAGCGGTACGCCGTCGCCCGGGAGATACCGAAGCCGGCTGCCAGCAAGGTCATGTCCTCACCTTTGCGGAACCAGACGAGCACCATCAGGGCCTGGTAGAAGCAGGTCAACGCACGAGTGCCACGGCGAGTGCCGCAGGCCCGGCGCTGCACGTACAGCAGCCGCGCGAGATGCTGCACGAGTTCCCTCGGGACGTCGATCATGGCACGATAGGCAATCACGTGGAGCCCTCTCGAAGACGTGGATCTGTCGCAAGGACATGTCTATCGATGGCTCCACGCCTGTCTCCACTGCCGCCCGACTCGCCGCCTTCGCCCGTGTCGCGCCAATCAACACATATGCGTTGCTGAGATCACCTCACTGTAGTTGCAGTGGCTAATGAGCGTCTTTGGCGGCGCGTCGGCATGATCCATGGAGAAACCCCCGGCGGGGCGTGAGGTGCTTACGCCCACACCCACCGGAGGTCTCTATGGCCCATCGTGAACGCTACGGCTAGTTCACTACGCAATAGACGCTGGCCTGCCTGTAGGGTTGGTTGCCGTCGTCGATTTCGCCGATGACGTCGACGTCCTCGTGATTGCGCCAGGAGATGAGCTGGCTGGTCGAGTGACAGACGTGCCGGGCGTTGGACCTGTTCCCAGCCCCGCCGCCAGCCGTCACCGTCACCGTGCTCGAACACGACTTCCGACGCCAGGTGCCGTCGGTGTACCACTCGTACAAGCAGTTGTAAACTTTAGCCGTGTTGTTAGTGCACGTTCCCTTGACGTAGCTTCCATGACCCGAGACATCAGGCGTCGTCCAGTGCGGATTGTCAGCTCCGTTGCCGGGTGTGCAGCCAAGGAGCAGGGCTCTGCCTGTTACCAGGTCGGCGTCCCGCCCCCGCATCGACAGGACGTTGCCCTCCTCGTCGAGGTACGTGCCCTCCGCATCGGCGGGCGCCAGCCCTGGTCGAGCTGCGGCCGGCGACGGGTCCGATGCCGGTGGAGAGGCCACGGCGCTCGCTCCGGTCGACAGCAAGGCGACGGCCACGGCGATAGCTAAGCTCGATGCACGCATACTTCTGATCAAGATCATTTCTCCCCGTTGTGACGCACGCGCCTTGACCTTCACCTCCGTCAATGGCGCAATGAACACTCAACGTAGCGCGAGAAACACCTTCAGTCAATCGATCAAAGTGCATGAGACAGGCGCCAGCGAGTACGCCCTCAAGCTATCTTGATCAGCCACTTCTTTCCGCGTTGCGGTCGGCTTCGACGCGGCATGGGAACGAGGATGGCCTACAGGATCGCGGTCGCCTGGGATGGACTGCAGCACAATTTGGTGAGGATCCTCAAGGTTTCGGGGGTGGTGATGGCTCGTTCGCCGCGGCCTGCGCGCCCAACAGCGCGCCGACCAGACAGGTCACCGCCGCGGCCGGTGGCGACCCGGGCGACGGTGTAGCCGGTCTCTTGGTTGACGTAGGTCAGCTGCTCCAGCACCGCCTCCAACACGGCGAGCGGCGCACGGGAAGGAGCGGTCACGGCGACCATCGTTCCTCCCCGCGATCCGGCGCCGACACTCACCCAGCCGCTCTCCCGGGCTGGGCTGTCGCCGTGGCCGGGTCCACCGCTGATCAACCGAGATCTGAGGGATCCGCCCGAGGAACGTGCACCACGCGGCGCGACGACGCCTTTCCACGTCATGCCAGATCGGAGATGCACGGCTCACTTCCCAGCCCGATGGCTGCCGCTGTGTGTAGTTATGCCCTCACGTGATGGCGTGATTCATGTTTGACTATGGCGCATGCGATCGGGGCAGGTTCGGCTGGCGATCGATTGTGGGAGTGCCAGTACGACGGGTGTGGTGGCGTGGTCGGACGGGTCGTGGTCGCCGCTGGTGTTCGACGGTGAGCCTGGACTACCGAGTGCGGTGCTGGTCGCCGACGACGGGTCGGTGGTGACGGGGCAGCAGGCGTGGCGGGCGGCGGTGGCGCAGCCGCAGAGGTTCGTTCCTGTCCCCCGTCGTCCTGCTGATGAGCAGGTGAGCGTGGCGGGCGTGGAGGTGGTGCCGGCGGAGTTGGTGGCGGCGACGTTGCGGCGTGCCGCTGACGAGGCCCGACGGATGGTCGGAGCTGCGGTGGAGGATGTGCGGTTGGTGGTGCCGGCGGGGTGGGGACCGCGACGTCGTACCTGGCTTCGTCACGCGGCGCATCGGGCAGGGTTGCCGCAGCCCCGGTTGGTGGAGGCACCGGTGGCGGTGGCCTCGCACCTGCTCGCCGGAGGCGTGCCCCTGCCGGTGGGCGACGCCATCGTGGTGTGTGACCTGGGCGGCGGCGCCGAGGTAAGCGTCGTCCGCCGTACTCCGGTCGGCTTCGAGATCCTCTCCACCCTCGCCGACCCGGATGCCGGTGGCGACGCCATCGACGCGGCGATGACTGCCGCCCTCTCCCCCGATCCCGTCGCTCCGGGGACCGGTGAGGAGGTGGCGTTGACGGCGAGTGTGCGGACGGCGAAGCATGCCCTGTTCGCGCATGCGGCGGTGTCGGTTGCGGTGCCGTCGGGTCCGGCGGTGGTGGTCAACGATCTGGTGTTGACGCAGGCGGCCCGTCCGGTCCTGGAACGGGCGGCGGGCCTGGTCCGGGATGCGGTGGACGCGGCGGAGGTCGACCCGGCGACGGTGGCGGGGTTGTGGTGTGCGGGTGGGACGGCGCAGATGCGACTGGTGGCGGAGGTGCTGGCCACCGAGACGGGTCTCACGCCGCTGTTGGTGCGGGATCCTCCGCTCGCGGCGGCGCATGGGGCGGCGGACGCCGGCGCGCGGAGTCCGGGCGAGGGCCCGGAGGTGGTGGTGGAGCCGTTGCCGTCGGTGGGGCGGGCGCTGGCGGTGGCGGTGTCGGGGTTCGCGTCGTTGGCGTTGGTGTCGCACATGTTGTTCACCCCGGTGTGGAACAGCGCGGCGTTGGGGAAGTGGGCGACGTTGAACTGGGGTGAGCTGGCGATGGCGTCGGTGTTCGCGATGCTCGCCTGTCTCGGTGTGGGCACGGTTCTGGGTGCGGCGTTGGCGTCGCGTACCGATACCGGGTTGCCGTTGTCGCCGGGGGCGCAGGTCGCCACCGGCATCCTCACCGCCTCGTGGTTGGGTGTCGCTGTGGCGTGTATGTACGCGGTGGTGGGTAGCCAGTACATCGGTATGGAGCTGGGTCCGTTCCTGCGCTGGTCGGTGGTGCCGATCGTGCCGATCGTGGTGGTGGCGGCGGTTCTCGCGGTGATCGCCGTGCGTCAGTGGCGTACGCCGGCGGGTGGGTGGTCGCAGTTCTTGGCGTTCCCGGTGTCGTCGGTGGTGACGGCGACGGTGGGGATGCTGGTGCTGCAGTGGTCGGTGACGGCGGAGCGGTGGCCGCACATGTTGGTGTGGATCGACTTCGGCGGCCGGTTCGGTGGTCTGCTCATCGGGGTTGGGGTGGTCACGGCGTTGGTGTCGCGGCCGGTCCTGCGGCTGGTCCTCGGCGCGCCGGTGGCGATCCTGATCGCGGCGCTGGCGGGTCCGGGCACGACGGGGATCTTGGCGGTCATCTACGCGGTCGCGGTCGGGGTGTGGTGGCTGGGTCGTCTGTGGACCCGCATCATCCACCCTGCCCCGGTGACGGCCGTCCGGTGACGGGGGTGTCCTCGCCGACGTCGCTGCCGTGCGGGGACGCGGTCCGGTAGGAGGTGGGTGACGATGCGCTGGACGCGGCAAGTCGTGTCGCTCGTCGTACTCGTGGTGGTGCTGGCCGGTCCGCCGCTGCTGCTCGTCATGGTGGTGGGGTGGCCGTCGCCGGGCGGTGGGGTGCGGCTGGTGGTGTGGCAGTGGATCCGTGACCCGCTGACCGGCCAGAACCTGATGCTGATGGCGGTGGTGCTGGCGTGGCTGTTGTGGGCGTTCGTCGCCTACATCATCACCGTCCGCGTCGCGGTGCGGATGTGGGCGGGCGTGCGGTGGCTGCGCCGCCTGCCGTTACCCACTCCGTGGCAGGCCACCGCGACCGGGATCGCCGGCGCCGCCGCCCTCACCATCCCCACTCCCGCCACACCAGCTGTCGGCGTCGACGCGGTGCCACCGACAGGAAGCACAGGTCTTCCCACGCCGGATGAGGGTGAGCGGGCCGGGCTTGATGGCGGTGTCGCTGTGGCCGGTGGGTGGCTGCCCCGCGAGGTCGCCGGCCAGGTGACGGTCGCGGTCGGGCTGATGTGGCTCCGCCGCCGCCGCGGCTACCGCCCCCACTCACGCCCCGCCGACAACGACGGGGCGGATCTGACGCCTCTGCCGTCCACCGTGGCGGCCATCACCGCCGCCACCGCCGAGTACCCCGTATCCGCACCGGCGGCAGTGCTGCCGGTGGGGGTGCCGCCTACGGGAGTGGGGTTGGTCGGACCAGGCGCACTCGACGCCGCACGGGGCCTGCTGGTCAGCGTCCTCCTCACCGCGATGCGACAACCGGACGCGCAGGTAGTGATCACCCGCCGCGCGGGCGACATGTTGCTCGGGCCTGCAGTGGAGCGGCTACGGCCCGGGTCGGGACTGACGATCGTCGACACCATCGCGCACGCCGCCCTGGCTGTCGCATCGCCTCCGGCGATGTCAACGGACGGAGCGGATGGGCGACGGGCGCCTGCGATACTGATCCTCGACGCTCCCCCGACGGACACGGTCGTCACAGGCGCGGCCGTCCCGGTCGTGCTGGGACCATGGCCAGAAGCGGCGGTCTGGCACGTCGACGCCGACGGCCACACGGCCGACGACACTGCCGGACATCGGATATGTGTGCTCGACGAGGTGACCACCACCGACCTGCTCACCGTCACCGGCCACCTCGACCCACCGGCCCCAGACACCTCCGCCGCACCTGCGCCGACAGCGCGGATACCTCGCCAGGCCGGCCCACGACGCGGCAACTCTTCTGGCCTGCGGTTGCGGGTGCTGGGTGAGCCGGAGCTGCTGGTCGGCGGCTCACCGGTGGCCCTGCGGCGGTCCGCGGCGTGGCAGGCGCTGGTCTTCCTCGCCGTCCACGTAGACGGAGCCGACAGCCACCTCATGGCCGAAGCGCTCTGGCCCGGACTCCCCGCACACCGACTCACCGGACGCCTCTACACCACCCTCAGCGAACTCCGCACCGCCGCCCGCACCACCACCGGCGCAACGATCATCGACCGCAGCGGAGACCGTTACCGACTCCACCCGACGAACGTCGACGTCGACCTGTGGCACCTCCACACCACCGCCGACCACGCGGCAGCCACCCTCACCGACACCGCAGCCGCCTGGCAGGCAGTCATCACCGCCTACACCGGCGACCTCGCCACCGGACACACATGGCCCTGGCTCGAACCACACCGGATAGCCGCCCGACGCAGAGCGCTCGACGCCTACGCCGCCCTCGCCGACACCGCACCCGACCCTCACACAGCACTCGCCCATCTACAAGGCGGGATCCGTGTCGACCCGTACAACGCCGACCTCCATCAGCAGGCCGCGCGCATCCTCAGCGACCTGGGTGAGCAGGCTGCCGCCGTCGTGCTGACCGATCGGTACAGAAAGCGTCTCACCGCCGCCGGTCTCAGCCTCGACGGCGCGTTCGTGCCCGGCGGCGCCTGATCCGCTGAATCCGTCCCGTCCCACGCGCCTTGCCGTCCCGGACGGCTCCGGGGCCAGCCTTACTTGATCTGCCGGGCCGCGCCGCGAAGAGCAAGGTGGGCGGCCGGCGGCGTGGCGCGGGGAGCTGCGGCCTGTTGCCAGCAACCGCGACGCCTCTCGACGGTGGAGCCTTCGTGACAACGACCCGTTCGGCAGTACGGGGGCTGACCTGCGGTTGTGAGGTTGTGTAAGGCGGTGTGAGGTCTTGTCAGCCCCGCATCGGGCCTGCACCGCCCACCTTTCTCCTACGTTCGGTGCCACCAATGCACGACGCAGGGAGGAGGGCAGCGTGAAACCGGTCTCGACAGCGGGCATCGCCGCGTTCGTGCTCGTGGCGGCGCCACTCGTGCTGATCTACCTGGCGGACTGGCCGACGCCCACGATGCCGTCCAACAGTCAGTTACGCGCGTGGCTGCACCAGCCCCTGACCACCGGGTTCCTCACCACGCTGCTGCAGGCCAGCGGGTGGCTGCTCTGGGCCATGTTCGCCACCACCGTCGCCGGCCGCGTCCACCGGCGTGTCTCGGCTCGACTGCGATGGCGGATCGCGCTGCGCATGCCGGCACCGATGCAGGGTCTCGCGGCAGCGTTGCTGGGCGCCACCGCGGTAACCTCCACCGCGCTGCCCGCCGCCGCGCACGCCACCTCCACGGCCGACACATCGTCTGACAGCACACCGCGCGAGGACGCCCCCGCGCAGCGGCCCGCCGCCGACCGGCCCGCGCCGGACCGCACCGACGCGGGCCGGTCGGCCCCGGTAGACCACGGTTCCGCTGCAGGCGACAGCGACCGCGTCCCGCGGCCCGTCGCTGGCCACAGTACGGTCGTCTCCGCCGACGCATCCCGCACGGCGAGCGGACCGTCGACGACACGGCGGGCGGACCACCCCGTCGACAGGGCCGGGTCGGTCTACACCTGCGTGGTGCGCGAGGGCGACACCCTGTCGGCGATCGCGAAGCGGTGGCTCGGCGATCCCGATCGCTGGCCCGAGATCTGGGCGCTCAACCGCGGCACCTACTTCGCCACCGTGGGAGGCACGTTCACCAATCCTGACCTGATCTACCCGGGCTGGACCCTGGCCCTACCCGCGGACACGGCCCCGCCAGGCGCGGCCAGCCCCGCCCCCACAGGCCCGTCTGAGCCCGACACACCCCGCACACAGGAACCGCCCTCGCCGGTCGAACCGACCGGCGAGCCGACCACCGGCGAGGGCAGCGACACACCGCCCAGCCCCACCACCACCGCCGCACCGTCGACCGTGGCCGGCGCCCCGAGCAGCCACGCCACCCGTACGCCACCGCCGGCCAACAGCTCGCCGGCTGAATCGTCCCGCCCCGATGGCATCACGTTGGGGAGCGGGAGTTGGCTGGACCTCGGTCTCGCCGCCGCGGTCGCGGCAGCCGCCAGCCTGGTCTGGGCGTGGCGTCGGCGCCGCTACCAGCCGCGACCGCCCGGCCCGCACAGGCGATCCGGCGATCCCGACCTCACGCCGATGCCCGCGACCGTCACACGCGTCCGACGTGCCCTACGCCGGCCGGCCACCGACAACGCCCACGGCCTCGACATCCTCGACGCCGTCGAATCCGCGCAGGCCGCTTGCGACGATGATCGGGCAGCGATCAATGACGACACGGTCGAGCACACGCGCGCCGACAGCCCCGAAGCAGCCGACCAGCCGCTGCCTCACGCCGCGCCCGTGGTTCCCGCGCAGGACCACCCATTGTGCGACGTGTGGCCTCCCGCCGGGCTCGGGCTGACCGGACCCGGCGCGGACGCGGCCGGGCGTGGATTCCTCACCGCCGCCCTCGCCAGCGGGGTGAACACTCCCCACACCGGCGGCCGGGTCGTCATCCCCGCGCCGACCGCAGCAGCCCTATTGAGCACCGCCACGGCCCTTCCCGAGACTGGCCGTCTCACCGTCACCGCCGGCCTCGACGACGCCCTGGACGTCCTTGAGACGCAGACCCTGCACCGTAGCCGTCTGGTGTACCAGCACGAGGTCGACACCCTCGCCGACCTGCGTCACACCGCCCGCCATGAGGAACCGCCACCACCCATCCTCTTCATCACCCACGCGTCAGCCCGCCACGAACGCGCCCGGATCGTCGCTCTCCTGGCCCAAGGTCAACGCCTCGACATTCACGGCGTCCTTCTCGGCGCCTGGCCTGATGGTGACACCGTCGTCGTCGCCACCGACGGCACCACCCACCGGCCCGACGGACAGAACCGCCACGGCGTTCATCCCGCCGATGTCGGCCGGCTGGCCGTGCTCACCCCGGAGGAGACGATCGACCTGGTCACCACACTCGCCGAGGCGCACACAGGCGAGCGCCCCACGCCGACACCAGACGGACCCACCACCGCGACGACCACACAGTGCCCGCAGCCGCAACCGGATGCCATCCTCGACGCCGACAACCGCGCACCGCACGGTCTTACCGACGCCC
Source organism: Micromonospora craniellae (assembly GCF_014764405.1). Taxonomy (NCBI): domain Bacteria; kingdom Bacillati; phylum Actinomycetota; class Actinomycetes; order Micromonosporales; family Micromonosporaceae; genus Micromonospora; species Micromonospora craniellae. The sequence continues at coordinate 3,522,816 of NZ_CP061725.1, read as the reverse complement.
CGATGCCCGCCGCCGGCGAGGTGCCGCCGACGTCGACGGATGATCCCGTCCCCGCCTCCGACACCACCGTTTCGCCGGCCGCGACGGACAGCCGTCACCGTTCCGAAGACGGGCCAGGAAGCGACGACCCACAGCCGCAGGAGCGCGTCGCGGTGCGGGTCCTGGGCGACGCGCGCATCGTCGACATAGACACCACCGTGCCGCTGCGCGCCAAGTCCCTCGAACTGCTCGTCTACCTCGTCGTCCATGACGGCGACGCGGCCCAGGACAACATCCTCGATGACCTGCTCCCCGACGCCCCCGCGGCGAAGGCCCCACACCGCCTGCACACCTATGTGTCCGCGCTACGCAAGACCCTCGCCCGCACCGGCGGGCCCGCCAGCTACGTCACCCACCCGTCCCGCCGTTACACCCTCCACCGGGAGGCGTTCGACACGGACCTGTGGCGTATGCGCGACGCGCTGCGCGACGCCGAGCGGGCCACCACCGACGCCGACCGGGCCGCCGCACTGCGCCGCGCCGTCAACGCCTACGGTGGTGCACTCGCCGACGGCTTCGACTACGAGTGGATCGAGGTCCACCGCGAAGGCATCCGCCGTCAAGCCCTCGACGCCCACCTCGCCCTCGCCGCCACGACCGCCGACCCCGCCGAAGCCCTCACGGTGCTGGACACCGCGATGCGCCACGACCCATACGCCGAGCCCCTCTACCAGCAGGCGATGCGCGCCCACGCCGCACTGGGACACCTCGACGAGATTCGCACCCTGCGCCGGACCCTCACCCGCCGGCTCGACGAGATCGACGCCGAGCCCAGCGGGGACACCATCGACCTCGCGGACCGGCTCATCGCCGGCCTGCAACAGCGCCGGCCAGCCGGACAACCGCAACCCCGTGACAGCGGACGACGCGCATGACGCTCCACCCTCCGGCACACGAGACGACGCGCGGCAGCCGGCCCGATCAGCCCACGCCCGGCCGTGACGGCGTGCAGGCGGCGAACGCCGGCCACAACAACACCGCGTGGCCGTCCAGAGCGACCATCCCTGGCAGCGGTACCCCGCCGGGCATCGACCGCGAGGTGGGCGCGGCGAGTCGTCGCGCCACGTCCCCGATGACCCGCGACGCGCTCGATACCGACCTGATCAGGGCCGTTCGGCACGCGGCATGGATGCGCCAGGCGTTCTACGTCCTGGTGCTGCTGGTCGCCCTCGTCGGCCAGGTCACCGGCGCCGTCCAGACGCTGGGCGTCCCGGTGCTCGTCGCGGTCCCGGCCGTCGCGGCCCTCGAACTCGGCGGCGTGGTCGTGATGGCCAACGCCGACGTGCGACGCCGCCTCGGCGAGCAGGCGATCGCCTCCCGCCTGCTGTCGGCTGCCATCGCCGCCGGTGCCGTGGCCTTCAACTGGGCCGCTCACCCCGACCACCTGGTCGGCGGCTTCTTCTCGGGCATGTCCGCCCTCGGGTACCTCGTCTGGGTGATGCACACCGGCAACCAGCGCCGCGACCGGCTACGCCTCACCGGAGGGCTGCCACCCACACCGCCCGCATATGAAGTGTTCGGGCACTGGATCTGCCACCCCGTCATCACCTCCCGGGCACGGTTCATCGCCAAGGCCGACGGCCTCGACCTGTACGAGTCCCTGAAGGCGGCCCACGCCGCGACCGCCCGCCAACGCCGCGACGCCGCGATCGCCAAAGTGCTCCACCGCAAAATCAAAACCGCGGTCGACCCGACCACCGCCGACATCGCCGTGCGGGTGTACGACCTGGACGAGATCGCGGCGCGCCTCGCGGCCGCCGCCGACTACAACGGGCTGACCATGCTCCTCGCCGCAGACCTCGCCCCGGAACGGATCATCACGGCACACAACTCCGGCCGCCGCCGTCGCCGGTTCAGGCGAGATGGCCCCGCCGACGCGCTGCCCGCGCCCGAGCGCACCCCGTCTGCGGCAGACGTGCCAAGCGCTGGCCAGCAGAAGCCACAGCCCGCCCCGAACGATGACGATCAGCAGCAGCCGGCCGAGAGCCACGACGCAGTCGCACACGTGCCACCGCTGGAAGGACCAGTCGTAACGGACTCGGCAGGCGAGAGCGAGAACGGCACAGACGCTGCCGGCGATGGCGACAACGACGAGATGGACGACGATCAGCACGCCGTCGGCGGCGAGGTCGACGACGACAGAGACTCGGAGGCTCCCAAGGGAACCGCGGAGGCAGTGGCCTACTGGCTGCGCAAAGAACCCAACCTGGACCCTGAACTGCTAGCCGAGAGAATCGGCAAGTCGCTGCGTTCGATCTACCGGCACCTGCCGCAGGACTACCCCCGGCGACCGGGAATCGCGAGGGCACGGACACGACGGCAGCCCGCGGGCCGGAGCAAGTGACGTCAACGGGCGCGACGACCACGTGTCGGCGTACGGGTTCCAGTGCAGACTCGGGTACGCCAGACGTACACATGGCCGGGTCGTCTTCCACTTCGTCTGCAACCGTAGTGGCCCGAAGTTCGCTACTCACGCTGAGTCACCAGTCGAGTCGATTTGGTGCCCGGATCGCGGCAGATCCGTGCGCCGATGGGACCGTTGCCCTGGGGCTATGAAGACATTGAATAATCTGCGGGTGGATGTTGCCGATCTGCTCGTTCGGGCTGCGGCCATGGTCCCTGTTGATGCCGTCAACGAGGCCGGCGTGACGGTGATGGACGTACGCGAGTACCTCGATCACGGCGAGTGGGAGGTCGCGCTCGGCCTCCTTGCCGACCTGGACACGGGTTGGCGGCCCCCGACCGTTTGGTGGGATCTGCTGATCGACAGCGCCGAGCTGATGTGGCTTTCCGATGCCGTCAAGTGGTGCCGCTGGGGCCGGTGGGAGAGCATCCACGGAATCGTCCGCGCTGAGTTGCGGCTCCTGTTGCCCAGCGAAGGCGGTCGGCGAACGCCGATCCCGGGCAAGGGCATCCTCCGACCGCTGTGGGACCTCGGCCGCCGTACGGCTGAGGGCGACCCCGATCTGCTCGTGGCACGCGTCTGGGTGGAGTCCGCGCCAGCGCTGTCACCAGGCGCCAGCGGGTCCGTTCGCCTGGGCCCACTGTCCCCAGCCCTCTGGCGTCACCTGCAGCCAGGCATGACGATCACCATGCACGAAGGTCGGCCCGTGGTAGGAACGGCTACCATCATCGAGGCGTCGAATGCGGCCTGACATCGCACGGCCATACATCGCCTCCACCAGGCTTCGTAGCGAGCGGCTTGCGAAAGCTCCGGTCATCCGAAGGAAGAAGGCCAACCCGCCACGCTGCGAAAGCACTGGGCGGCTCCCGTCCCGCTTGGGCGCTCTCGTCAACAAGCAGAACGTCCACGCCAGCCAGACTCGGCCACCAACGGCGACGGGAATTTTTCTTGGCCGATTGCTTGTCTTACCGGCCCCCTCCACGCTACCGACCTGCGCCATAAAGTTGGAAATGGCTCACTACTGAAAGTAGTGCGGAATCATTTCTCGCACGTCTGCCATTTCCAGCAGTTCCCAGCCGGCGGGCTCTCGCTTGATGGAGTTCCCGGGATCCTCTTCGAGTCGCCCATCCACGTGACGCATCCAGCGAGCACCTGCGCTGTCTATGAAGCTCATTTGGACTGCAATTCGGCCAAGACCGTAGTCGAGATTGCTGTCGGCTATCCCATTATGATCGGAGAATTTTACAAAAATCGGGTCAGGAGTGGGTGGTAGAACGTCATACCAAACGGGATAGAGAAGTACGTTGCGCCACCGATCTTCGAGCTCCGAGTCGGCCGTCTTCTTTCGCGCCCAGCGCAAGTGGACGTCATAGATAGGCAGACTGGACGAATTAAGCAGTTTCGCGCCGTAGTCTCTCTCGTAGTCGTCGTCTCCAGGCTCACCAGAAAGAACCCGCTCTTCATACCAGCATGCAACCGCAGCAGCCTGCTGGCGTCGCCGCTCAGCCCGAACAGTCTGCCGCGCATGCTCGGCGCCCTCATCCCGGGCGGCTTCTCGCTTCAGCAAAAGGTAACTGGATAGGTGCTGGAACATCGGGTATGCGTGTACGCCGATTTGCTCAGGTGGTGGCGGGGATCCAGGGGTTTCCGGTGACGGCTTGGATCAGGGCGTCGAGCATGTTGTTGCCTTGGCGGATGGCGGTGGCGGTGTAGCTGCGGATGGCGGCGAAGTGTTCGGCGCCGGTCATGGTGCGCATGCTTCCGGAGACCTTGATCCGTAGTTTCGGCATACGGATGGTCTGTTCGGCGGCGTTGTTGTCGAAGGGGACGGCCGGGTCGGTGACGAATCGTAGGTAGTCGTCGCGGCGGTCGCGGAGCCGGACGAACAGGGCGTGGTGTTTGCGCTGGAGTTTGCCGTCGCGGCCGGCGGTGGCCTGCGCGCCGAGCACGACGGCGGAGCGCAGCAGGTACTGCTGCTCGCGTAGGGCGTCCGGGTTCGCTGTGTCCTGCCCGGTGTGGGCGTCGTCGGCCAGGCGGTTGAGCCGGCGCAGCGCGTTGATGGCTTGGGTGGCGAGGTCGGCGGTGGGGCCGGTGGCGGTGTCGGTGACGTAGACCAGTTCACGCAGCACGTGGGCGTTGCACAGGGCGTGGTTGGCGCTGGTGTAGGTGTCGTATGGCGCCCACGCGTCGTGCACGGCGACACCGGTGAAGCCGGGCAGGACACCGGCGTCGTCAATGGCGGCGGCGCCGCGTCTGCGGTGCGCCGTGAGGAGCACGTCGGTGCCGGTGGACGCGGAGTGCAGCCAGGCCAGACGGCCTTCGACGCGCATCCCGGTCTCGTCGAAGTGCACGACCGGCGCCTGCCGGATCCGGTCGCGGATCACCGGCAGCACCTGCTCGATGATGCCGAGGGCGGTGCGTTTGACCCAGGCGGTGACCGTGGCCGCCGCGACCGGCAGGCCGAACAGGTCCCGCAGCGCGTCGGCGGTACGGCCGATCGACAGGAACTGCCCGTGCAACAGGTAGACCCCGATCGCGGCGATCCGCGGCCCGTACACGGCAGGCGCGGTGGCCTCGGCGGGCCCGATGCCGGTGGTGCGATGTCCACACGGGCAGGCGAGGGTGACGATCTGATGCTCGGTCACCACGACCGTCGGTTCCGGAATGTCGAACACCTGCCGCCGGGTCACGGACACTTCGGCCGCGCCGGCCAGATCGTTGTCGCAGCCCGCGCACACCTCGGGGGTGTGCCGCACGATGACGTCGGGGTCGGCGACCTGCTCCAGAGTGGCGCCGGGCTGCCCGGCCGGGCGCCCCGGCCCCCGCCCGGACCTACCGCGCAAAGATTTGGGTGCCGGCTTGGCCAGCCCGTCCGTCGACGGCGGTTTCGAGGAGTTCTTCGACGACTGCTTCAGCTGGGCTTCCAGATCAGCGATCCGGCACTTCGCCGTACTGAGGTCAGCCTCCAGCTCCGCGATCCGCCCGAGCGCCTGATCCAACCGGGCGAACAGGTCCGCGTTCAGCGCAAGCAGCTGCTCATACGACGGCTGCGAAGGATCGGCGGGCACGAACGGTCAACGACCCACCCCGGCCAAACACCTCTGAAAGATCAACGACACCTATCCAGTTACAGCAAAAGATAGGTTACCGAGAAGGCACCTACGGTACCGACAGATCCGATCCCGGTTGCGACGACGCCCAACCAGTCAGAAGCACTGCTCACGAGAAGATCCTAGAGCCATCACGCAGATAAGCACAGCTCTACCGGGTGCTGAAACGCGGATGGGCGCGGCGGCCGGTCTCGCCACACCTGTCGCGGAGGCCGTCACAACTGGAACGCTCGGCCCAGCTTCGCATGAAGGGCTGGCAGGAGCGCCTCTTTCTACGTTGGCAGGATCAGTGAGCGGCCGATCGGACAGAGGTTCCAGCAAAGACCCGCCGAGCCCTTGTGGCGGCATTTCCAGGTACCGGACGGAAACCAGGACTCCATTGGCGGTCGTTTGACCGGGTAGTGTCCTCGGCAATGGCCGCTCCTGACGCGGCTACAGCGCACTCACATCGGCAGCTCGGGAAGTCGGCCGGACCGGACGCGATGAGCAGACCCGACAACGTCATGATCGAGTGCACGACTTTCGGAAAAGCTGTGAGCGCCTCCGGCTATGTCCCGGAGGCCGTGTAGGCGGCGGGGATGTAGTTGGGTGCCGGTCTAGGCTTCTTGCGTGCTTGGTCGTAGCGCATGGTGGTTCTCGGGTCGGCGTGGCGGGCGGCGGTCTGTACGTCGCGGAGGCTGACGCCGGCGTCGAGCATGGTCGTCACGAACGTGTGGCGCAGCATATGCGGCTGCATCCTCGATATCCGGATCCCTTCGGTCTGGGCCATGTGCTTGATCGGTGGGCGGCGGCGTGTCGATCCATCCGCCCACCATAGGTGTTGCGCAGGATCGGCCCGGCCCGACGCTCGTCGACGGAGGGTTGAGCGCGGTGGCGACCGGCTCGGACAGTTCCTGGATGATCGCTGCTTGGTGGGCTCTGGTTCGAGCGGACAGCGTTAGTCCGCCGACGCAGCTGACCTAGTCCCGGACCAGGGTGCGCAGCGGACCGCCGTAGACGATGAGGAACCGGCCTGAGTCGTCGAAGAGCTGCTGCACCGCCAGGCGTAGCCGCTCCCCTTGGCGGGCCCGCTCGGCGTTGACCCGGTCGCGCACTTCGCGATCCATGTCCTTGGGGAGATCCTCGGCGAGCACTGCGGCGGACAGGGTCAGCCCGACCATTCGGGCCATGAATTCCTGTTGGGCGGTCCGACGTGCCTTCTTCGCCTCGACGCGCGGCTTGACGTATTGCTCCACGACGGTGCTGGCTGCTACGGCGGTGGCCACGGCAGCGAGGAACGTCGCGGGATCAATTGGCACTTACTGGCCCTCGGTCTTCCGGCGCAGCACACCGCTGTTGATCCACTGCACGAGCGTGGCCGCCACGTGCACTGCGGACTCTCCCTCGATCTGGGACTGCCGGCGGGAGTTCGCGGCTCCCGCGTGCCGCGACTGCCCGTCCCACAGCAACGCAAGCATGTTGACCAGGCGGCCGATCCCCGCCGGGTTCCCAGTGGTGTCGCCGATCGCCAGCTCCCATTGGGATGTCTGGTTCCGGAGATCACGGATGACGGTGCCGAGGGTCGGCCGTTGGTTGTTCGGGGATACCAGTGGGCAGAGCACCGCCTCGACGGCGAGCACGGCTTCGTCGTACGCCTTGTCGTGGTCCGGGTTCCGGCCGTACGCCGCGCGCCACGACTCGGCGAGGTGCTCGGCCGCATCGTCGCGGGCGTCTCTACGTGCCATAGCAACGGCGGCTGTCACCGTCTCATCGATTCGCCGTTCGAGGCCGATGCATCGCTGCTCGACACGCCAAGCAGAGCCGGCCGTACTGAGTAGCGTCTCGATCTGGCCCGCCAAACTCTGCCAGGCCGTGAGATCGTCCTGCCACGCCTTTTCCTGTTCGGGGCTCCAGTCCTCGGGGTCCTCCTCGTCTTCGTTCTCCCAGACGGACGAGGGGTGCCAATATAGAAAAGCGTCGACAACGTCGAGCATCTTGTCGCCCTCAGCCCTGGCCAGTTGGCCAGGGATGCGTAGGCGCAGGCGTAGCTCTCTCAAGCTCTGGGTGCGTGATGAACTGAACTCGAAGCCAGCCTTGCAGCTCATCCTGTAGGTAGCGGGGGACGCCTTCCTGAGGTGGTTCTGGGCCGAGGTCGGCGTTGCGGCGGCTCAGCGGTACCCAGGGGGTGGTGGTCACGGCAGAAGACCCTACCGGGAGTCTGCCACCTGTCCATGCTGGCGCGAGGTGTTTGTGTGCCGGGCATTCTCCCGGGCCGATAACGATCTTACGTTGGGGTTTCGCACTTCCTTCGGTCATGGTTGAAGGTGCCTTGTTGGCGGGTCCTTTGAGTACATCGATGGGCCCTGCGCGAATTGACGCTCGCAGCGACGGGGCAGACAAGTCGCGCGGCGTCGAATTTCGCCACCGGATTCCGGACGGCGAACTTGGAAGCCCTTGAGGCAGGGGCAGGAGCGGCCCCCGATAGTCCGTGTCGGGAGCCGCTCCTCTTGGCCGGGGTCCTGCGCGGCGGGTTCGGGCTCAGGCTCTGGTCAGCGCGTCGACTGCTGCCTTGCCGATGAGATTGATGCAGGTGGTGGGGTCGTCGACGGTGATGGTGGTGGTGTTGTCGTAGACCCTGGACGACCAGTGTTTGTTGTCGGGTGCGAGCCAGAGGATGGCGCAGCCGGTGTTGTGGAGTCGGTTGATGGTGGCCTGGCTCTGTTCCGGGTTGACGTAGTGGCCGTCTGAGACGACGACGAGCAGGCGCGCGGTGCCGGGGGTGGACAGGTGGAGGAGTCGGTCGGCTTCGGCGCAGGCTTCGACGAAGCGTTCCATTCCGGCGTCGGCTTGCATGTCGCGGACTGTGGTGGGGCGGCGGCCGGGTGGGATGAGTACGGTGACCCGTTCGCCGTAGGCCAGGGTGGCGCTGGTCGCTCCGGCGCGGGTGCTGGCTTGGGCGACGATCCACGCGGCGGAGGACATGGGGGCGGCGAAGGCGTCCATCGAGCCGGAGGCGTCGATGAGGATGGCGACGGTCAGTTCGGGGTCGGGGACGGGGCGTCGTACGGCGCGCTGCCAGGGCTGGGCGGTGGGGATGGCGCCTGCCGCTCGTTGGGCGGCGAGGGTGACGGCGGCGCGGGTGCGTAGTCGTCCGGGCGGTGCGCTGCTGGCCTGGATGGTGCGGGCGTGTTCGCGGTGGCGGGCGCGTCGTAGTAGTGCGGTGAGTCGATGGGCGGCCTGGCGTTCGGCGTCGCGGGGGTCGCGTTCGGTCCAGGTGATCGGCGTGTCGGTGTCGACGTAGATGCCGGGCACGTCGCCGCGTGGTTCGGGGGTGTCGGCGGGGTTGTTGAGGATGGCGTCGATAGCGGCGGCGATGGCCGCCGCGATCGCGCTGGTGGCCGCGTCGTCGGCGGGCAGGCCAGGGTTGACGGTGGGGTTGATGCCCAGGAGGCGGCACCAGCGTTCACCGAGGTCGATCATGCGGTCGGTGTCGGTGTCGCCGACGGTCTGGGCTTCCCGCCAGATGGCGCGGAGGCCCTTGAGGAGCTTGCGGCCGAGGACCTTGGTGATGGCGCGTCGTGGCTCGCGGACGTCGGCGGGGTAGAGGATCTTCGCGTCGACTCGGGCGAGGAGCAGTCCGGCGGCGTAGGCGGCGCTCCATGTCGTGTCGGTGGGGGTGTCGTCGGGGACGATGAGGCTGGTCATGGCGCGGCGTAGCCACCGGCGGTCGCGGGGCCGGGCGGTCCGGTAGTGCCCTTCGATCCGGGACTCCTCCAGCATGAGTGCGGCTTCCCGGACGACGGGCGGCACCGACGGTGGCGGGTCCCAGTGCGAGTGGATGACGTGGGCGACCTCGTGGAGCAGGACGCCGTAGGCGACGGGGACCTTCGACCGGTGCCCGAGTCGGCGGGGGTCGGCGATCTCCGGGTCGCCGATGAGGTCGGCGTCGACCTGGATCTCGGCGGTCGCCGGGTAGCTGAAACCCTTCGGGCCGCCGCTGGCGGGGGTGACGGTGACGGAGGCGTCCGGACGGCCGGTGAGCCGGGCGGCGTGCTTGGTCCAGGCCGCCGACCATGGACTCCAGGGCGACGAAGCCGGTGCCGGGGTGGTGCCGGAGGTGCTCAGGTGTGCGGAAACGCTGGTCATGGCAGCCTCTACTTCTGCTTGCCGAGGGTGAGCGGGGTGATGATGGAGCCGCGGTAGGCCCGTTGGAGGGCCTCGATGACCGCCTGCCGGTCGGGTTCGGGTGCGATCGCGGCGAGGTTGGACACGGCGGCGTCGAGGCCGAGGCTCGCGGCGACGCGCTTGAACGCCAACAGCTCGCGCAACTGGGGCGCCCAGTCGATCTCGTGCTTGCGCATCTGCGCGTTGAGGGCGACCGCCGCGTCGATGGCCCCGTTCGGTACGCCGAGGGATCGGGCGAGCTGCATGTCGGTGGTGACCTCGATGTGCACCGCGAATCGCGAGGCGAGGGCTTCGGTGAGGATCGCTCCGTGCACGCCGGGGTTGTGGCCGGCGCAGACGTAGAACCCGTCGACGGCGGTCACGACCTCGTTGTGATGGGCGGCGATGGTGATGGTGGCCCGGCCGTCCATCGCCGGATAGAGGGCGGCGAGCACGCGGGGTGGGATCAATGTGGCGTCGTCGATGAACAGGGCGCGTCCGTCGCGCATGGCGACGACGAGCGGCCCGTAGGCGAACTCGAAGCCGCCGTCGGGCAGCGGGACGTAGTTACCGACGAGGTCCTCGACAGTGGTGTCGCCGTGACCGGCGACGGTGATCGCGTCGGCGTAGGCGGCTTCGATGAGGCTGGTCTTGCCGGTGCCGGGCGGCCCGTAGAGCAGGACCGTGATGGTGTCGCGGCGCAGCCGGCGCAGGACCTCGACGTCGGTGCTGTCGCCGAGCTGGCGGGGCAGGTACCAGACGCCGTTGGGGCGCAGGACAGCGCCGGGACGCGGTGGAATCGGCCCGGTCGAACTGGGCGTCGGCGCGGGTGCCACCGCGGGCGTGGGGGTGGCGGTCGCGGGGGCGCGGCTGGAGCCGGCCCCCGCCTTGTACGCGTCGATGCCCTCGGCGGTGATGGTGTATCGGCGCGGTGACCCACCGGACATGGTGGCCCACTTTCGGTCGACGAGGCGGTTCAGGACGGAGCCGATCGCTCCGGAGGACCGGCCGGGCAGCTCCTTGCCGAGGTCGCCGATGGAGAAGGCACGGTGCGGCTCGGCCGCGAGCAGGGTCAGGACCGGCCCGAACATGGGGCGGGGCTTGGCCTTCGGCCTGGTGGGGTGAGCGGGTGAGGTCATCGGGCACCTCCGACGATGGCTGCGGTCAGCGTGCAACCGATACCTGCGGTCCCGGACGTGATCAAGTCGTATCCGCGCAGCTCCAGCAGGGTGTGGCCGGTCAGCGGCTGGCGGATCGGAAGTTGTATCGAGTTCGACATGAATGCTCCTTGGCGATAGGAAGCCGCCGCGCGCCCCTTCCCCGGGGCGCGCGGCGGCAGTGGTGCGCCACAGCGGGCGGGGAAGAGCGCGCGTAGCCGTACCGGCTACGCGGAGCGGTGCTCAGGTCGGGCGCCTACCAGTTCGGCGGCGCGAGGACGGGTCGAGGAGTGATGTCGGGCCGGAGTCCGGCCCGGGCGTGGTGTCACAGGGAGCGGGCCAGGTTCATCAGCGGCTGTAGGCGCGGGCCGGCCCAAGGAAAGTCGTGCCGCTACACCGATGTCCTGCGGCGGTGGGCCTGGTAGCGCTCGTGCTGCTCAAGCAGCGCGGTCACGATGCGATCGGTGAGCCGGGTCATCCGCAGCGCGAGCCACACGTCCGGTCCGCCGACAACCGTGCTGAACATGCCCGGATAGCTGTTGGTGAGGCTCTCGAAGATCTGCCGCTCGACGGTGTCCATGGACGAGGTGCTGTCCCAGACCGTGTACCGGTACAGGTTCACGTAGAGCGGACCAGCGGCGGAGAGCGTTGTGCTGAACTCGTCGACGAACGCGATCAGCGGGTGGCCGGGGATCCGACTGCTACGGACCCGCTTGATGAGGCCGAAGGGTTCCGGCAGGTGCCACCAGGTCGCGGGCATGACGTCGCCCTCACCGGGGAGGTAGTCGTCGTCGATCACGGCCGCGCCACCTCGTCGTCCGCTGTTGGCGCCGGGGCGAGGACTGGTGGCCAGACCACGCGGTGGCTGCTCCAGCCGATCTCCTCGGCGTAGGTTTCCGAGGAGCCGCAGATCCGGCACGACGTGGTGGTATCGGTGCCGTAGCCGGCCATCGATGGCAACTCCTGGTGGGCGATGTCGTAGCCGGTCGCCCCGCACACCGTGCACCTGCTTCCGTCCAGTCCGTTGGCTTCGAAGACGTCCGGTTCGTGCTGGTGGCGCTCGCCTCGGCGTCGCTCGGGAGGCAGGGCAGCTGGGCTGGCGTGACGCCAGGGCCAGCGGCCGTCGGTGGCGCGAAACCAGCCGTCCGGGCCGGCGGTGAGCTGCCGCGTCTCGACGACGAACGTCTCGTTGTGGTGACCGAGGTTGTTCGCGCCGGGTGCACGGACCACGAACATCTCGATGCGGCTGTCGTGGTGGCGGAGCACCAGCAGGTCGGCGTCCTGCTCCGGGTGCCCGAAGGCGCGGGCGTTGGAGTCGGCGGCGATCCGTTGCACCGTCTCGCGGCGGAGACGGGGGATGACGGAGCCGTTGTGCCGGTAGCCGTGGGCGACCTGCCCGGGGTACGGGCCGAGATCGCCGGTGGCGAGCCAGGCCGGGGTCCAGACCGCTGTCTCCGGGACGCAGTCGGTGTCGTAGGCGGCGGCGGTGTACAGCCGTGGCGGCATCGAGGTGTCGACCACGAGCCACCAGTGCCCCTGCTCTGCGGCGGCGCGCAACTGGCCCAGCGGGTCTTTGCCGTCGGTGTCGGGCTCCGTCAAGGGCTGCCGGTACAGCGGTATCGACTCCACGCCGGGCGGAGGCCCGTCGTCGTGGATGGCCGCGATGGTGGCGCTGCGGGGGCGGGGCGCGTTCACCGCGGTGAACCACAGCCGTGCGCCGACGGTGTTCAGGACGAGCCACGGCTCCAGGGGTTCGTGCGTTTCGCCGGCTGTGTAGCCGGCGATGGTTTCCTCGGCCTGCGCGATGGCCTCGCGCAGGTCGAACCAGAGCTTCCTCACGTGCTGCTCCCTTTTCAAAAATGAAACTGCCCTCAGGCTGGACGGCCGAGGGCGATGGACCGGGGTACGCCTGCCGGGTTGGCTGGCGGAGCGGTTACTCGGTGGGAGGGCTGTCGCTGTCGAGCAGGGCCGCGCAGCGCACGGCGACGCCGTCCTCGACTGCGGTGGTGAAGCCGTCGCGGGTGGCGTCGATCGCGGCGGCCCGGTCGGCGTCGGACAGGTCGTCCCACTTCGGCGCGTCGTGGGGTGCGTGGACGCGGTACCGCTCGGCGTCGTACCCGGCGAGGTCGAAGGCGGGTAGACCGTCGAGGACGGCGGGGTCGCATGCGTCGATTCCCGCGAGTACCGCTCCCGCGAGCGCGGTGACGTCGTCTCGGCTGGAGCCGCCGATGGTGTACTGCGCCCACCAGGCGGCGGCCTGCTCACCGTCCTGCTCACCCGCCGCGCGCAGCGCCTCCAGCACCCGCGACCACCGGAAGTCCCCGGTCCGGGATCGCATGGCCTCCTGGTCCTGCTCAGGCTGGGGATACGGCGACGCCGCCGTGGCAGGGTCGAGCCAGTCGGCGGCGAGGAGAACGCCGTCACGGCGGTACCGGCTCGGCACGATCCGCTCGCTGGACCCGGCCTCACGCAGCCAGGCGGCCAGCTCGACGCGGATCGCCCGGGCGGAGATGGCGTACCGTGCGCGCGCTTCGCGTGCCTGCCGCCGCGCGGTCTGCGCCGCCGAACCGTTGAAGACGTGGAGTCCTCGCAGGTGCCATTCGTGCTTGGCTCGGCTCATCCAGCCGGAGCCGCTGGTGAGCAGGCGTCGCAGCGCCTCGCCGTAGAAGTCGTCCCCGGACAACAGCGGCTCGCCGTCGCCGTGGATCAGCTTGGCCTGAATCTGCTGGAGTCGGCGGCCGAACTCGGGCCAGTTTGTCTGGTCCTCGAAGCCGCGAGAACCCGTGTGACGCTCGGTGGAATCGGACATTCTTGTGCCTTCCTTCCTGAAGCAGTTGAGGGGCGAGCCCGGTAGCTGGGCTCGCCCCTCTGGGTCGTAGCTGTGGATACGACTCCGGTGGAACGCCCTGCAGTACCTCAGTGCCTGTTCGCCCCGACGTCGGCGGTCGCGGCCAGGGCGGGCACGTCCCTCCAGAAGCCGTTGCGCCACACCTGCCAGTGCGTACTGAGCGAACTGCGCTTGAAGGTGGCCAGGTATCGGGCGAGGTCGGTCCACGCCACCGGCTGGTTGAGTCGGTCGAGGCCGTGGAGGGATTCGAGGGCGACGGTGTCGCCGCAGAAGTCGCCGTCGTCGTTCACCGACCGGGCCAGGGTCGCGTTCGGGGGCATCGGGGCGATCTGCCGCGCCAGGTCGTACTCGGTGACCAGCCGGTCCAGGACCTTTCCCTCATCGGTGGGCTGGCGCAGGTAACGGCACCCGAGCACGAACTCGTGCATGTCGCGCCAGCTGAACCGGGCCGGGTCGTGGTGACGCAGCCAGGTCTCCCCGCCGTTGCCGTCGTACTCGATCATTCCGACCGGCGTGCCGTCGAGGCAGAGCGTCGCGGTGAACGCGACTCCGTTGTAGGCCAGGCGCTGGTGAAGGTTGGTGACGGTGAGTCGATCGTGCGGCACGTGCAGCGGGCTGTGGACGAGTGGGATCCGGGCGGGCTGATCCGCCGCCGTCGGTGCCGCTCCAACAACGTGGTCGCAGTCGGTGGGGGCGACGGTGCGCCACTCCCACTGCCAGGCGCAGATCGCGTACCGGCCGTCGGCGTCCGGGCAGATCCGCGAGATCCTGTCGGCCTCTCCGTGGACGAGCCGTTCGTCCATGACGATCTCGTCACCGTCGAAGCGCAGCGGCGCGTACGTTAGGTCCACCTCGGCGTCGAGATCCGGTCCCCGCAGGCCGCCGGCGGTCAGCCTCTGTCGGGTCTCGTCGCGCAGCCGCCCCTGTTCGGCGACGATCGCCTCGGCGACGGCCCGGTCGCAGGAGAAGACCGCGTACTGTCCGTCGCGCCCGCGCTGGGCGTCGAGGCGGCCGACGAAGCCGGTCGGGTAGCGGGTTCGGCCGTGGTGGTCGTAGGCGGCCCAGTCGCCGGCGAAGACGCCGAGGTCGCCGACCATGACATGGTGCGGGGCGAGGTGCTCGTGGGACGTGGTCGCATGCGCCTCATCCGCCTGCCGGACGGTACGTGTTCGGTTCTCGTGGTCGGGCACTTCTCTCCTCTTTCGCTCGGTTCGTCTTGGTCAGTGGTTGCGGCTGCGGAGGATTCCGCAGCGAGTGGCGACCTGCCACGGGCTGAAGACCGGGACCAGCGGGTCGTCGGTCCAGATACCGCCGAGCGGGCGGGGCAGGGTCACGTGGGAGCGGCCTTCCCAGGCGGTGGGGGTGACGACGACGGCATAGCCGGCGGCGATCAGGCAGACCTGGTACGGGTGGTCGTAGCTGGCCAGCGCCGCCGGGCCGCCGTCGGCGAGGTCGGCCAGCGCGGCGGCGATGAGCGGCAGTGGGTACCCCCGCAGGGGCGGGTAGGCGGCGTGCACTCCGGCTTCGGTAGCCCACTCCCGGATCGGCGGGACGCCGTTGCGCAGCTCGTCGGGCCGGTATCCGGGCCGTTCCTCGGTGGGCAGCGTCCAGGGCAGGACGTGCTGGCCGATGACGTAGTGCACGTCGAGGTTCGGCAGGATCCGAGGCGTGATCTCGTCGGCCCGGATCTGGAAGCCGGGCGAGATCTGCTGTGTCTGCTCGTGTCCCGACCCGTTCCACCACAAGACGATCAGGATGTGTGCGGCGAGGGTCAGTACGGGCAGGCCGGAGCCGGGCATCCGGCCCTCGTGCCACTGCCTCGTCACGTCGATGACGTCGCGCAGCACCTCCCGGTCGAGGCGGGCGACGATCACACCGCGCGCCCACTCCGTCGAGCAGATCTCGACCTGCCAGGCGGTGTGCAGACCGGCGAGCCCGATCGTCGCGGGCCTCCACTGGTGCTCGCCGTGCCCGGTGGAGAGGTCACCGACGATGCCGAGGCCGGTCGGCAGCGGGGTGTCGGCGGGCGCCGGTAGCCAGTGGCGGCTGTGCCGGGCCCAGGTGCCGTGCACGGTCGCCTCGTAGACCAGGACCATCGGTTCGCGGTCGCCGAGCAGATACAGCCACTCGGCGCGCGGTGGCACGCTGGCCTCGTGCAGATCGAGTTGAAGCCTCGGCGGCGTGGCCGACGTCGGCGTGGCCTGTCCTGGCGGGGTGGGGGTGTTGAGTGAGATCCAGCCGTAGGTCATGACCTGGTCGGTCATCAGGCGCATGTCGCCGACGGCCTCGTCCAGCAGACTGCGCAGCACCGGCAGCACGTTCTGGGGGTCGACCTCATCGCTGATGGCGACGGCGGTGACGGTGTGCCCGTCGTCGTGAAGCTGGCCGATCAGGCACGGAGCGGTTGCGTGCTCGGGGGCGATTGGCTCATCTGGGGTGTGGGACACAGTGGTACCTCCGTGGTTTCGGTGGGTTGCTGGCAGGGCGGCCCGCCGGGTTGGGCCGAGCGGGCAGGGGCGGTGGCTCGCTCAGCCGGAAGTCCTGGGCGGGCGCTCCTGGACGGGGCTGTCGGGGCGACGAGAGGTGACGATGCTGAGCTGGACCTCGCTGCCGCCGGACAGCCGGAACACGACGCCGCGGTTGAGGGCCAGGACACCGGCGTCGCCGTCGGCGACGACCTCCCGCACGTTCACCGGCCTTCCGGTGCTCTCCAGCAGCACGGGCAGGCCGGCTTCCTCGCAGAGTTCGTCGAGGTTGCCGCCGGACAGGAGGTGTCGGAGCAGACGCTCCAGCAGGTCCTCGTGGTCCGTGTCCTCGTCGGTGGTCACACGTCGCCCCTCTCGGGGAGGTCTCGTGGTGGGATCCGCTCGGTCGTGGCGCAAGGCGGGAAGGTGCCGGTCAGGCGGGAGGTGCCCCGAGGGGAACGCCTTGTGCGGCCATGAACGGCACCGGGTCGATGGCCCCGTTCGCGCTCGCGTCGCTGTTCTGGTGCACCTCGTAGTGCAGGTGCGGGCCAGAGCTGCGGCCGGTGGAGCCGACGACACCGATGGGTTGGCCGACAGCGACCTGCTGCCCGACCGTCACCATCGGGGCCTGGTCCATGTGGCAGTAGCGGGTGAGCAGGCCGCCGGTGTGGTCGATGTCGACGTACCAGCCGCACCCGCGCGTGAGGTCGGGATCGCCGTCGCGGTGGCAGCCCCACTCGGCGCCGCTGTCGGCGTAGACCGCGTTGCACCGGACGGTGCGGACGGTGCCGGCCGATGCGGCGCGGATGGCCGTGCCGCGTGGGGCGCTGAGGTCGACGCCGTCGTGGCCGGGACGGTCCGCGCTGCGGAAGGCGGATCCGACCGGGGCGAGCACCGGCTGGGTCCACGGGCCGACGGCCCCGCAGCCGGCCAGCCCGTTGGTGGGTAGGCCGGCGGTTTCGGCGATGGCGGTGACCAGTTCGGTGGCTGGTCCTTCCCACTTCGCGTATGCGTCGGGGTAGGCGGAGGTCTGGACGGCCTGGGCCGCCTCGGTGAGCGGCATCGTCTGCCAGCCGTCGATCGTGACTAACGTGCCGAAGAATTTCTCGGATGCGTAGACGGGGTCTTGGAGCTGGGCGGGGGTTCCCCAGCCCTGGCTGGGGCGTTGCTGGAACAGGCCGACGGAGTCGCGGTCGCCACCGGCCAGGTTCCTCAGGGTGCTTTCCTGCATGGCGGTGGCGACCGCGATCACCCAGCCGCGGCCGGGTATTCCCAGACGGGCACCGGTGGTGGCGATCGCGGCGGCGTTTCCGACCTGGCCGCTGTCCCAGTCACCGATGGCCGGCCACAGGGTCGGTCCGGTGATGGGTGGCGCCGTCGTGGGTGAAGAGGAGCCGGGCAAGGTGGCTTTTGGGATACAGCCGGCGGCGGTGCCGCCGGCGAGGAATCCGCCGAGGCCGCCGGCGCAGAGGATGAACACGGCGGTGAGCGCCACGGCGAGTGACACCAGGGATCGGAGCTTCATCCCGGCCCCCTGCCGTCGAGGCGGAGGTGACGGGTTCGGTCGAGCCGCGCGGCGGAGCCGGGCATGACGGGGTTCCTCCTGGTCCGTACGGGTTAGCCGAAGTTGTGGACGCCGACAGGCTCGCCGTCGCCGTTGTGCACGGTGACCGTGTCGTCAGCGGGGTTGATCACGTAGATCCAGGAGGCGACGAGGTCGACGGCGCGGGTGAGCGGGAAGACGGTGAGCGGCTCCGGCGTGGTGTCGTCGAGGGTCATGCCGACCCCCGCGATGGGGCGCTGGCCGGAGAAGACCGGCCGTGTGTCCGCAGTGACGTCGGGTCCGAGGTAGTCCCAGTCGTGGGCGAGGACCGCGTCGATGAGGGCGCTGGTGTCGCGGCGGGTGGTGGTGGCCCAGATGCCGCGCAGTTGCGGAAAGAGCGATGAGGGGTAGCCGTCGAAGTGGACGTAACGGGCGCGGACGATGGTCGGCCGGGCGGGGTCGGCGGCGCCGACGTAGCAGGGGGTTCCCACGGGTGGGTCTCCTCGTGAATCGCTGGATGGGGTGCGGGCACGGCGATGACCGCGCGGTCTTGGTCGGCCGCGCGGTCATCGATGCGAAGTGGGGTGCGGGTTGCGCTAGCGGGCGAGGACGGCGACCTTCTCGCCGTGCAGCAGCGGCGCGTCGTCGGGTCCCTTGATGTGGGCGTGAATCCAGATCCTGTACGCCTGTCCGTGCTTGTCGATCAGGCGGCGCCAGTGACCGCGTACGACGAACCGAACGCGGTAGTGCCACCTGGCCGGTCCGTCGCCGGTCTCAGTCAGGGCGGAGGTACGCCGCAGCATCACCACGCGGGTGTCGTGCACGATGCAGGCGCGTGCGGCGCGGCGGCGGGCGGGCCGGTCCAGCGGCGCCGCAGCGGCGATGGCGATGGGTTGTGCCTGGATGCGCCAGAACGCGTAGGCGATCGCGGCGCAGACGTGGGTGCGGGCGGTGGCGTCGGCGATGACGTATCGGCCGTCGGGCGCGGTTTCCCAGTCGCGGTCGGGCTCAAGGTCGTCCGGGTGTTCGACGGCGGGTACCGGTGCCGCGATGGGCAGGATGTTCAGGTTCGTCAGCACGTAGGGGCCGAGTCGCGCGCGCAGGGTCGGATCCTGTCGGGTGTAGTCCTGGATGCGGGCGGCGTGTGGGTCGTCGAGGTCGTCGCGGTCGGCCCAGCCGCAGATCAGCCAGGACCGGCCGCGGGGTGAGGTAACGGTGGTCCAGGTGATCGCGGCGATTCCGCTGACCTTGCCGGCCAGGTTGCGGTGGTAGATCGGTTCGGGCAGGAAGAGCACGCCGCCGTCGGTGGGGGCGGCGTCGGCGGTGAGGAGGTCGCCGGTGAGGTCGAGGGCTTCGGCCGCTGCGGCGACGATGGCGGTCATGGCGGGGGCGAGAACGTATGCCTCGCCCTGCGCCCAGACGGTGCCGCTGGCGCGGTTGATGACCTCGGCGACTTTCTGGTCGGGTGCGGCCTCGCCGTGCCGGTCGGCTTCGGGGACATTGTCGAAGAGGGTCTCGACGAAGGCTCGTGTGTACTCACTACCGGCGGTGCTGGTGCAGAATTCGTGCATGCGGGTCTTCATCGCCACGGCGGCTCGGGCGTAGCCGGCGAGGGTGGTCTCGGTGCGCAAGGTCATGCTGGGTCTCCTGGTCGGGGTTGGATGGCGTTGGTCGCCCTGGCGCTTGCGATCACGCGGCGTACGCGGCGGTCAGGGTCGCGCCGGGAACACGGCGTGGTAGCCGCTGCCGCAGGTGGGTGGTGGTGGCGGTGACGCGGGCGATGAACCAGCCGACGAAGCCGCCGCAGTCGCGGACCGGCCGCTGCGACGTCCGTTCCCGGACGGCGGCGTGTGGCGGGCGTTGTGGTCGCGGCTTCGGGGTGCGCGAGGATCGCATTGCCCGTTGGGCCATCCGAGCGGCCACGCACGGACCGGACTGGTCGGCGCACTGCAGGTTGACGCACCGGTCGTCGGGTCCGAGTTGGTGGGCGGTGGCCACGTCGACGGCCAGCCGCCACAGCAGAGGGTCGGTGACGTCGCGGGGCAGCAGCGCGCGTTCGGAAGGGCGGGGCCTGGTCGCGTCGGACATGCGGGGTGACCTTCCATCGGTATCCGGGCAGGGGCCACCGTCCGACCCGTCGGTCGTGTTCTTCCTGATGGGCGGCTCGTGCGATGACCAATACGATCGACGCTCATCTTTCGATGATGGTCAAGTCGTCTGCCTGGAGGGCGTGGGCGAGCACGATGGGTAGCCGCGCGGACGCGCAGATTTGGATCTCGCGGCTGGGCCCGTCGCGCGAGGTCGTCAGTCGGTTGTCCGCGATGGTGGCCTGGGGCGGCTGGTGATGTGGACGAGCCTCTGCAGGCCGGGCCGTGTGGCCGGCTCGTACTCCCCGGGCTGCTCGTCGATGAAGACCACGGGGTGCGGTTCGCCGCGCAACCTCGTGATCTGGTAGCCGCGTCCGTCGGCGTCGACGGCGTCGACCCGCCGGATCTCGCATAGCTGGTCGGACTCGACGAGGACGTCCTCGTAGCAGACGGCCCAGGCCAGCAGTCGTAGTCCGGGAGTGGGGTCGGAGACTCGGTCGACGATGGGGCCGAGATCGACGCAGGCGGCCAGCGTGGGCCGCCCGAGGGGCCGGTCGGTGCTCAGCGACGTGGCGAGATCCAGCAGGAGGTGGGGCAGGCCGGCGCGGTACCGGCCCACGCGCCCCGGGTTCACCGGTACCCGTACGGCAGTCATCTGGCGTGCCTTGGGGCTGGGTGCCGATGGTGCGGGCTGGTCCTGGATGAGCAGCAGGAAGGGCGGGCGACCCCAGCCGAGTTCGTCGGCGCTGGCTTCGAGGTCGAGGAGGCATCCGGTCAGGGTGTGGACGGTGGGAAAGGACAGCACGCTGTTTCGGCTCCTTGAGACGCAGGGAGCCCCGCAGGCCGATCGGCCTGCGGGGCTCCTGTGGATGGGATCGCTTGGCGCCAGGTGCTGCCGGGGCGGTGTTACCGCAGGTCGCGGTAGCGGGTAACGGCACCCGGCGGCGTGTGGTGGCTCGGGTCGTGGGCGTGGGCTCCACTGCGCCTGGCCTTGGCCAGGTACATCGCCTGATCCGCCGCATGCAAAAGGTCGCGGGGCAGCATGTACGGTTCCGCGACCGCGTAGCCGACGCTGGCGGTGAGAGTCAACTGCTGGTCATCGACGGTGTTCGGGGTACCCGAGATGAGTACATAGGCCGCGTGGGCGACTTCCTCGACCTCGGCCTCGTCGCCATGGACGACGACGGCGAACTCGTCGCCGGACAGGTGCGTGACCAGGACTGCTGGTGGCTTGAGGGTGGCTAGGCGCTCGCCGACCTGGTACAGCAGGGCGTTGCCGTGCTCGTGACCGTACGTGTCGTTGACCCACTTGAACCGGTCGAGGTCGATGAGGACGAGCCCGAGTGGTTCCCCGAGCGAGAAGGCGGCCTCCAGATTGGCCTGCAACGCCCTGCGGTTCGGCAGGTCGGTGGTGTCGCTGTGCGTGGCGAGGTCGCGCCAGTAGGAGAGGTCCCGCTCGCGGGCCGCCAGAGCCTGTCGCTGTTGGTGGATGATCTGCCGCTGCCAGGCGAGCAGGGGTGCCGCGGCGGCGAGACCGGCGAGGAGTCCGCCGGCTGCGGTGAGGTAGGAGTTGAGGTGGGACACTCGACATCGCTCCTTTGTAGGAGGAGCACCGGGGTGGGCGTGTTCCGCCAAGATCGACGCCCACCCCGGGCTACCAGAGGTGGACGGTCAGTCGGTCTTCGGGGCGAGTTGAAAGGCCGCCGGTCGTTCGACAACCTGGATGGCTCGGTTGTCGGCGACGAGCTTGTGCACGGCGTTGACGACCGCGCCCGCGCTGGCCTTCGCAGAGCCGCTGCCCTCGTTCGCCCTGTCGATGGCCTGACACAACTCGCTGGTCTTGAACTGCTGGTCCGGGTGGGCCTCAAGCACGTCGAGGATGGCGCCACGTAGCGTGCCCTTCGACCGGCGTGGGCTACCGTCGGTGGAGGCGTTCGGATCCTCGGCCGGGGCGCTGGCCGAGGCCGAGTCGTCCGTACTCGCCGGCGGGTCGGCAACGTCCGTCTCGTCGACCGTCGCGACGACCGAGTCGCTGACGCTGCCGGCCTCGGCGGGTTCGTCGCGATTCTCCTGAGGTTCGGCTGCTGGAGTCGGCTCGGTCGGGGAGTCGTCCGGCTGGCCCGGCGGGTCGTGTGGGGTCGGCCGGTCCGTGTCGTCGTCCGTTGACGCGGGGCCGTCGTCTGGCTGGTCGGCGGTGGGCTCGTCCGGCTCGGTGGTGTCTTCCGCTGGTGCGGAGGGATCGTCTTGCCCGGTCGTGTTCTGTGCCGGTGTGGAGGGTTCGTCAGCCTGCTCGCGGCCCCCGTCCTCGGCGATGGGCGGTGCCGGTGCGTCGCGCAGTTCGGCATCGGGCGTGCTGGCTGACGCGTCGTCGCCGTCGGTGCTGCCCGCGGTGCTCGGGGCCGGGCGCCAGAGGGTGCGGCCGTCGTCGGCGCGGTACGGTTCGGCCTGGCCGGCTTCTTCCAGCACGCGGAGCTTCTTCGTGGCCGTGGAGTACCCGACGCCGGCGCGTGCGGCGATGGCGGCGGCGGTTTCCTGACCGAGTTCGGCCAGCGCGGCGGCGACTTTGTCGAGAGTGGGCATCGTGGTCTGTTCCGGGTTTTCCATTGGTCCTCCCTGGGGTTGCTGTTCGACGTGCTTGGATGTGGCGTGCACTGATGGACGCTTCGACGGCGCCTCGTGATCAAGTCGGCTGACCGGATTTCGGGACGCCGTCGAAGCGTGGGCGGGGGCCTGCGAGGCCCGGTGCTGCCGGGGCTGTCCGGCTACGGGTGGCCGAAGACGCGGTCGCAGCGGTGGGGGTTCACCGGCAGCCAGGGCAGGCCCCAGCCGATTCGGTAGCGGCCGTCAGCGGGTTCGGCGCGGTGGACGCCGCCGCCGACGGACGGCGGGCGGGCGATGGTGAGGGTGTGGCCGTCGAAGTCGACCGTGCGCCAGTCGCCGCCCACGTAGTCGGCCATGCCGTTGAACGTCTGGGCGAGTGCGGTCGTGGCCTCGTGGTCGAGCGAGAGTTCGAAGGCGCCGTTCCACCAGCCGAGCACCGTCGCGCGGTAGCCCTCGTGGTAGCGGTCGAACCCGGGGACCGGCTCGTAGCGCAGCCAGCGGCCGGAGAACACGGCCGTGCTGCCGCGCCGGGGCTCGTAGTCAGGCGTGGGCATCGGCCACCGCCACCGACCACTCGGCCGAGGTGAACCGGCAGGTGGGCGGCTGCGACCGGCCGCCGTACCACCCCGGCGTGACCGGGCGGGGCACCGCGATCAGGTGGTGTGCCATCAGCGAGCCCTTCGGGGACTGGGGGCGAGGATGGCGTGCCAGGCGGCGTGGGCGATGACGGCGGCTGGCCGTGCGGTGCTCGTGGCGTCCAGGGGCACCGGCTGGCCGTCGATGGCGAGGGCGAATCCGGGCTCGCGCCACAGGTCGTCCCACAGCACGGAGATCGACATGGTGCGGCCGGCGATGACGAAGGAGCTGTACAGCGAGTACGGCGCGAAGCCGTGAGGGTAGAGCGTCAGCAGGTATTCGGCGTTCTCGACGGGGCTGCCGACGGAGGTGGCGGTGTTGGTCGCGATCTCCCGGCACCAGGTGACGACCACCGACTCGCGGGGCGCCGCGACGGCGGTGACGGGCTTGAACTCGCCTGCCGGTCGTGGCAGCGCAGCGATGACACGCATGTCCTTGGTGTTCCTTCCGATAGGGGCGTGGGTCAGTGGGCGTTGCGGTAGGCGTCGCGGACCTCGCGCGGGATGAGGCCGCGGTCGCGGTGCGGGGGCAGGCCCAGCCGCTCCTCGTGGCTGGCCCAGAACGCGCGGAGCTGAGCGTTGACCGATCGGCTGTCGCGGGTGCCGGAACCCCGCCGGGCGGGAGCCTGCTTCGGGAGCCGCCTGCCCGCCTCGATGTACGGGGCGAACACCTCTCGCATCCGGGCGAGGTTGTGCGCGGAGAGGTCGATCTCGTACTCGACGCCTTCGAGCGCAAAGCGGTAGGTGCCAACGTTGTCCTGGCTGTGGTCCAGGTCATCGGTGACCACGAAGATCGTTCTGGTTGCCATCGGGTTTCCCTTCAACGGGTATGGGGTGGGCCCCGACGCCTGTATGGCGCGGGGTAAAGAGCCGAGACGTGGGTGAGCAGGGCCGGTACCAGCACCGGGAGCGCGGCTGGCACCGGTGGCGGGATCAGGGGACGTCGCCGCCGATGAGGAACTCGAAGTGCACGCCCTTCCTGGGGGCGTCCTCGGGCCGGTCCTCCTGGCCGTAGCCGCAGTGGCAGCCGGTCTGCTGGCACTCGTCGGTGACGTCGAACAGGTCGACGAAGTCGATCGGGACACGCACACCGCTGACGTCGACCAGGACGCGGTCGAGCAGGGCGGGATTGCCGTCGTGGCGGCGGATGGCGTCGGTGAGCATCTCGACGAGTTGTTGAGCGTTGGGCGCGCGGTACACCATGAGCGGGTCCTTTCAGCGAAGGGTCCCGGGCGCAGCCGGTCGGCCGTGCCCCGGATGCGGAGCGGTCAGGCGTTGTTCGGCCGGGCGACGGAACTTTTGCGCGCTGGTGCCTCAGGCGCGGCACCTGACCTGAGGCGCACGGCGGTTGCCGTGTGCCGGGCCGGTCAGTGCGTCGCGGCGGTGTAGGGGAAGAGGCGGTGGGTGATACGGCAGGTCCAGCCGTCCGGGCTGGCCCACATCGGTGACTCGCAGCAGTACGGTGGCTGCCGGTCGGACCTCTTCGTCAGCGTCGTCGCCGGGTGGTGGGAGTGCCGCCACAGGTTCCATCCGAGGTCCTCGGCGGCGCTCACCGTGCTGTAGATCTGGGCCGCGCGCATGTCACCGGCTGCCATGCGACGACGCAGTTCGTCCCACCAGCGGGCCGGGTCTTCACGCAGCAGTGGCGGCCGGTCGTCGCGGTAGCGCTGCCCGGACAGGGTCTCGTGGGCCCAGTCGTTGATGCCGAGGCTCATCCGAACCAGTCGTAGTTCCTCGCCGCAGTCGCAGGCGTACCGCTGCTCGGGCCAGGCGGTGGTGTCACCCTCGGGGTGGCAGGTCGGCGCAGGCGTCGACCATCGGGAACGGCCCCTGGGCATATCGGTATCGCTCCTCTCTGGGATGTCCCGGGCACGGCCGTGCGGCCGTGCCCGGGTGCGCGGGTGATCGCGCGTGTTCGGTCGGGCGACGGCCGGAGTTGACGTGGTGCGGGATGCCACGAGCGGAACGAAGGCACTGCGCGCGTCATCGGTGACGTGCAGGCGCAAGACCTTGGTCGGTGCGGCCCTACTCCGTGCGCAGGATCGCCTCAGCTCGTTGAAAGAGCCGCTCGGCGAGGTGGTCGAGCGGTGCGGGGCTGGTGCTGCTGGACGGAGTGGCGGCGTGCCATGCCGACGCCGGCTCGGTCGTCAGCTCGGTCCAGGTCATCGCCGGGGTGAGGACCTGGACGAGCGCGTGGCTCTGGTGTGGGTAGAAGTCGCGGTGGATCCGGACTCGGAGGAGCTTGCCGTCGACGCGCCGTATCTCGGTGAGGTCGTAGCCCTGCCGGCGCTCGCCGAAGACACGGTCGACCGGCGCTGTGCGGGGTGCGGTCGTGTCCGCGTTGCCCTCCTCCTCGCCGCCGCTGGTCACCGCTGATTTCCTTCGGGGTCGAGGCCGGCGGCGGTGTAGGAGGCGGCGGCGAAGTGGTTCGCGGCGAAGCGCAGACCTTCGACGGCATCCTTGAGCGACGCCCGCGTTGCAGCGGCGTCGGTCTTGTCTAGACCGTCGGTTTCGCTGCCGCGTGGGCTTTCGGTGAGGTGTCGCAGCCCGCTGACCAGGGTGTGCGTGACGTACGTGAGTGAGGTGGCGAGATCTGCGAGTTCCTGCGAGGTGGGGATGGCGGCGGCCCGGGCCGGGCCGAGGCAGTTCGACAGGTAGGTGATGAGGGTCGCGAGCATCCGGGTGGCGCGTTCGGTCATTTCCGAGCCGAAGCCCGCCTCGTCACCGAAGGCCGATGCGATCAGCTCGTCCACATGGGCATCGGAGAGCTCGACGGTGTCACTTGTCTGCTGTGGGAGATCCTGACCCGTCGGCTCGGTCGCGCCGGAGGCGATGTCCCGGGCGGATTCGCGCTCGTCGGTGCGTCCGGCGGAGGTGGCCGCGGTCAGGGCGGCGACCTTGCGGGCATGGGACAAGGCGATCCCGGCCACCTGCGCGGACTGGGCGGTCCCGTCCGCCGCGTACTTCAGGAATACGTGAGCGTCGTCGGCCGCGTCGATGACCTCTCCCCCGGCCCTGCTGGCGGGGTCGAGGCCGGTGAAGTGCGGCTGGCGGACCTGCTCGACGATGTAGGAATCGGTCTGTACGTGCACGCGGGCCAGTAGCCGCATGGTGCGGTGCAGGTGCCCGATCAGGGCCGCGACGTCGGTTGGTGTGGGCATGGCCAGAAACGCGCTGAACGGTCCGGTGGCCGTGAACAGCCAGCGGGTGAGGTGCTCGGCGGCGGTGAGGGCGCTGCCCAGTCGGGCGGGGTCGTAGGGGCCGACGATCGTGAACAGCTCGCTCATCGCGAAGAGCCAGGTGTGGGACTGGGTGTCGGCGGGGAGCCCGTCCTCGACGAACACCGCCTGGGAGTAGGTTCCGCCCCCGGCGGGGCAGATGGGTGTGTTGTCGATCAGGTGCCACCACGGGGCTTCGCCACCGCGGTAGGCGCTGGTCCAGCCCTGCACGGGCTGGTCTGCGACCGGCTCGGCGCAGACGGGGCAGATCGGAAGTTGCGGCATGCTGACGTGTCCTTTCAGACAGGGTGATGACGACGACCGGGATTGGCCGCCGTTGGCTTCTGCGGGCACGACGGGATCCGGCGACTTGCCGGGCTGGTGCCGTTTACTGGTGGAAGAGGGAAAGGGCGGCCGTCTCGCCGGCCGCGGCGTCGGCTGGGCGCCCCTGGGGCGGCCGGCAGGTTCAGCCGAGGCGCGGGGCGTGCGGCGTTCGGGTGGCAGCGACGGTGAGCTGGTCGTCGAGGAGGGTGATGACCAGGGCGTCGTGACCGGTGCGGGAGGCGGCGCGGAGCTTCTCGATGAGCGGGTCGCCGGGCTGGGATAGCGGCAGGGCGATGAGCAGGTCGTCGCCGTCGTGAGTCGGCTGCCCTGGGCTGCGGTGCTCGGCGAAGACCGCCCGTACGGTCGAGGTCGCCGGCTGGTCCGGGCCCGGCGGTGGCTGCGGCAGGCCGTTGGACATGAGGTACACGCCGTCGTCGGCGACGAGGAGCAGCGCGGGTCCGGCGGGTTCGTCGTCGATGGGGTCGCCGTGTTCGGCGGCGGACACGGCGTGTTCGGCGAGTTCCATCGCGGCGGCGAGGTTGAACCGGAAGACCGAGTTCATGCTGGGGTGTCCCTTCAAGCTGAGGGATGCGTTGGGGTGGTGGGTGGAGCCGACCGGGCAGCAGCGCGTGTCCCTCGGGTACAGGGATGGCGGCTGCTGGACCGATCGATTCCTGCAGGTGTCAGTGCGGGGCGTGGAAGCGTCCGCGGCCGACACCGGGGATGACGGTGTCGTCGATGTAGTCGATGACGAAGGTGCTCCAGCCGGCGTCGACGCCGGACTGGATGAGGTGGAGCAGGTTGTGCGCTGGTCCGGCAAGCGGGATGTCGCCGAGACGGCCCGGGTACAGCCGTCGGTATCGCTTGCCGGTGAGCTCTCCGGCGAGCACCGGTGTCTCCTGCCAGCCGAGAAGGCTGGAGGTGACGGGTCGCAGGCGGTGGTTCTCGCCCGCGTAGGTGCTGTCGCCGGTGAGATAGATCTGGTGGAACTCGTCGTGCATCACCCGCAGTGCCGGTGGTGCCGGCTGGGGTGCCTCGCGGTTGCCGGCGTCGCGGCGCTGGGCGCGGACGCAGGCGTCGGCGAGTTGCTCGACCTCGTCGAGCAGGAACATGGCGCGGCCCATGGGGCTGTCCTCCTCCTGTTTCGGCGTGGTCAGAGCGCGACCGCGAGCAGGCGCTGGTCGGGGTCGATGGCGGCGAACAGGCGGTTGGCCTGTTCGAGGTAGGTGACCCGGTCGGCCATGGCGTCGCTGGCCGGGGCCAGCTTGGCGCCCTCGGCGGTGATGAGCACATCGCCCGCGATCGCGGTCAGCGCGCTGTGGTGCTGGTAGGCCATGTATCCGGCCTGGTACATCTCCAGCTCGTTGAGGGCGATCTGCCCGGCGCCGTACGTGGCGGCGTTGTGCATCCGGATCGCGTTTACGCGGGGTTGGTTGTTGAAGTCCGCTGCGGCCTTGTCCCACAGGTACTTGTCCGGGTCCGCCAGGTGGCGGGACTCGTAGACGTGCCACGGGGTGGCGTTGCGGGTGCCGTGCACGACCCTGCTGAACAGTTGGTGGCGGATGCCCGCCCCCATGGCGGCGGCTTGGAGCATGCCGTCCAGGTCGAGCAGTTTCGCCGGTCCGCCGGCGCAGTAGGCCGGGCGGCCCTTACGCATGCTGATCATCTGCCGGCGCTGCCAGAGATGCAGAGCACCGCTGGCCCAGAACCGGGCCGACAGGGTGCCCTGGACGCCGAAGTTGCGGTCGAGCTGGTGCGAGGTCAATGCCTCGCGGGGCAGCTCCTGCGGGATGCAGAGGATCATGGTGCGGATCGTGGCCTTCGGCTTGACGGCCGGGGTGTGGGCGAGCGGGCGGGGGGTCTTGGACATAAGGCGGTCCTCCTACGGGTGGGCGCGTCAGGGCGCGCGGAGATAACCGGCCCACTGGGTGCGTGGGTCGGTTGAAGGGGAAGGTGTGGTGCGGGTTGGTTGGGTGCGACCTGGGTCGCCGCGCGGCGCGGTGCCGACCGGCCTTGGGGGCGGGTGGGCGTGGCGCACCGGTGGGTGCGGCGGTGGTTCCGAGGTGGGACCGAACCGGGGTGGAGATATATTGAGGTGTTGTTAGTGCCGTGAACGGTAGCGGCCTGTTCTGTCAGGCCGGTCCGGCGAGTTGCTCGCCGAAGAGTGGGCTTGACCTGCGGTGTGAGACGTTCAGGCGGGTACTTTGCCGATGTCGGCGCCGTCGCTGTGAGACTCCGCGACTCTCACAAATGATCTTGTTGTCTGACAGACGCGGACGGTAGCCGGCGTGCCGGTGTCTACAGGTCGTCGAAGCGCTGCGGGTTCGTGACCGCGTCGGGTCCGTGGTCCGACGGCAGTTCGTGCAGGTGCCGCCGGTGGGTGGGGTCCGAGACGAGGGTCCACACCCTGCCGGCGGGGTCGGGGCTGTGCACGGCGGTGGCGATCGGGCTGGCGCTGCGCAGTCCGGCGAGGACGCCGAGCAGGCTGGCCTCGCGGCGCCGGCTGGGCACCCAGAACAGCACGGGGTAGCGGGGACCGAAGGCGGTGAGGCGCTCGTAGCCGCGGAGCTTGGCCACGACCCGTGCCAAGTTCTCGGTGTCGTTGTCGTGCTCCAGCCAGAAACCGGTCGAAGTGTCCGAAGTCGTCCAGATGCCGTGTCCGTCGGGCCGGATGCCGGCCTGGGCGTAGACGGTGGTCGCGTGCTGCTCGGACCACCACCGCGACAGGCGGGCGCCGTCGGTGCGGCGGGCGGTGGCGATCAGGTCGGTGAAGAACTGGTTCACGCCGAGCAGGTGATTGACCTGGCCGCTGGCGGCGATCCGCTTGGCCCGCTCCAGGGAGCTGCGCGGCGGCTTGCCGCCGGTGCCGGCCGGGTCGTGGTAGACGCTCGGGTGCAGTTGCAGCCCGACGGGGCCGAGGGTGTAGAGCAGCGACCCGTACCGGCCGTGGGCGCCGCTGCGGCCGAAGCGGTGCAGCACGTCGAGGCGGTGCAGGATCGTGAGCCGCCGCTGCGCGGTGCGACGGCCGTCGAAGAAGGTGTGGGTGATCTGGTCGGTGGACAGCAGGTAGTGCTCGGCCAGCAGGGCGAGCAGGGCATGGTCACGGGGGACGATACGACCGAAGACGGCGAGGGGATCCGGTTTGCTGGAGGCGGACGGAACACGGGAGTACACGGTTTGCTCCTTGGGCAGAATGAGGTCCCCTCCCGATCGGGAGGGGTGTCTGGCACAGAGGAGGGCAGTGCGGATGGTCTGTCAGGGGCCGTGTGCGGCACTGACAGCCCAGGTCAGCACTGTTCGGCTGGCATCCGGCGGTCACCGGTGACGATCCCCGTGACGAGCCGATGCGCGACCCGGGCGGCGCCACCGGTTGACCGGTGAGTCAGGCGCGGTCACCCTTCCGCCGGGACCGCCGATCGTCGGGCTTGCGGCTGAGCCGCTCGACGAGTTCGTCGACGGCGCTGGTGTCCTGAACCGGTACCGCCGCCGCGGCTGCCTGCCGGATGGCGGTCGACTCACCGACGACCGGCCTCGGCGGCCGGGTCCGCATCGTGAACGCCGGCGTCTGCCGGCCATCGACGACCAGACGCGCGGCGGCGGTGTACGCGTCCAGGTGGGCGAGGTCGTGCTCACCCAGCTCGGGCCCGGTGTGCCGGGACAGCACCTTCGCGTCCTCCGGCGCCACGGTGAAGTAGATCTTGTTGCGGGCGTTAGCCGACGCGGCGGCGAGCAGGTCGCGTGGAAACTGCGCCAGGTCCTGGTGGGCGAGCACCAGCGAGAGCCGGTACTTGCGTGCCTCGGCGAGCATCGTGTCCAGGCTGTTGGCGAGTCGGGTAGCCCACCGACCCTCTCGGGTCGAGGGCCCCCTCAGAACCGGACGTGCGGGTCTCCCCGCATCCGGCTCAAGCAGGCCACTATGAGCGCGCATTCTGGATCTCCTTGGGTCCATCGGAAGTTGCCTTGGCGTGGTGTTGCCGGTGGCATTCCCAGTGGATGAGCATGAGGTTGGATTTGACGTCCGGGCCGCCGTGCGACCGGTAGACCACGTGGTGCCTGTTGATCGTTCGGGAGTTGGCCCAGAACCAGGACGCCCATTCGTAGACGGACTCAGGTTCGTAGCCCGCACCGGCGATCAGGTCCAATCCGCATAGCGGGCACAGTCCCTTCTGCTTGGCAGCCAGCCACAAGTTGCGCTTGTCGGCTTCTGGATGCTTTCGCTTTCGGGTGCGTGCCGCCCAGTAGTCCTCCAGCTGCGGGTCGTCTTTGGACGCCCGGCCCTTCACGAGGGCATGCCGTTGGATATGGGTCCATGCGAACCGGTACAGGTACCGTCCAGTGGTGCGGTCGGCGAAGACCCAGCGGTCTTCCCGTTCGGGGTTGTAGCGCCCGAAGTACTGGTCGCGTATCCACGCGACCGACTTCATGTTGTGGCGGCGCTTGGCCCACCGGTACATGCGGTAGTGCACGTAGTGGTCCAGGGACGTAAACGTTTCCGTGGAGGCTACGCCCCTGTAGTAGGTGGACCATCCCTTGATCAAGGGGTTGAGTCGCCTGATGACGTCCTCGGTTGGGGCGGAGCGCATGACGCTCACCAGTTCCCTAATTTTCCCCTTGACCTGTCTTACCGCCGCGTCGCTCGGCTTGATCAGCAGTTTGTCGTCGTATCGCCGGACGTTGAAGCCGAGGAAGTCGAAGCCTTCATCAAGGTGGACGATCCGTGTCTTGTCCTCGTTGAAGGCCAGTCCTCTCGGCGCCAGCCAGTCGGCGAGCCGCTGCTTCACCTGCTCCGCTTGTTCCTTCGTGGTGCACAGCACCACGAAGTCGTCGGCGTACCGGACGAACGCTGGCGGGCACTGCAACCATCGTTGCCGTACCGTGCCGTCCTCCCGGTCACCTGCGGCGGTCCCCATGCCGTGTAGGACGATGTTCAGCAGCAGGGGGCTTATCACTCCGCCTTGAGGTGCACCCTCGTCGGTCGGGGCGAACCGCCCGCCCTCCATCACACCGGCCTTGAGCCAGCGGCGGATCTCCCGAGCAGCCGGGAACGCGCCGATGGCCTCCATCAAGCGATCGTGGTTGATCTTGTCGAAGGCGCTGGTCAGGTCCGCGTCCAGAGCCCAGCGTCGCCGGGCCTTCTTACCCGCCGCGAAGTTGAAAACCGCGGCGATCGCGTCGTGACAACTGCGTCCGGGACGGAAGCCGTAGCTTCGGCCCTCGAACCGCGCCTCCCACTCAGGCTCCAGGGCGTTTTTCACCCTGGCCTGCTGCACCCGGTCCCGGATCACCGGGATACCGAGCGGACGCATCTTCCCGTTCGCTTTCGGGATGTGCACACGGCGCACAGGCTTGGCCGTAGGCCGGGGCTGCTCGGCAAGTGTCCTTGCCAGCCGCCCCCGGGCCGTCGGGTCAAGCGCCAGTTCCCCGTCTACCCCGGGGGTGCGCCGTCCCAGGCTCCGCTGCGTCACCCGCCGCACGCTGACCAGCGTGTTGGAGCGTGAACGCAGCATGAGCTTTTGGAGATTGCGGACCTTCTTCAGGTCCCCGTCCTGCGTCGCTTTGAAGATTCTCTGCCGCAGTCGCCGTACGGTGCGCTCGGCGTCGACCCAGTCGATGCTGTGCCAGTACCGGGCGTCGTCCAACGCTTGGTTCCCCGCAGGCGAAGACAGGACGTCCGCCGCCGCGTTTGGACTGCTTGCGGTCGTGTCGGTCACTTCTTCTCCTTCGGTATCTAACTCCGGCGTTGGTTAAGGCTTTGTGGTTCGAATCGTCAAAGGCCTACCAGACCCGCGTGGGCTCCCTTTCGGGCCCGGGAACAGGTCCCGGTATCCGCCGGGTTATCCGTGGAGGCTGAGGCGCCTGGTTCCACGGTTTCCCCTGAACTTTCGTCCTAGCGGCATTCGCTTCTCGGGTCTTCCTACTCCCGCAGCGGAGTTCAGCGTCCGTTACCGTCGGCTTACCAGAACGCATCCGCTCTGGACCGCTACGGGGTTTACCTGTTCCGCTTGTGCCAGATGCGACCTGGGAGGACGCCCCCTTTACCCCGGGACCGGTGGTGGTCACGCAGCAGGAGAAACCCGCCTCCCGCTGCCACCTTGAGCCTTCCAACTCCGGGTCCTTTCCGCCGATTGCCAACCATTGATGCGGTCAACTTTTACGAGGCCTCATCGGGGGTTCACTTACGTTCGTCCTTCAGGTCTTCTCCTTGCCCTGTGGCTGGTGATGGCCCACCTGCTCTTGGGGCTTCGTGTCAGGCGGCTTAGCACGGATCCGTTACCAGTCCCGCACCCGCCCTAGGAGACCCGCCCATTACGACCACTGAGCGGGGAATTACCGTCACCTCCCGGGTAATTCACTGGCTACAAGCGACTTTCAGGCCGCACGGGTGAGGAAGTTCTGCGCCTCGTCGATGATGAGGCTGGCGTCGCGGCGCCGCTCGGGTGCGGTGGCGGCGCGGGCGGTGGCGGCCTGCCACACCTGCGCGAGGACGAGGGAGCCGAGCAGCCGGCTGGTGTCCTCGCCGAGCACACCCTTGGGAATCCGGACGAGCAGCACTCCGCCGTCGAGGACCTTGCCCATGTCGAAACTCGACTTCGGGTACCGCATCGTCCGCTTCACGAAGTCGCGCAGCAGGAAGGACCGCAGGCGGGCGAGGACCGGCCCGATGACCTGCGACCGCAGCGAGTCGTTCAGGCTGTCGTACCACTGCCAGAAGCCGCTCAGCCCGGCCGGGTCGTCCAGGTCCACCGTCATCGCGCTTCTGAACTGCGGCGAGTTCAGCAACGGCGGGATGTGCTGCAGGGTCACGTTGTTGTGCCGTAGCAGCGTCAGGCAGGCGACCCGCATGACGTCGTCCATTCGCGGCCCCCACGCCTTGGCGAAAATGTTCCCGAAGATCGACACCAGGTTGTCGACCACGAGGTCGGGGTCCTCGCCCTCAAGGGGATTCAGCGTGGGCGGGTTGTCCTGGTCGGGGTCGAAGAGCACGACGCGGTCGCCGACGTCGGCGGGGAGCCGGTCGAGGATGTCCAGGGCGAGGTCGCCGTGCGGGTCGATGACGACGGTGCCCCGGCCGGCTTTGATGTCGTCGAGGGCCATGTTGACCAGCAGTGTGGTCTTGCCAGAGCCCGTCGATCCGATCACATGCATGTGATACCTCGCATCGGGCACCGACAGCCCCACAGCGTGGCCACCGATTTCGGCGTCGCCCAGCATCTTCACCCCGCGTCCGCCGCCGGGAACCGCGACCGGTGCCGGCATCGAGGCGGCCCGCGCCCGGTCCAGGCCGGGAACGGTGAGGTCCTGCGGCAGCGCGGCGAGTGCGGCGAGTTCTGGGGCTGAGGTGAGGAATCCCGGACCGAGTCGGCGGGCGGCGAGGACGGCCACAGGCGCGGGCATCCGTGCTCGGTGGGTCAGCCGGTTGCGGCCGGTGTGGATGGCGAATGCCGAGGCGAGCGTGTCGGCGATGCCCCGCAGCCGACCGAGTGGGTCGGCGCCGTGCCGGCGGTTGGTGGTGGCGACCGCGTACCGGATGCCGGTCTGCCATAGCGGGTGCGCCGTCTTGTCGAGGATCGCCCGCACGTCCCGCTCGACGGTGGGATCACGCCTGGCCGGGGGCGTGGTGCGGCCGGTGCCGCCGCTGCCGGGCAGGAACGCGTCGAGCAGCCACAGCACCGGTGCGGCCGGGTTGATCGCGGGAAAGGCGGTCCTGCCGGCCCGCAGCCGTCCGGCCGCCCGGCGGGCTCGTGCCGCCCTCCGTGGGGTGGCGGGGCGGGCGAGGATCTGTACGCACGCGTACTCGCCGGGCTTGAGCTGCGCTCCGGCGGACATCAGCGGGCGCAGCGGGTCGGTGTCGTGGTCGGTGGCCAGGGGAAGCCACTCCGCGTAGACCGGCAGCAGGTGCCCACCAGCGGCGGGATGCGCTTCCAGGGGGATCGGCGGTGGCGGATTGTCATCGGTGGCGGTGGCCGAGCTGGGCCACGCCGCCCGTACCGCCGCCTCGACCGCCCCCGGGGGAACGGTGCCGGGGACCCAGATCGAGATGAGCAGCTGCCGGCCGGACCACGTGTACTGCCACACGACGTGCGGGGCGCCGTAGAGCAGGCGCCGTCGCCGCGACGGGGTGAGCACACCGGCGAGGTTCGCCCACAACGCGCCCGCGCTGTGCGGGTCGACCTCGGGCGGCGGCGCGATCGTCACCAGCCGTGCGCCGTGGGCGTGGTGGCGGTGCCGCCAGATCTCCACCATGTTGCGGCCGGCCACCCAGACGGCGAGCAGGCCGGCGGCGACACCGGCCAGCCACGGCCGATGTGCGGCCCACACGGCGGCGTCGACCACAGCGGCCCCGGGTCCTGCTGGCGGAACGAGATCGGCGCCCGGCCCGAACGTGGGGCTGGGCGCCGGTGGCGGCGAAACGAGAGCCGCTCGGAGAATTTCGGCTGGTGGTGTCACAGGTCGTCCTTCTCGTCGAGGTCGGCCAACTCGGCCGGGTTCGTGGTGCACAGCTCGTGCTCCGCCTCCGAGGAGATCGATTCGAAGCTCGTCCTGTTCACCCCGGAGATCAACAACCCCTGGCCGCGGCGGGCCGACAGCAGCAGCCGTCGCTCGCCGCCGGTGAGGCCGAAAGCCTCTCCGACGGCGTCGATGGCCTGGGGCGCCTGCCGCAGCAGCACCTGCGTCGAGGCGTTGGACACCACCGCCTGACCGAGGTCCGTGCCGAGCACGTCGGCGGCGTCCTGGGTGACCACGGTCAGCCCCGCGTTGCGTTTACGCGCCGCCTTCGACATGCGGAAGAGAAACCTTGCGCCCTCGCCGTCACGCATCAGCAACCAGGCCTCGTCGACCACGACGAGCCGCCGCTGCGGCGGGCCGACCGGCGCGTCGACCGTGCGCCAGATCGAGTCCAGCGCGAGCAGCGTGCCGACCGTGCGCAGCTCGTCGGGCAGGTGACGGAGGGACCACACGACGAGGTGCCCGAGTGGGGTTTGGGTGGTCGGCCCGTTGAACAGGTCGGCGAAGCTGCCCTGTACCCACGGCGCGAGCCGGGCGGCCAGAGTCGCGGCGGCCGGGTCGTCGTCGGTGCGCAGCGTCTCGGCCAGGTCGCGTAGTAGTGGTGCCGGTCGGTGATGTGTGGCCGGGTCCGCCGTGATGCCGGCGGACCGGTAGACGGCGAGGATGGCCCGGTCCAGGGCGGCCCGCTCCGCCGGTGGCGGCTGATGCCCGAGCAGCACGCTGATCAGCGTGTGCAGGAACAGTCCACGGCGGGTGAGTACGTCCGGACGCCGGTCGCCGGCCGGCAAGTCCAGGGGGTTGATCTTCACGCCCGGGAGGCCGAGGCGCACGGCGCTGCCTCCGACCGCGTCGCACAGTCGCAGGTACTCGTCCTCGGGATCGACGACCGCGATCTGCACACCCTGGTAGAGGCTGCGCAGGATCTCCAACTTGACGAAGTACGACTTCCCCGCCCCACTTCGGGCGAGGACGATGGCGTTGTGGTTCTCCTGCGTCCAGCGGTCCCACCAGACGATCCCGGCGCTGGCGGGGTTGACGCCGTAGAGGACGCCACCGGTGGTCGGCGGGTCACCGGGCGGCGGCGCGGGCAGATCCGGTGACGCCAGCGGGAACGAGCTGGCCAGGGCTTGGGTGTCCATGGTGCGCAGCATCCGCAGCCCGTCGGAGGCCAGCGGCAGGGTGGTGGTCCATCCGGGGAGCTGGCGCCAGGTCGCGGGTTGTACCTCGAGGAGGGTTGATGCGGCGGCGGCCCGGACCTGCGCGCACGCCTGCAGTAGTTCGTCTTCGGTGCGGGCGTGCACGGTGAGATATAGGCCGACCCGGAACAGCTTCGCCGCGCCCCGGGCGAGGCGCTCGGCCAGGTCGCCGGCGTCGTGAGCGGCGGCGTCGACGTAGGGGTCGGCCAGCTTGCCCCGCTCGGAGTCGGCCCGCCGGGAGGACTCCAGCCGGGCCCGCTGCTTTCGCAGCCGGGACGCGGCGATCGGCGCCGGGAGCGGCTCGATGTGCATGGCGAGGTCGAGCCGGCCCGGCCAGGACAACAGCGGTTCCAGCCACGCCGGGCCGACCTCGGCCGGGTAGCCGGTCACCACCAGGGTGGCGGCGTATCCGTCGCCGACGTGCAGCCACCGGGGCGCGACTTCGACCGTGGCCGGTGCGACCGCCGACGCCAGCGAGGCCGGCGGGGCTTCCACGGCCGCGCCGCCGGAGCGTCTCCTCCTGATCATGATGTCCTCCTCTTCCTGCGGGTGCGAGCGGGGGCGCTCGCGGTGATGACGGCATCGGGTGCGGCGAGGCCGCCCGGGCGCGGTGGCCGGTAGGGGTCGGCGGCGCAGGTCAGGGCGGCGGTCACTGCCGCGCCGTCGAGCACCCGGGGGCTGACGCCGAGCCCGGCCAGTGCCCGAACGGTGTCGTCGGCGCGGCGCCGAGCGGCGTGCCCGGTGCGCTCGCCTGCGGTCGTGCGGTGGACGACCAGGACCTGCCGGCGCAGCGGGTCGCGCCGCGAGGCGAGGTCGCCGAGGAACTCGGCGTGGTCGGCGCACGCCGCGCGAAGCTGCGGATGCGGCTGGGCATCTGCGGCGGCGGCGAGCGCACGGCTGTGAGA
The DNA here is from genome assembly GCF_014764405.1 of Micromonospora craniellae. Classification (NCBI taxonomy): domain Bacteria; kingdom Bacillati; phylum Actinomycetota; class Actinomycetes; order Micromonosporales; family Micromonosporaceae; genus Micromonospora; species Micromonospora craniellae. The sequence goes on along the minus strand of NZ_CP061725.1, from coordinate 3,485,633 downwards.
CGCCAGATCGACCGGCTGCGCCGACACGACGATCTGCGTCGGCGTGGACAGGCTGTTGAGCCACCTGCCCCAGCCCTCAATGAGGGCGGCCTGCTCGTCGGGGGTGCGCAGCGCGAGGTTCACCGTGGTGGTGCCGACGATCGCGGCGCGGGCGCTACCGAGGCTGATCTCCCCGTCGTCGTCGATGGCGTCGGCGGGCAGCCGCAACGGCGCCGGCAGCGGCGTCCGGCCGCTCTTCGGCGTCTCGACCCAGTCCGGCGCAGTGGGCTCCGCCGCGATGTCAGCGGCGGCCAGCGACCGAGGGGTACGGGTGTGACGGATCGCGTGCAGCAGCCACGTATCCATCGACAGACCGTCTCGGCGTCCGAGCGCTAGGCCGATCACCAGCCCGCCCAACACCACACCAGCACCGATGAGCACCGGTACCGGGACCACCGTGTTCAAGGCTTGCCATGCGCCGTAGTACAGAAGCGCTCCGGCGGCGACGATGGCCAGTTGGTGGAAGGTCAGGCCGTAGGCGACCTTGTCGGGGGCGTCGACGTCGGCGGGCATGCGCGTGCGTGCCGGGCCGGTGTCGGGTTCGGGGGTGCTCATCTGACGGTCCTTCTCAGGGTGGAGAGTCCGGGGACGGTGCGGGTGAGTTGCTGCACCACGACGACGCGGGCGGCGGCGCCGAGCATCGCGGTGGTGCCGTGTCCGCTCTGGCCCGCCCAGCGGGCCATCAGTGCGGGGATCTTGACGGTGGTCCACAGCAGGACCACGACGACCAGGAGGTTCAGGGTGCCGCCGGGGTCGGCGGGCATCCCGAACACGGGCAGCATGGTCGCCGGGTCGAGCAGGACCCGTTCTCCGGCGGTGAGGAAGAACGCCTGCGCGACGGGTATCGCCAGGCAGCCGGTGTAGGCGCGCCACCACAGGCGGGCCAGCGGGTCGGTCTGCGGCAGGGCGTGGCAGGCCAGGGCCAGTGGGGCGATGGCGGTCAGGACCAGCAGCGCGACGAACCGGCCGATGAGTTGGACCGCGGTCGTCGCGATCAGGATCGTGATGATCAGGGTCAGGACGAGGAACAGCAGGGGCACGGCCCGGTCCTGGGCGGCGGTGAGGTGGGTCTGGATCGCGGTGAACGTGCCGTCGCTGTCGTAGCCGTCGGCGACGGCTGCGGTCAGGGCGTTGGTGAGGTCGATGAGCTGGCCGCAGACCAGTTGGGAGAAGTGCGCGGCGGTGAATCCGACGACCAGTCGGGGCAGGAGGTCCTTGGCCGTGTAGCGGGCCTGTTCGTCGCCGCCGGCGACCATGATCAGGATGCCGGCGGCGACGAACGCCAACACGAACACGGCGTCCACGATCCACACCGATCGGCCGGTGAGCGCCTGCACCTGCGGCAGCGCGGTGACTCTCGGGGTGGTGAGTAGGACACCGGTGATGAGGTCGAAGATCGCGTCGAGGCACGCCAGGACCGCGGTGGTCATCCAGCCGAGGATCTGGTCGAGCATCCACACCGTCATGGGTCAGCCCCCGACGATGCCTCGGACGACCTGCAGCAGGACCGGCGCGAGGACGGCCAGGCCGTAGCCGACCAGCGCGTTGCGCAGGGCCAGCTTCGCTTTCTCGACCTGGGACGGGTCACCGCCCGCGGTGGCCCAGTACACGCCGGCCAGGACGAGGAAGAGGGTGGCGAGCGCGGCGAGGATCCCCATGATCCACATGCGGAGGTTGGTGATGACGGCGGGCAGCGAGTTCGCCGCCAGGTCGACGGCGGCGCCGGGGTCGGCGTGCGCGGCGACCGGGAGGGCGAGTGTCAGGGCGAGGCCGGCCGCCGGCACGGCGACGCGTAGCGCCGCGCGTGCGGCGGGTTGTCTCAGAAGGGTGCGCAGTGGGGTGCGGGACATTGAGGTTCACCTCCCGCCGCGCCCTGGACGCGCCGAACGAACGGCGTGACCGAGGCGTGGCGATTGCTCGAAGCGGTCTGAAGGGACCGCCGCCGGGCGCAGGTGAAGGAGCGGACGAACCGCGTGAGCCCCGGGAGGAGCTCGTCCTCCCTCGTGGGTGGTTTGCGGTCATCAATGTGGTGTCAGCGCATCAACGTGGCGCGGCACCCGAGGCATGCGGATCGTATTCGCTCCTCGTGTCGCCCGGCGGCGGGCGGGACCGACGAGCGGCATGGCTCGTAGAGGTCCCGCACCCCCAAACCGGGGTTTGTGAGCCGTGGCGAACACTTGCCGCGCCCACAAGCCGCTCACACAGTGCGGCGACGGCTCACAGCGCAGGTCAGGGCTGGTTCTTGCGCACAGCAGGCGTGTCCGAAGGACAGGGGCTCACAGCGGTGGGGAACTGCCCAGGCGTGTCGTTGTGTGAGTGTTGGCGGGGCTCACAGCCCTTGACAGACATCGACAGGTACAACCGCCGGTCTCCCGCAGAAACGGCTGTGGCCCGACGTGGTGCACGTCGGGCCACAGCCGCTGGAGTCGGTGGGGTGGAGTTGTCAGGCAGCCGCCGTGACCGGGACCTGGGCGGCGGCTTCGCGGCGGGCAGCGGCACGGCCCGCTCGCCGTCGGCCGCGCTGCCCGGCCTGCAGCCGTAGCTGCGCCACCGTCTCCGGCGACGCGCCCCCGGTCAGCAGCCCGTCCGTGAGGGCTTCGGCGATGCGGCCGTCGATGCGGGACAGGCGCATACGGAGGGCGTCCACGCTGACGCCGGCCGCGGCGGCGATGGGCTCGATCGCGCGTCGTCCGAGCCGCACGTCGATGTAGGCCTGCTCGTCCTCCGGGTCGAGGATTCCCAGGGTCACCGCACGGCGGACCAGCAGGTCCGGATGCCCGTACGGCACCTTCGGCGTGCGGGGACCGGACGTGACGTGCTCGATGTCCTCCACCGGCACGTACTCCTGCTGCCGCAGCCGCAGGTCACGCCCGGCCCGCCACGCCGCCTTGCACAGGCTCGCGTACGGCGCCGGCTTGGTCAGGTCCGCCCGATCACGTAACGCGGTCAGGAAGCCGGTCAGAATCTCGGCGTCCACGTCCGCCGGGTCGCCGTTGTACCCCTCGCACAACCGGCCCGCGTATTGCCGCAGCGCCGGCATCGCCATGCCGACCGCAGCGACGACCCAGTGCGGCCCGTCGAGCCGAGCACGGCGGATCAACTCCCGCCACACCTCGTCACGCGCCGCATAGGCGCGAGGATGACGCAACAGCCACTCCCGCAGCGCGGGCAACGGCACCTCCTGCTGCGGGAGACCCGTGTCGAGGCCGAACGCCGCGCAGTCCAAAACCAGTGGCGCGGGTTCACACGTCAGCGCGGCGAAGGCGGTCGCCGCCGCGTCAAGGGCGGAAGTGGGCCAGTCCGTACCGTCGGACACACTCATGTCAAAACTCCTGTGACAGCGATGAGATTCGATGACGCCGCCGGTGTCGTCACGGCGAGCGGTGACATCGATTCCGCCACAGCGGGCTCACAAGCCTCTGACAGAGCTGCTCACACCTCCGATCACCGTCCGCGTCCCGGCCTCCGACAAAGACGGAAAGCAGGAAAGTGTCATCGACTGTGACTAATGGAAAGGTTTCTGACAAAGGCGGGTTGACCTGCCCTGTGACACACTGACAGAACCTGTGGCACGCGCTCGCGGTGGCTCAGACACCGGCCCACCCCGCAACCTGCGACACGGCGTCAACACCACTGAGAGGGCGGTCCGCAGTAACTTGATCTGATCTATGCGTTGCGTCCGGTTGGTGGTCTTCCGGCGGGTTCGCCATGGATAGCAGTAAGTCGATGGGTTGAATGTGAGTTCTGGTCGTGACCGTCGGGCGGATGGGGCGTTAGCCCGGTCATGGGTGATCGAAAGCGGTATCCCAGTGATGTCACCGACGAGCAGTGGGAGCTGATCGGGCCGTTTCTGCAGGCGTGGAAGGCCAAGCGGGTCGCGGTCTCGGTGTCGGGTCGTGAGGGTGACTACGACCTGCGGGAGATCGTGAACGCGATCTTCTACCAGAACCGGACCGGGTGTCAGTGGGCGTACCTGCCGCACGACCTGCCGCCGAAGTCGGCCACCTACTACTACTTCGCGCTGTGGCGTGACGACGGCACCGACCAGGTGATCCACGATCTCCTGCGCTGCCAGGCCCGGGAGAAGGTCGGCCGTCGGGAGGATCCGAGCGCGGTCGTGTTGGACACCCAGTCGATCCGGGCGGCGAACCACGTCCCGGCCGCGACGACCGGCAAGGACGCGGCGAAGAAAGTGTCGGGGCGTAAGCGGGGGCTGGCGGTGGACGCGTTGGGGCTGGTCATCGCGGTCGTGGTGACCGCAGCGTCGGTCACCGACAACGCCATCGGTATCCGGCTGCTCGACAAGGTCGTCGCACACACCCCGACGGTGAGCCGCGCCTGGGTCGACGCCGGGTTCAAACAGGACCTTGCACTGCACGGCGCCGTCCTGGGCATCGACGTCGAGATCGTCAAACGATCCGACACCAAGCCCGGGTTCGTACCGATCCGTAAACGGTGGATCGTCGAGCAGGTCAACGGCACCCTGATGCTGCACCGCCGACTCGCGCGGGAGTACGAAAGCCGACCAGAATCGTCGGTGTCACGAACCCTGTGGGCGTCGACGGCGAACATCGTGCGCCGGCTGACCGGAACCAGCACACCCTCCTGGCGGCACCGGTGAACCTCCCCACCGTCCTCGACCTGATCGCCGACCGCGAAACCACCACACGCCAACGCGCCGACCAGCTGCGCGAGCAGATCACCGCGCTCACCGAAGAACTCGCCCGCCTCGACGGCGAACTGGCCGACCTGGCCACCACCCGCACCACCCTGCGCACCCTCGCCGCCGCCGAGTTCACCGCCGACGACCCCACCATCGCCAGCGCCCCCTACCAGCAAATCCTGCACATCCTCAGCACCGCGCCCACCGGCATGCGCGCCAAGGGCATCTGCCTCGCACTCGGCGTCGAACCCCTACCGAAACACGTCGAAGGCACCCGCGCGAAGCTGAAACGCATGGTCAACCACAGCGTCCTCACCGAAAACGAACCCGGTGTCTTCGCACTTAACCCGAAACGGACGTAGCACTGCGGACCGCCCTCTGAGTGGCTGTGAGTGCGGCAAGTGTTCGCCAGGACTCACAAACCCCGGTTTGGGGGTGTCAGCGCTTCACGGCGCGGCGCGGAGCCGACAGCACATGAGCGAGCACACGCCGCACCAGTACAACCCGGCCGACCACATCGAGCCGGCCGACTCCACACTGATCGACCTGATCGCCGGCGACCCGCCGGTACCGATCACGGTCTGGCGCACGGCCCGCACCGGCGCCGAAACCCGCACCAGCCTGCCCACCCGTCTGGCCTACCGCCTCGTCGCCGCCTACAGCCGGCCCGGAGAGGCGGTCGTCGACCTCACCACCGACCACGCCCTGGCTGCGATCTGCGCCCGGGGTGGACGCCGACACCACCGCGCCTGGTTCACCGACGGCTCGGGCCTGCTCATCGGCCCGGCCACCAGTGGCGTGCGGACGGCGATCGAGACCAACCCGCTTCTCGCCTCCCACGAGCCGGAGGCCGGCGATGGCGAGGAGCCGCCCGAGTTGACCGAGTGGTTCGGAGACGACCTCACCGACCCCGACCTGTGCGGCACCGACACCGCGGCCGTCCGGCCGCCCGAGGACGGCTCCCTCGACTCGGCTACCAGCCTGGTGGTCGCCTGCTGGCCGCTGCACTACGCGGACACGACCGCCCGGGTCAGGCTCGCCTGGCTGCTGGCCGCCTGCGCGCGGCTCCTGCGTCCCGGCGGCTGCCTCGTCCTCGTGGTCGGTGTGCCCGCCGGTACCCAGCCCACGCCGGAGGACTTCGGTCCCCTCGTGGCCGCCGCCTCCAGCGCGGGCCTCGGCTACCTGCAGCACATCGTCGCGGTGGAGGCCGACACCGACGGGGACCAGTTCGTCTACCACGTCGTCACCGACGAGGAACTACTCACCCTGGCCCACACCAACCCCGCGCAGTGGACGGTGGCTCACCTGCGGGTGCACGCCGACCTGCTGGTGTTCACACCCCACCCGGCTACGGCGCACGAGTCGGGACGACGCGGCAACGGCGGTGGTCGCCGTGCCTGAGCACACCGCTCCCGGGCAACCCGACCCGCACGAGCCGGACATCAACAGCCCCGCCGCCGGCGAGGACTACCCGGGCCGGCATCGGGAGTACGAAGGCCGCCACCGCGCCGACCTCGAAGGTCTGTCGGTCTGGGCCACCGCCCAGTCCACCGGCCCCGTGCAACGACGCGGCCGGTACGTGCCGGAGTCGGTCAAGCACCCCGCCCGGATGCTGCCCGCGATCGCCGCCCACGCCGTCGGCGCCTACACCCAGCCCGGTGACCTGGTCCTGGACCCCATGTGCGGCATCGGCACCACCCTGGTCGAGGCGGTCCACGCCGGCCGCGACGCCTTCGGCATCGAGTACGAGCCTCAATGGTCGAACATCGCCGACGCCAACATCCGCCACGCCCACGACCACGGCGCCACCGGACGCGCATCGGTCATCCGCGGCGACGCCACCCGGCTGATGTCGCTGGTGCCGAAGGCCCTCACCGGACAGGTGGCGCTCGTGGTCACCTCCCCGCCCTACGGGCCGACGGTGCACGGCCTGGTCCGTCCCAGCGCGGACGGTGTCGTGAAGTACGACGACCGGTACAACGACGGCCACGACCGCGGCAACCTCGCCTACCGCGACCTGACCGGCCTCGCCGACGGGTTCGCCCAGATCCTGCACGGCTGCGCCACCCTGCTCCGACCCGGCGGCGTCGTCGTGGTCACCGCCCGGCCGTGGCGCAAGCGGGGCGAGCTGGTCGACCTGCCCAGCGCCGTCATCGCCGCAGGCCTGCGCGCCGGGCTCGTCCCGATCGAACGGTGCGTCGCCCTGCTCGCCGCCGTCCGCGACGGGCACCTCGTCGCCCGCCCGTCGTTCTTCCAACTCCAGCAAGTCCGCAAGGCCAGGGCCAGCGGAACACCGATGCACCTCATCGCCCACGAGGACGTCCTGATCTTCACCAAGGCCGCGACCTCGTCGGAGGACGGAACCGAGGTGGTTGCGTGAGCGCGCCCACCCACCGCTTCCTCTCCCTCGGCGCCGGGGTACAGAGTTCGACGCTTCTGCTGTTGGCAGCCCAGGGCGAGATCCCTGGGTTCGACGCGGCGATCTTCGCCGACACCTCGTGGGAGCCGGCCGCGGTCTACCGGCATCTGGACCGCCTGACCGGCATCGCGGAGCGGGCCGGGATCGAGGTCGTGCGTGTCAGCACCGGTGACATCCGGGCTGACGCTCTTGACCCGGCGCACCGATTCGCCTCGATGCCGCTGTTCACGCTCGGACCGAACGGTGAGCGGGGCATGGCCCGGCGGCAATGCACCTCCGAGTACAAGATCAAACCGATCAAGGCGGAGGTACGGCGCCGACTCGGCTATCCGCACCCGGCCCGCATGCCTGCCGGCGTCGTCGCGGAGATGGCGATCGGGATCAGCCTGGACGAGATCGGCCGGGCCCGCGATGCCGACGTCGGCTACATGCGCAACGTCTTCCCACTGCTCGACCTCGGTTGGCGGCGCGACGACTGCCTGCGTTACCTGCACCAGCAGGGTCTCGGGGACACCCCGCGCTCGTCGTGTGTGGGGTGCCCGTTCCACGACGACGGCTTCTGGCTCGCACTCCGCGAGAACAGCCCACAGGAGTGGGCGCAGGCGGTGGCCTTCGACCACGCCATCCGCAACGGCTCCGCGCGAGCCAACGCCGAAGGGCATCCGCTGCGCGGGCAGTTCTTCCTGCACCGGCAGCGGGTGCCGCTCGACCAGGTGGTCCTGCGTCCACGCCCCCAGCCATCGGACACGCCGGGCTGCGGGCCGTGGACCTGCCCCCACGACGCACCGGTCTCGGTCATGGGGCACGGGGAGGTGGCGTGAGCATTGGGCACACCACCGCTTGGCGAATCGGATCCCTCTGCAGCGGATACGGCGGGCTCGACCTGGCCGTCGAGCTGGTGCTCGGCGGCCAGCTCGCCTGGTACGCCGAGACCGACCGGCACGCCAGCACCGTCCTCGCCCACCACTGGCCCGGCATCCCCAACCTCGGAGACATCCGCACCGTCGACTGGACCCGGGTCGAGGCGGTCGACATCCTCACCGCCGGGTTCCCGTGCCAAGACATCTCCAACGCCGGCAAGCGGGTCGGCATCGCGGGCGAGCACTCCAGCGTCTGGAAACACGTCGCCACCGCTGTTCGCGTACTTCGACCCCGACTGCTCTTCGTGGAGAACGTCGCCGCCCTCCTCAGACGAGGGCTCGACGTCGTCCACGCCGACCTGGCCGAGATCGGGTACGACACGAGCTGGCTATGCCTACGCGCATCCGACGTCGGCGCGGCCCACCGACGCGACCGGCTGTTCCTGCTGGCCACCCCCACTCCACCGCGGGGAGGAGGTGCCGACGTTGCCGACACCCTGCGCCCGTGACGGCAAAGGCCCCGGCCACCCCTACGGCCTGCCGGATCTGATCGAGCCGACCGGCACCCGCCACGGCCTCCTGCCCACCCCGACCGCGGTGGCCTACGGGTCGAACATGTCCCCGTCGGCCGGAGCGGCCCGCCGGCCCAGCCTGGCCGGCGTCGCCACGCAGCTACTGCCGACACCGACCGTGGCCGACAGCCGCTCCTCGGCGAACACCACCGCCGGCCGCACCACACCCACCGCACATGCGGGGCGGACGCTGACCGGGGCGGCCCGGCTGCTGCCGACGCCGAGGGCCAGCGACACCGGCACGCCCGGCCGGCGGGCCGGCACCGGATGGCGGCCACCGTTGTCGCAGGTCCTGCTACCCACCCCCAGAGCGACCGACGGCGTCAAGGGCTGCCCCGGGCAACGCGGGTCGCACGGTGACCTCACCCTGCCCTCGGCGACTGTGCGGGTTCCAGTGCGGACGCTGCCCACTCCGCGTGCCTCCGACGCGCACGGGCCCGGCAGGCACGGTGACGGTGGAGCGGACCTACGCACCACCGTCGCCGGACTGGGCCGGCCCGACGCCGACCGGTGGGGTCCGTACGCCGCGGCGGTGGCCCGGTGGGAGCTGCTGCTCGGCCGTCCGGCACCTGCGCCGACCCAACCGGGACGGCACGGCAAACCGGTCCTGGCACCGCCGTTCGTGGAATGGCTGATGGGCCTGGATGCGGGCCACGTGACCGACCCGACGCTCGCGGTGCCGCGCACCGCCGCGCTGCGGGTCCTCGGTAACGGCGTCGTCCCCCAACAGGCGGCCGTCGCGTTGCGGCTGCTGCTGTGCCCGCACCGGTGGGCGGTGCCGGCATGACCGATCCCAGCACCCTGGACGACTACCGGTATCGCGGCTCCAGAAACAGCCCGACAACGTCGGCGACCCTCGCCGGATTCGCAGGCCATGCTCGCTCCACAGCCGCGACACGTAACGCTCGGACACCACCACGCCCTCGGCGCTCGAGGTAGGCGGCCATCTCACGGCTCGACCAGTGCGACAACTCGGTCTCCGGCGGCGGATTCGACTGTGCCAGCCCGAGGATCCGATCCCGCACCGGCCCTCGTTACCTGCTCTCGTCCGCCGCCACGCTGACGGTCAGGCGGGCTGGACAAACCACGTACGACCTTGGGGTCCTCCGGGTCGATCCCGACCGTGCCCGACGCTTAATTCGAACCAGGCCCGGTGTCCTCCGGGTCGGAACGTGGCTGCGGTGCCGTATCCGTCACAGGATTCTCCTTCACACATCGATCGACAGGCGGCGAACGCCGCGCGGTCGGCGCCGAACCGTTCCCGGCGCGTGCTGATGAACCCTCACCTCTAGGCGCAGGGCAAGTGCACGCCACAGCCGAATGCCGCCAGGGTCGCCACCGGCTCGCGCGGGTCGGCGGCGGCATCCGCGACGCGCCCCCAGCTCGGCGCTATGCAGCCGCCCGCAGACGGGCGCTGATTTCACGCGGGCTTACGCGGCGGCTGCGCGGCGGCGCGCCGCCCCACGCCGTCGGCCTCGCTTCCCACAGCCCCTCTCACCTCACGTCCTCGGAAGGACCGTCTTGCCATGACCATGCCCGACCACCACGCCGCCGACTACTCCAACCTCGAATGCGAGCAGCCCGATGACACCGCTTGGACTGTCGAGCGGATCCGCGCACTTGGCCCGTGGACCGACATCGCCACCGTGGCGGAAATCTTCGGCCTGTCGCGCGCCACCGCCTACGAACTCGCCAAACGCGGCCAGTTCCCGATCGCCGTGCTGCGGTTCGGTAGTCGCTACCGGGTACCGGTCGCGGCGATCCTTGCCGCCCTGCACCTGCCCGTCGGCGACGAGCATCCGCCACCGCCGGCGACTTGATCTACCGCCGAAGGCACGCGTCGATCATCCGGACGAAATCCACAGCCACCGGCTGCCCGACAACTCCTAGGAGCAACAGCACCATGGCACAAGGATCCATCCTCAAAATCTGCACCTGCCGCGACCCGGACGGTAAGAAGCTCGGCAAAAGGTGCCCTCAGCTCCGCCGCACCGGCGGGGCATGGAACGCCCACCACGGCAAGTGGGGATACCAACTCGAACTGCCGAGAAAGGTCGACGGCTCCCGCCGTTCGCTGCGCCGCTACACCTTCGACAGCAAGGACGACGCCGCCACGGACTGCGGCCAGGCCCTCGCGCTGCTGGCGCTCGCCGGCGACGACACCGCCCTCGCGACCGAGATCGCCGACCTGCTCCAGCACGTCAAGGCAGGCGCCCCGATGCCCGACCGCGACACCATCGCCAAACGGGTCAGCGCGGGCCTTCCCGCCAGCGTCGACATGACCGTCGGCGAATACCTACGGCAGTGGCTGGAGTCCCGACGCAACATCGAGCCGAGCACCGAACGCACCTACGGCTGCCACATCCGCGTACACCTCATCCCTCACCTCGGCGCCATCCCGCTGGTGAAGCTGCGCGTCGAGCACATCGCGGCGATGTTCACCGCGATCATCGACCGCAACACCGCTATCGAGGTCGCCCGTCAGAGCGAGGACCCGCAAATCCGCGCCACCGTTCGTGGAGTCCGGATCACCGGCCCGGCGATGATGCAGCGTATACGCGCCACTCTGCGCAAGGCGCTCAACGATGCGATGGCACGGTCCAACAACCGGCTGATCGACTTCAACCCCGCCAAGCACGTCGAGCTGCCCTCAGCGAAGCAGCCCAAGCCCCGGATCTGGACGGACAAAGCCGTCGCACGGTGGCGCGAAACCGGGGAGAGGCCCAGCCCGGTCATGGTATGGACCCCGCAACAGGCCGGGGCATTCCTCGACTACGCCCAGGATCACGACATCGCCCTCTATCCGGTGTTCGTCGGAATCATGCACCGCGGGATGCGCCGCGGCGAGGCACTCGGCCTGCGCGACACCACCGTCGACCTGGACAACGCCCTGGTGACGGTCGATCTACAGCGCACCACGGTCGGATACGACGCCGTCGACAAGAAGGTCAAATCCGAATCCGGCAACCGCACCTTCGCCCTGGACAGCTTCACCGCAGCCGCGTGGCGCGCCTACCTCACCCGCCGCGCCCGCTGGCAACTGGCAACTGGCAACAGCTGGCCGAACACCGGGCGGTTCTTCGTCCAACCCAACGGCGAGAAGTGGCATCCGGACACCGTCAGCAAGCGCTTCGACAGCCTCGTCCGCCACGCCGGACTGCCCCCGATCCGGCTACACGACCTGCGACACTGTGCCGCGACGTACCTGAAAGCCTCCGGTGCCGACCTCACCGACGTCAAGGAACTACTCGGTCACTCCACCATCACCATCACCAGCAACACCTACACCTCTGTCATCGTCGAACTAGAAGTCGAACGGGACAAGGCGGAGGCCGCCGCCGCGCTGGTTCCCCGCCGCCGACGCCCACGGGCCGCTTGACCGACACGATCCACCCGCACAACCGCTCCGACGTGCCCCAACACGGATGGCCTCGGGGATCCTCCGATACGCCCCACCAGGGGCCAAGGTAAACCGCGCCGCTGTGCATCGTGCGACTCTAGGGCCGACGGCGTCGGACCGCCCGACGCACAGCCCGCTCGCCGCAGCCGGTTACTCAGTCCGGCGTCGCGATAATGCCACGACGCCGGACTGAGCGTCCGGGCGCAGCAGCAGCGCGGCCCTCCGGGGAAAGCCGCGCGTCTCCCTGCCACGGAATCGGGTAGCCTATGGCTCGGCGGGCCGCTAGCTCAATGGGCAGAGCTGCTGACTTTTAATCAGTAGGTTCGGGGTTCGAGTCCCCGGCGGCCTACAAAAAGAAGACTTCCACCTGCGAATACAGACGTTCATCCATATGACTTCCGTCACCGCGGTTCCTCGTTGTGGACGTAGTAGCGCTGAGGCACACTTCCGAGCGGTGAATCGGCGACCGCCACAGGACTCCTTCCATCACGGGCGGTGGCGCACCGTCAGCGAGCTCGCAGTTGGGTGCGACGGCGGTGACGATCCGTCTCCAGGCGCCACGATTACGAACTGGCTGCTCCTTGCTGAGTGACATGGGTCTGTCATCGAGGCTGGGCGATCGTGCCGCTGAGGGCGGACCGGGCGGCGCTGGCAGCAGACCAGCCAGCGACACTTAGCGTCGGTTGTCGTCGTGCGGGGCGAGTTTCGTTCACGCCGGAGGGAGTGTTCGTAGCTCGTTGAGGAGGTCTCGCACGGCAGGGGAACGGGCGCTGGCGGGGGTGAGGTCGTCGTGGAGGCGACGTAGTAGTGCGACGCTTCGCGCGGAGCTGACGGCGGGTAGGCGGCGTAGGGCGAGTCGGGCGGTGTCGACGGCGAGGTCGAGGTCGCCGGCGGCGTGGTGGGCGAGGCTGAGCCATGCTCCGTGGCGCAGCGCGGAGCGTTGCGGCGGGTCGTTGGGTTCGGTGTGGGCTCGGGCGTGCAGCAGCTGCTCGGCGTGGCATAGGAGCCGGCGCCGTTGTTGGGGTATTTGCTCGGCGAGAACGACGAGTCCGCGGCCGGTGATCGCGTCGAGTTCGACATGGTCGATGTAGGAGGCCCATCGGGGAAGCGGCGTGTCGGGGGTGGTGTCGAGGAGGGTGAGGGTGTCCTCCCGGGTGCGGTGGAAGCTGGTCAGGTCGCCGGCGACAGCGTGGGCGAGGCTGCTGCGGGCGGCGACCAGGGCACGCACGGCCGGTGGGGTGGTCGCTGCGGATTCCTGGGCGGCGGCGGCGAGTTGGAGCGCGTCGAGGGCATGTCCGCGGTCGGCGGCTTGGTTGGACATGAGGGCCAGGACGCTGGCGGCAAGGCCGGGGTCGGCGGCTGCGTGCGCGGCGCGTAGGGCGGTGAGGTACCAGCGTTGCGCGAGGCCGTCCTCGTAGGCGTCGAAAGCCATAAATCCTGCGGTCTGGGCGAGTTGCGCGAGGGCGGCGGCGAGTCGACGGCCGGCAGCAGTGTCGTAAGACGCCCGGCGCAGGAGTCGTGCCACGGCGGTGAATTGGTCGTGGACGAAGTCGCGGGCGGCGCCGCCTTGATGGTCGTCGAGCTGCTGGGCGTGGTTGACGAGATTGTCGATCATGTCCAGCAGGGGTGGGCTGACAGGTCCGCCCTCGCTGGCGGCGGAGACGATGTCCGGGGCGGGCTGGTGGAGCGCGGCCCATGCGGGGGCGGTGAGCGCGGCACCGGTGACAGCGATGACGGTGCGACGGGTCGGCACGGGTCCTCCCACGAGGCTGAACAGTCCGTTGCAGTCCCAGGCTAGAACCATCGCGTGATTCGCCGGCAGCGCCGAGCGTGAACGCGGGGCGGTCACACCCCCAGACGTCTGGTCGTTGCGGCGGCTTCGCACTGCGCCGAACAGCTATTCTGTCCTTTCCCGTGAGGCCGTCGAGAGTCGGGACTTTCGTGATCGAGCCACAGCAGGTCCAGGACGCCAAGCGTGCGCTGGGTGCGAAGCTCGCGCTCCGGCGCAGGTCGCGTGGTCTGACGCAGGCTGACCTCGCCGCTCGGGTGTACAGCACCCGCAGCACCGTCGCTGGTGTCGAGCGGGGTCACCAGGTCGCTGACCGGGTCTTCTGGCAGCGCTGCGAAAGGTTGCTGGACACCGATGGGCAACTCCTCGCCACCTACGACGAGTACCAGAGCCTCAGGCTGCAATTCGATCAGGAGAGGCGCCGGGCGAGGCAGCACGCGCGGTGGGGTGAGACCGACGATGATCTGCCACAGTCGCCGGGCGGCGTCGGTGCCGCGACGGGCCAAACGGCGTCGAGCGACCCTACGGAGAAGGCGTGGTCGACCGACCTGCCGGCTGCCCCGATGCCCGGCCAGCGGTTAGCCTCGGTGACGGTTGATCCGGCGTTGGCGTTGCACTGGAACGAGATGCTCCAGCTCCTTGCGGTCTCCCACAATGCTTTCGGCTCACGGCAGGTCTATGGTGTTGTCTGCCGGGAGTTGCCGATCGTCCGTCATTACCGACATGTGGCCCCAGACGATCTCAAGCCGCGTTTGCTGGCGGTGGAGGCACGATGGGCGGAGTTCGCGTCGTGGACTGCCGACAGCCTCGGAGATGTCGGCGCAGCGACGCACTGGCTCGACCACGCGCTCACCCTGGCGAACCGAGCGGGCGACAAGCGGATGGCCGCCTACATTTTCATGCGCCAAGCGCAGCAAGCCGTGGACCGATCTGAGGGCACCTCGGCCACAGGACTTGCCCGCACCGCCGAGACCATCGTGCCGCTCACCGACCGCGACCGTGCCCTGTGCCTGATTCGCCAAGCCCAGGGACACGCTCTGCGCGGCGACCGACCCCGATCGCTCACCGCGATCACGGCCGCACGAGAACTCGTCGACCGGGCGACAGGTGACGTCGCAGACGACGCGGACACCATCGGCCGCCACTGCACCGACGCCTATCTTCGAGCGCATGAGGGCTACTGCCTGCTACGCCTCGGTCAGGCTCGGGCCGCGGTTGATGTTCTTGAGGACGTCCTGAACGGTTGGCCTGTCGACTACCGGCAGGACGAAGCGCTCACACGAGGCTGGCTCGCCCTGTCCTACGTCGCGACGAACCGTCTTGCCGAGGCGGGCGCCGAGGGTAGCCGGGCCTTGACCCTCGCCGCCGCGACGGCTTCTGCGAGGGCGATGCGTTCGCTGCGCCAGGTGCATCTCCGACTCGCAGGCACGACGACATCTGCCGACGTGACTGAGTTCCGTAATGCCTTCTCCCTCGTCGAGTCCACGGTCAAACTCTGATCATGGGCTTGATCTCTGGAGCGACGACCACGGACGAGGCGAACCGGGCTGCGGATGTCGCCGTACTGCCGGTGGGCAGTTTCGAGCAGCACGGCGACCACCTTCCACTGATGACGGACACCATCGTGGCCTGCGCGATCGCACAAGCTGCCGCAACCGCGTACGAGTTGTTGCTGCTGCCCCCGGTGACGATCAGTTGCTCGCAGGAGCACGCGGGATGGCCCGGCTCGGTGAGTATCCGCTCGTCCACCCTGACCCGCATCATCACTGATGTCGCGGAGTCACTGAGCCGGGCTGGCGTCGACCGCTTGGTCGTGGTCAACGGTCACGGCGGGAACTACGTGCTGTCCAACGTCGTGCAGGAGGCGAACGTCGCCGGACGCCGCATGGCCCTGTACCCGAGGCGGCAGGACTGGGAGACCGCCCGCCAGCACGCCGGGCTGAGCAGCACAAGTCATGACGACATGCACGCCGGGGAGATCGAAACCTCTCTGCTACTGCACCTCTGCCCCGAACTCGTCCGGCCCGGATACCAGACCGCCGACCACCTCGCGGACCGCCCGGATCTGCTCGTACTCGGGATGCGCGGCTACACCGACACCGGAGTCATCGGCAAACCATCCGCTGCTACGGCCGGCAAGGGAAAGGCAGTCCTGGAGAGCCTGACCAGGTCTTTCGCGGCGAGTCTCGCGCTGCTCAGATAGCCCTTCGAGACACATCGAGCCCGGGGCAGTCCCCCGATTCGACGTCATCTGACGATATCGGCGGATTCGGCTGTGGTCCGGTACCACGGCTGCGAGGTAGGCACACGTCGGCGTGGCCGAAGATGGCTTCCGTGGCTGCTTGCGCGAGGTGGCTTGGGCTGCGGCAGGTACCCCGATTTGGTTCGAGTGGAAGATCAGGTGTTCCACGATGACCACGCGTAGTCCCCGGGTGAGTTTGCCTGTATCGCGTAGGCCCCGAAGGGTGGTGCCGGTGTCCTCGAACGGGGTATGCCGGGGGCGTCCGGATCTGGCCGATGAGCGCGCCTTCGGCAGCGAAGCGGCACCTCCCCGCCCGGCTCATCACAAGCCGATGAGGCCCGGTAGGTCTTGAGAATCTCGTCAGCGCGGCGGGACTGCGTTACGCCCGTGGCTGGATGAAGAGCGGTCGGAAGAACGACGCCTCCTCGGGATCGGCGTGAAGGTGGCGACGCCAACCGAGAGATGACCAGAAGCCGTCGGCGCCCTCGGAGAAGGCCACGAGCCGACGGTCTGGGTAGCGGTTGTGAAGGAGGCCGATGACAGCGCGGCCGATGCCGCAGCCGCGGTGATCGTCGTGCACCTCAATGAACTGAATCTCGAGTGCGGTGGCTCCCAGTGGCGGAACGTCGGCATAGTGATCGATCTCGACCTCGTTGTCCAGGTGAACCCGCGCGACCTCGTTGTTGTTCTCTACAACTCGCAGAAAGACGCTCTTGGAATGGGGATAGACGGGGCTGCCGTACCACCATAGGTTGTTGAATCCGAGGCCTGCTTCCTCGTACGTGAACGGAAACCAGAACCGCTCGCCCACTGGGCGGTCGAGTTCGACCAGGGTGAGGCGCATATGGTGATTCTGCCTCAGGAAGAGCTGCCGACGCTCAGGTAGGGAGCTGCCACGCCGGGGAGTTGCTAGTGTCTCTCGCGTGAAGTCGCTGCTTGAGGACGTTGTCGAGTTCTACCTGGAGCCGACCGACTTCAACGGTCTGCCGTTGCGCGACGCCACCAAGGAGGTTCGTGACGAGGCCTCTGAGCTGGTCACTGCCGGCTTGATCGAGGTGATCAGCGACGCCGATTCGATGAACCCTCACATTCGCCGGTGGTCGAGTCGCCGCACTCGGGAGGAGCAGCTTCTCGACATCGCCGAGTCCGGTGACAAGGGGAGGGTGGTGTGCCTCTACCCGACGGCGGCCGCGCTCGCCGATCGCCTACCGGCCGACCTCTACCGGGATCAGCCCTACCGGCGCAGGCAGGCCGAAGGCGGTGGCCGTCTGGAAGCCGCCTACTTCCGGTTCGATGTCCTAGAGCCCTACCGCAACGACCCGCGCTACCACTTCGACCTAACCGACTTTGGCGTACGAATCTCGGTCACCGACGCCACGTATGAGGACGCCGAGGAGCACGAGGAGGACAAGACCTCGATCTCGCACGTCGGCTTCGCCTATGACCTGTCGAAGTTTGACCCCGAGGACGCGAACGCCCCGATCATCCGGCGGGTGTGCGCCTTCCTCTGCGACCTGGGGGATCTGACGCCAACGCACCAGCAGAGGTGGCGCACCTACGAGGTGTCGAAAGTTGATGGCCTGGAGCCGCATCCTGTGTGGTGGAACGCGCAGGCGCACGGCGCATGGCCGGACGGTCTGGGCCCCTTCGAGCGCCTGCTGTTCGAGCTGCGGACGTGGAATGGGTTCCACAACAGCATATTCGGCGTCGATCTGATGCGGACGACCGAGCGCCCCCGCGAGTTCGGCTGGATCCTGCGCCCGTCGCAGCAGGAGTACGACGCCTTCATCCACCTACTCGACAAGCTGCTCTCAGAGAACCTACGGCACGAGGCCCTCGACAGGGCAGGCATCCCGAAGCAGGACAATAACGGGCAGAACCTTGGCACGCTGTCGCGCCTCGAACGCCTCTTGGAGAACACTGCCGTCACGCAGGCCAATCGACGCGAGATTCTCAAACCGATCAGAGACGTGCGATCCGCCCGGCAAAGGCCAGCGCACACGTTGCGGTCGAACGTCACCGACAAGACGTTCGTCAGGAAGCAGGCTGAGCTGCTCAAAGATGTGACGGCGAGCTTGGTCGCCCTGCGAGGTCACTGGCAGAGCCATCCAAGCAACGCGGGATGGTCGGAGCCCGGTTACACCGCCAAGCACTACTGGTTGTAGGTTGCAAGCGTGCGGCGTCCGCGCCGAGGAAGACGCAGTGTTGAGTTCGGTCGCTAGTGTGGCTAAGCGCTGCCATGTGAGCGCCGCTTTAGACCACGAGTAGCCCATGGCAGGCTCATGCCGCATGATCGACGAATTCGCGAAAGACAACCTGCACGGGAGACTGCGGCGGGACCGCAAGGCGCTGCTCTGGAAACTCGACGGCTTGTCCGAGTACGACGCCCGCCGACCTTTGACAGCGACCGGGACCAACCTCATCGGCCTGGTCAAGCATGTGGCCACCGTCGAGGCCAGGTACTTCGGCGAGGTCTTCGACCGCCCTTCCCCGGAACCGCTGCCCCGGTGGCAGGACTCCAAGGGCAGCGATCTGTGGGCGACTGAGGACGAAACCCGCGATCAGATCATCGGGTTCTACCGGCGTACGTGGGAACACTCGGATGCGACGATCAACGAGCTTCCCCTCGACGCCCCCGGTCACGTGCCGTGGTGGCCGAAGCCGTATGCCGACACGAACCTGTTCGCCATCATGGTCCATGTCCTCGGCGAGTCCATCCGGCATGCCGGGCACGCCGATATCCTGCGCGAGGGCCTCGACGGCCGGACCGGGTTGCGCGCCGAACACGAGCAGCCAATCGACGAGGAAGCCCGTGCAGCCTACTGCGCGAAGATTGAGCAGGCCGCCAGGTCGGCCGCGCCAATCAAGGCTTATTAGGGATACGAGCATGACCGATGAAGAGGCTCGCGAGGTCGCATTTGCCTTCCTCGCTGACCGCGTTGAAGGTTCGCGCCGGTGAATGGGTGATCATCGGTGCGTGGGAGCACGAGACCGCATGGTCCGTGGGCTACCAGTCCCGCGCCTTCATCGAGTCAGGCGACATACACGATTCGTTGGTAGGCAACGGACCTGTCGTCGTGCCCAAGTCCGGCGCGGATCCATGGCTGGCCTGATCCGGTCGGCCGGTGGAAGAACAAATCGCCGAGGGGCGACCCACCCTCGGCTGAACGCACTGACATGCCGCCGTCAGACGGTTGCCGGCTGTCTGGGAGCGCTGGTCTCGTGGAGGGTGAACGTAGACGCGAACAAGATCTACTGGCTGGCGTCCTGCTCGCGGTCCGCGATCCAGCGGTTCATATGCCGTGCGACGACTTCACGTACCTGACGGCGGAGATCGGTGTAGTTCATGTCGCCCATGCCTTCAACGTCGAAGACCGCATCGGTGAAGCTGTCCACAGTCTTCGGAGGCGATTCGCACAGCTGGCGGATCTCGTCTGGTGGTAGGCAGAAGCCCAGGCCGATACACAGTGCCGAGGAGTTGTTCAACGGCGGAGTCAAGGTCGAATCGGTGACCCACGCCAACAGCGTGACGGGTCTCCCCGGCTACGGCAAACCTTGACAGCACGGCGTCTGCATCTGCCGCGAAGGGCTCGACGTCGTCTGCCCCGACTGCCTCCATCCGGGTCGGGCATTACTGCGAATATTCGGCGTGCAGTTCGGCGTACGGCCGGCGTTGGTCAGGGTGGTGCCGGGACCTGCCCATGCCGATCTCGGCGCAGCAGTGCGTGCCCGGCGTGCGGGCACGATGAGCCGGACACTCCTCGGCCAAGGCGCGGACCTGGTCGGCTTCCAACTCGAACGCCTCGCGGCTGCCGGTGAGCACCAACGTGTCGGCGGCTATGTCCCACCGAAGATGATCGCAAAACTCCTGATGCCAGGTTCGTCGGTGGTCGGTGGTCGGTGGTCGGTAGTCGGCGATCGACCGCGACGGCCACGCGCGACTGGGTAGGACGATGGTGTGAGGCCTGCCGGTCCTCAACCGGGAACGGACCTCCTGCTTCCACCGTGACGGCGGATTGCGAGACGGTGGTGCAACAGCACCAGGTCGAGCGGGCCCCCCAACCGTGATGGTCGGGAAGTTTCGCGCGGCGCAGGGGGAGGTAGACGGTGGCGACGGGGCAGCCAAGCCCCACGCCTGGGCGAATATCACCGCTGTTTCCTCGTCGAGGCAGAACTGGGCTCCGAGACGGCCCTCGTAGAGACCGGCGAACCTCGGCCTCTTCGCAGGCCGCACGACTCGGTACTGCTGGCATCCGAGTTGGACCGTGCTGACCAGCACCGGCCACTTGCGTCCGCCCAACCGTCGACCCACTCCAGCAGCACCCCTGACCATTCGTCGTCTCGCCTGCCGGCGAGCATTGTCGCCGAACCCGGCACGACATGGCGACGAAGTTCCCGGACGGCCATGACCCCGGCCGTCCGACCTGGAGAGGCCGACGCGCGCGTCACTCTGGCGGCGAGTCGACCTTCCGGGCCGGAGCCAAGATCAAGCGCCCTTTTATGCCACCCGGCAGCGGATCGCAATCGACAAGCGGGTCGAGCCGGCCACGGCGACTCGGCACTGCCGATCACAGTTGATGTTTTGTTAGGTGGTAACGTCGCTCTCCGGGTCTGCGACGAACGCCAGGAAGTCGGCAGCCAGCGGTGTCGTAGCTGCCGCCCACAGGCCGGCCTCGGACATCATGCCGCTAAACGACTGCGCGATCAGGCCGGCGCCGCTCAGCGCTGACGCGTACCGGTCGATGAGGTCCTTCCGGCTGGTCAGCTCGGGCATTCCGGACTCGATGATCACTGACTTGCCGCCCATCATCACGTTCGGCTTGGTGATGTTGTGCTGCTTGAACCATCCGGGCGGGTCGGAGAGCAGCTTAAGCAGCCGCACATGGGTGGGCGTGAACCGGTCGAGCATGTCGAAGAACAACTGTTGAGTGTCGTCATCCGGCGCGTCCGGCAGAACGGAGTTCACCACCGCGTTGCGCAGAAGCTCCAGTTTCCCTGCGCGCGACGTCCGGTCTGCTATTTGCGATGCCGTGGTCAGGGCGTCCATGAACGTGTCTTGGTCGAGGAGATGATCGAGGTCCCCGATCTGATCCTCGAGGCGGTGCACCTTCTCCGCCAGATCGTTCAGCCACCGCGTCCGCCGCTCGGTAAGACGTCGGCCGGCCACCTCCTGGAACGCGATCTGCAAGGGGCCGCCGACGCCTGGCACAGCGGCGATCCCCATCTCGACGACCTTGGTGAGGCCCTGTCGCCGGTCGGTATCCTCCGGATAGCTGTCCATGGCCAGCCATCATGCCCGACGGCATCCGGCCGCAGCCGTCGTCTAGGGCGGCGGTGAAGACGCAGATTGCTCGGCGGGAAAGACGGTGACACGGGAAACGCTGGTGGTGGCCGGTATGGTGGCGACGTGGTGCGGTCAGCGTGGATCAAGTGGGCACGGGCCGTCGAACACCAACGGCTCCTGGCTCGGCGGATGCGCGAGTTCGTCGAGGTGGACTCGTACGAGTACGTGCGGACCGACAACGCACGCGACCACACCGACCCGCTGGTGCGGATGCACTGGCGGCTGCACGTCAAGCAGCCTTACCCGGAGCAGTGGAGCGTGATCGTCGGTGACGTGCTGACCAACCTGCGGGCCGCGCTGGATCACGTGCTGTGGAGCGCCGTAGTCGCCCACTCCGGGCCACCGGCGAAACCGCAGCGGGTGCAGTTTCCCATCACCAGCATGGCTGCCAAGTTCCAGCAGCCCACGACGGAGCTTGAGTCGTTGGTCGCGCCGAAGGTGTGGGAGGTAGTGGAGGCAGTGCAGCCATTCCACGCCGGGGCGCAGGCGCACACCACACCGCTGGAAGTGCTGCGCTGGCTGTGCAACGTCGACAAGCATCGAACGGTGCACGTTGTTGGACGGACCGCCTTCGACATCGCGCCGGTTCTGGTCGAGGCGTCTGTTCCGCTAACCGTCGTGGAGGAATGGCGACACGAGGGCGCGGTGCAGGATGGTGCGGTGGTGGCCCGACTCAGGATAAAGCGCCCGGCAGAGGGGGTGCCGATCGACCTGCGACCCACCTTTGCGCACCTGCCGTCACTGCAGATCAGCGACACGCCGCCGGAAAACCGAAGCCTCGCCAAGGTGATGGACGGCATGCGTGAGGATGTGCTGTGGGTGCTCACGGCCGTCACCGCTGCCATGGGCGAACCGACGCCAGCCGGCGAGACACTCGATCTTGGCGATCAGCACGAGACCTTCGCCGCGGAATACGGCGGCCATCTCGCCCTGATACGGCACGACGACGGCTCCATACAGCCGATCCGCAAGCCCTAGCCGTCCATGCACTTGCACTTACGTCTCAGTTGATCGCCCGTCTGACCGGGAGTCCGATCGCTGGCGGTTCTTCCAGGTTCAGACGTGTACTGACATGCCGCGGATCGCTCGCTACGAGGAGCAACAGCGAGCGGGGCGGCCGGTGTCGGGACCTGCCGATGGTGCGGATAGTCGCTACGCTCCCCAGCCAAGAGGTGAAGGTGACCGGCAGACACGCACATCCCCAGGTGATCGACGCCATCCTGGAGCACTCGCCGGCCGACTACGTCCGCCGACCCACCGTCGCCAAGACCGAGGTTGGTCTGGATCACTACCAGGTGCGTCGGTACGACGCCTGGTACCGGCACATAACTCTCGTTCTGTGCGCCCACGCCTACCTCGCCGTCACCGCCGCCCACGCCAAAAAGGGGGCACCGAATCCGATGACGGCCTCATTTCTCTCACCCTGGGCGAGGTCCGCCGTCTCCTGGCACACCTGATCACCACCGTCCGACCCCGCGCAACAGAAGGTCGTCGCCGGCAATGAGAAGGAAGTCGTCGTTGGCGATGAACTCGGCAGCGAGGATGGCGGGCAGTGCGGTGCCGTACCGGTCGTCGCGGGGTTGTTCGATGAAGGTGAACTCGGCCTGCGTGTGTAGGTCGGCGACCGAGGTGTACTTGTCGTGCCAGCCGCGGTGAGCGAAGAACGCCCGCAGGTCGTGGTCCTCGCTGAAGTAGTGGCGTACCTGGCGGCCCGTCTCGCCGGGCGCGGTGACGACGGCGATCTCGTGCGCGCCGGCGGCGACGCAGTCAGCGACCGCGTAGGCGACGACCGGCTGGTTGAGGACGGAACGTGTCAAGGGTTTGAGGCCAACGGGAGTTAAGCGGCTTGTTGTTGCGGCTGGGGCTGGGGTTGGTTGATCCAGACCTGTTCGGGCAGGTCGAGGATCTTTGGTGTGGTCCGGGTGGTGGCGCCGAACCGTTCCGGATGCGCGGCGCGGGCTGCGGCGAGAGTGTCGAGGCGTGCGGCGTGGACTTGGTGGTGGCGGCCGTGGTGGACGTCGGCGGGGGTGTGCAGGCCGATTCCGGAGTGCCGGTGGGCGTGGTTGTACCAGGTGACGAAGTCGTTCATGAACGCTCGGGAGTGGGCGAGCGACGCGAACCGGTTGGGGAAGACCGGCGCGTACTTCAACGTCTTGAACCATGCTTCGCTGTACGGGTTGTCGTTGGACGTCTTGGGCCGCGAGTGCGAGCGGGCTACCTGAAGGTCTTCGAGCAGGTCAGCGACCGATTTCGAGGTCATAGACGTGCCCCGGTCGGCGTGGACCACGTGGGGGACGCCGTGGACGTCGAACACCTCGCGCATCATGTTCTCGGCAAGCGGGCCGGACTCGCGGGCGTGCACGCGGACGCCGACGATGTACCGGGAGTAGACGTCGATCATCACGTACGCGTCGTAGTAGATCCCTTTCACGGGGCCAGCGAGTTTCGTGATGTCCCACGTGTAGACCTGCCGCGGCGCGTCGGCGACCAGCTCCGGGCGCTGCCGGGCCGGGCGCCGGGCCTGCCGGCGACGCTCGCGGACCTGCTCGTGTTCGCGCAAGATCCGGTACATGGTGGCGATCGAGCCGACGTACACACCCTGATCCAGCAGCGCCGCGTAGATCTGCGCCGGGGCCGCGTCGACGAACTCCGGGCTGTTCACCAGCCGCAGCACATGCTCCCGCTCGGCCAGGGTGAGCGCGTTCGCTGGCGTGCGTCGCATCGGCCGGGCCGGTGTCGGACGCCGCCGGTCCCGATCCGCGCTGGACCGAGCGATCCCGGTCAGCCGCTTCGCCTCCCGCGTCGGGACCTTCGCGCTGGTCAGCTGGTGGTAGGTGTCCATCAGCGTCTGCCGAGCCCGAACACGTCCGGACCGTCCGGCTCGCTCCTGGAGATGTCCTCCAAGAGCTCGCGCGCTTTTCCCATGATCGTCAACGCCGTCTCCGTCCGCGCCAACTTCGCCTGCGCCAGTTCCAGCTCACGGCGCAACCGGGCGATCTCCGCCTGCTCCGCCGACGGCCGCCCTACCGTCTGCCCAGCCGGCTTGCCCTGCAACAACCCGGCGTCACGGGCCCGGCGCCACTCCGACATCAACGACGAGTACAAGCCCTCACGCCGCAGGAACGCCCCACCGTCACCGGCCGCGACGGCCTTCTCGTATCCGGCCAGTAGCTCCAACTTCTGACCCGGGGTGAACGACCGGCGGGCACGCGGACCACCCGAACGCGGTCCCTTCTTACGACTCATGACCCCATCCTCGGCCACGGCCATGTCAACAGCAGTAGTCAACGCTTCTCAATCCTCAACTCGCCCTGTCCGGCGGACTTGCTATGAACCGCTGGCCTCAACTCACCCTGGCAGACAGGGGGATCGGCAGCATGCACTTGTTGATCGTCTTGCCGACAGGGAAGAAACGGCTGCCCATGCCAGCAACGGCGATGACGGCTTTCACTCACTAACCTCTCGGTCCAGATACACCGGCGGTCACGGCTCGGTGACAATGGGCCGGCAGGCGCGCCTCAGTGTACGAAACCAAGAGCGCGGTTTCGTAGCACCTGGCGGTATGGGCGTACGCGTGTGGGCCGCCGCGCCGTTCGGCGCGGGCGGCCAGCGGCAGTGGTCACGTCCATGAGGTCTGAACAACCGAATCATCTGCTCACCCCAGTAGACCCGGTGTCTCCACGACGAACGATCACAGGTGCTGCTCGAATGCTCTCCGGTGCGGCCACCGCCTCGCGCAAGCGAGACCCACTGCTGTGCGACGCGAGATCTGCAACGAGCGGCTTATCCGGCAGTAGGGCGGTGGGCGAGCAGAAAGAGCAGGGCAACGAGGGTCGTTCCGGCGACGATTTGCTTTTTGATAATGAGTTCCGGGATGTCGGCGAGTGGCACCCATTCAACCTTGTCGCTTTCGAAGCCGTCTTTGGGTGGGCCGATGTAGACGGCGGCGTTGGCTTTGAATATGTGGTGTTCGCTGGTCATCAGCCCGGGTGAGGGTTGGCTGTAGACGAGCGGTTGGATCGGTCGCTCCGGTCGCCAGCCGGTTTCTTCCTCGGCTTCGCGGAGGGCGGCGTCGGCGGGGTCTTCGCCGGGGCGGATGCTGCCGTGGGGGATTTCCCAGCCCCAGGTGTCGGTGATGAACCGGTGTCGCCAGATGAGGAGGACCTTATTGTCGCTGACGACGGCGAGGCCGGCTCCGGGCGCGGCGGTACGGATGATGCGGTGGTCGAGGTGCCGGCCGTCGGGTAGTTCCACGTCGGCGCTGGCGACGTGGACCCATTGGTCGCGGTAAAGGTCGCGTTCGGAGTGAATTATCCAGCGCATCAGGTTCCTGTCGGTGTTTGGTGCGGTTGGGCGCGTTCGAGGAGGTCGGCGACTGTCGGGTGGGTCGAGTGGGGACGTAATGCGGAGATGACCTGGTTCACTCGGTCGTGCAGGCGCCCGGATTCCATTCCGCTGACCCGGTCGAGCATCTGCGACGCGGTCTGCACGCTGCGCTCGAGGTTCCCTCGCGCGGTCAGGATGAGTGACAGCCCCGCGTACCGATGGGCCTGCCCGCGTAGATGGGTGGTGGCGCCAGTCCGTACGGATTCCTCGGCGTAGGTCTGCGCGGCAATGAGGTCGCCGAGCCGACGTAGGGCCTCGGCGACCTGGGTTTCGACCAGGCCGGGTTGGACGTAGGACACTTCGACTGGGCTTCCGTCGTGGATGATGCGCCCGGCGACGGTTTCGGCGTGCCGGAGGTGTTGGTGGCTGTCGGGCGCGTTCCCCATGCGGGCGTATGCCTTCCCTGCGAGTGCGTGTAGGTCCGCGGTCAGAGCTGGGGAGATGACAGTGCCTGCTGCCCTTAGGCCGGCTTGGGCATACTGCACGACGAGGCGGTATTCGTCCAGGTAGAGGGCTTGGTTGGCCATGAGCGCGACGACGTAAGCGCCGAACGCCCGGTCGCCGGAGGCTTTGGCCAGTCGCAGGGCGCTCAGCAGGTGACGTTGTGCGAGGGGTTGTTGGTCGGCGTCGTACGCGCACACCCCCGCGAGGGCGGTTAGCCCGCCCACGGCCCGGTACAGCTCCCGCCCCCGGGTGTTGTCGTAGGCGGCGCGGAGCAACGGTGCCGCCTGCCCGGTGAGGGTGTCCATGATGCGGGCCTTGACGGGTACGCCGCCGACACGCCGATACATCTCCTGATAGCGGGCTCGCGCATGCTGTAGCCGGGCGATGTCGGCCGGGTCGACCTGCCGCTGTCCGAGGTGTGACACGTCGTCGTCTTCGGGTGGGTTCTCCCACTCCCACACTGGCGCTATCGCCTGCGGCCCGGTGACGGTCGACCTGGGCCTGTGGCCTCTCTGGTCACTGCGCCACAGCGCGGCGGCCCTGTCCAGGGCCTGAGGTAAGCCGGGCGGGTCGGTGCCGGTCCGGTCCCGCGTCATGCCGATGTCCGCCGGTGTCACAGTGGTGCCGAGTCGGTCGCCGAGGATGCGGCAGATCATCACTGGTACGGGGTCGCGGGGGATCGCGTGGTCCCGGATCCAGCGGGCGACGGAGGCGTGATCGTAGCGCAGTCCGTCGTCGAGGCTGTTGAGTTGCTTGGCTAGGCCGGCGTGGGACAGCGCGGCGCGTTCCAGAAAGGCATCGAGCAGGATGTTCGCCTCGGCCACCCCGTCAGGGTATGGCCAAGCGCGCGCCAATCGAAGTGTTTCGCCGCGTTCACACCCCGTGTGAAGCTGGTGCGTCGGCGGCCCACAACACACTCTTATCGACGTCTGTCATCGTCTTTAGCGTCATGGGTAACGGTGCGGTGGTCGACGCGGAACAGTGCTCGGCCGCCGTTCCCTCATCCTCAAGGTACGGGAAGGGACAGGCCATGACGGCGACTCTGACGCAGATGCCGGCACCGGAGGCGGTCGGCCCGCGGGCGGCACAGATCCTCGACGCGATGCGGGAGCACTCCGGCTGGGAGCGGCTCAACGGGTCCTCGATGCGGTACTCGACCTGCTGGGCCACGTTCACCGGCTACCCGACGGTGAGCGAGTGGTCGTTGGAGCGGGACGCGGGGCCGCTGCTGGTGGAGGCGCTGCGGGTCCTCGCGCTGAAGGCGGCGGTGTATGAGCTGACCGGCGGTGACGAGGAGAAGGCGGAGCTGTTGGTGCCGGCCCCGGTGGACGAGATGGTCCACGCGGTCCTCGCGCAGTTCACCCTGATGAGCCGGATGCAGGCCGACCTGCGGGTGGTGTTCCCCCACGCCACCGAGCTGGAGGACTTCGGCTACACGAGGGGCTGCGTCACCGACGACTACTACGCGGCGGCCGGCTGGGGTGAGCAGCCGCTGCGGTACTGGCTCGACGCGGCTGAGGTGAGCCGGCGCCTGGAGATTCTCGACGCCCACCTCGCCCCTGCCGGTTTCGGCCGGGGCGGGCGCAGCCACACCATCACCTTCGACACCGAGCCCGTCTCCGCCGCGGTCTGACCTATCGGTTGGCGAGCTCGATGGAGAGCACCCGGCGTAGGGCCTGCACGACTACGCCGGGTGCGAACCGCTCACCGGCCAGCCGTTCGGCCCGGGCGACCGCCGTGAACATCTGCTCCGGTGCCGCGACCCGCAGCGTCGCGACCAGCCAGCCCTCCAGGTCGTCCACCTCGGTCGGCAACTCCAGCGCGGCCGGGGTCGGCGCTGGGGTCGCCGCGTTCAGGTCCGGCAATGGATCTCCGGCGGAGGCGTACCTGCCCGGCGGCATCCCGACGCGGTACGGATGGACGCACACGGGGTTCCCATTCGGGTCGACCCGCCAACCCGCCGCCCGGTTGTAGGCGAACTCCGGACCTGGCCGGTCGACCACGTCGAACCGGCCCGGCCCCAACTCCTGTGCGGGGCACACCCCACAGGTGTGCTCGGACCACTCAGGCAGCGGACCGTCCATCCGCCCATGCTAGGGCCAGAAGGAGCGCCGACAGTGACCGTTCTCACCGCGCCACGTCACCCACTCATCCGTCAAGCCCTTGCCGACGCCCGGACCTGGTGCACCGGACAGACTATCGATGAACGGCCGGCGCTCGTGCACGCCGTCCGGGTCGCGGTCACCCTCACTCGGCACCTACCGGGCGTGTCGCCGGAGCTGGTCGCCGCAACGCTTTTGCACGACGCCCCGGAGTTCGCCCCGCGAGAGCTGGACCTCGACGCCGTCCTCACCGCTCGCTACGGCCGGGAAGTATCCCGGGTCATCCATGCGCTACAGGTCGAGCACCACGCCCTCGATCAGCACAATCCGCCGATCATCACACACGACCGGCCCGTCCTCCTCACGTCGACCGCCGACAAGATCGTCGCTCTCGCCTCCCTGGTACGCCGCGCTCGTGCCAGCGGCGCCCCGGACGCCTTCTTCGCGGCCCGGCCCAGTTTGCTGCGTCTTCTGCCGCACTTCCACGAATTCCACCAGGCCGCCGCCGGCTTGCTCCCCGCCGGCATGGCCGACGAACTCGGGCACGTCCTGCACCTGCTCGACCAGGCAACCGCGACTGCCCGGACCGAAATGCGAATGCGGGGGCCGCACCGGTGATACCCGATCAGGTTGTAGCCAAGCTCCTGGCCGCCCTCACCCGCGCCACTGGCGTCGACGTCGTACGCCGGGAACCGATCCAGGTCTGGCAGCTCAGCGGCGTCGAACGCCTACACCTGCGAGGCGGCACGACCGTGGTCTTCAAATACGCTACTGTCCCGTTCACTCACGAGGGCCGCACACTAACGTACCTGGCCGCGCACGGTGTTCCCGTACCCCTGGTTCATGGCTCCGCCATCATCGAGAACACCCTCGGCATGCTGATGGAGGATCTCGGCCCAGCAGTCCGCGAAGCGAATGAGCACGACGCCGCCGTCGCCGCCGCGAAATTACACGCCATCGGTCCCTCACCAGGGCTCGTCACTCTCGACGAGAGCACCCTTCGCACGCTACCCGCGCGAAGTCTGGCCCACGTACAACAGCTCGGCGGTAGCGGCATACTCGCCGACGCCCGCAGCCTGGCCCTACTGTTTCACACCCTGAGTCGCGTCGCCGCGGACCGAGTAGCCGGCGCAAACCTGGCGCCGTTCAGCACCTGCCACTCAGAACTACATCCCACCTCGGTGCACATCACCGAACATGGCTGGCACCTCCTCGACCTCGCCAAAGCCTTCAACGGGCCCAGCGTTCTCGACCTCGCCACCTGGCACGGCACCCGCAACGCGCCCGACCCACCACGACTGCGCAGTCTGCTCACCCGCTATGTTCAAGCAGGCGGCCACCCCCATGCCCTCAGCGACCGGGCTGGCCTACCGGCCGAAACCTGGGCACTCGCCTGGCACCGAATCTGGGCAGCGGAAACCCTGCTCCACCAAGCCACCATCGCCAGCGATCAACCCGCACTTGGCCTCATCGACGTGATTCGCCGCCAAGCCAGCACCGCGCTTGAACTCCTCAAAATCCGATAGGCGATGCTTCTAGGATCACCTTGGCGGAAGCGGATAGGTCGTCGGGCATCCACGCGATATGCGGCGTGCGTCGCTGCAGCGACCGCCCATACCGAATGGCGCGCCGAAACACGAGAGGGAATTCGCGTCGCCTCACCGCTCGACATCTTTATTGGCTGCGCGGCCGGCGGCACCCGCAGCCCCCGAACGTGGACGTGCGGCCCCACGACGCGAGAGCCGAGTGTCGAACCCGCTCGACAAGGCGCTCCCAAGCCACCTTGGCGGGTTCCAACTCCCACGATGTCCCCAGGCTCACTGCGTCGTATCGCCAATGTTCCACCTCCGGCGCGTCGTCAGGAACCGATCTGGGTCCGGCTCGCTGCATCACGGATGGTTTCTTGCATTTGCGATCGCCCGGCGGAGATCGCGTCGGCCGTGTCGAAAGTTTGTGTCGAGGGTGTTCGACACGTGCTCACCGGCCTTGACTGGTCGCGTAGCCGACACGGCGGGAGGGCTGAGACTTGCTCGACTTCAGGTCGCTGCCGGGGGTCAAGAGGAATGCCCACCCCGGTGTCCCTACAGCCACCACCCGGCCTTCGTGGGTGGCCCTGGTAGGCCCACCCGCCGCAGGGAAATCCACCGTCTCGGCGACTTTGGGAGACGCGGCCGACCTGGGGATCTTCCGTCTGCGGGAGTTCGCCTACCGCTGTCGCGGCGAAGGCCGATTCGATCCCGGAGTCTTCGACACCGACGATCCGCTGGGCTGGTACCGCGACAGCACCGTAGAGCTCCTGCTGACCGCGGCGTTCGCCCATGGTGCCTACACCGAACGTGGCCTCGTGCTGCTGGAGAACCTTCCCGGCAATGCCGACCAGCTCCAGATGATTGTGAAGATCGCTGCGTTGTCCGAGTCAGCAGTGGGTGTGATCGAGCTGGTGGCGGACGACCTGACTGTCGAGACGCGCTCGCGACAGCGCCGGGTCTGCCCCACCTGCGAGGCCGACCCGCAGGGCGATCCGCACCGGCCCGCTGTCGGCAGCGAAACGTCACCTGGCCACTGCCGACGCTGCCACACCCGCCTCATTCCCCGGCGCAGCGACGACCCCGCCATACTCAGCGCCCGACTGCGACGCTACCGAGATCGAATCCCGGGGATCCGCGCGTGCGCCAAGGACGAGGGACTGCCGTACCGCAGAGTCGACGCAACGCGGGGTGCTGATGCCTGTAGCGAGGCGGTGGTGGCGGCCGTCCGATCACTCGGCACTCCAGTCGGTGTTACCAAGTCCCCGTCTGTCTGAAGGAGTCCGCGATGGCACCTGTCCGCGTCGGGATCCCCGCGATGCGCCAACCCGACCTCGGAGCTGACCCGTACGGTCACGCCCGGCTGCCCGCCGGCGCACACGACACCACCCCGGAACGGATCGATCGGATCGAGTACGGGCGTTTCCGGAACCTCTACGTCTACATCACCAATCGATGCCAGTTGCGGTGCGCGCACTGCTACATGGGTGATCGGCTCGACTCGGCCGAGAAGATGCCCTACGCCCAGGTAATTGAGACGCTGCGGTTGTGGCGGCGGATGGGCAGCTCGAAGCTGACGATCCTGGGCGGGGAGCCGACGCTGCACCCGGACTACGTCCGCATCATCCGCACGGCCAGCGAGATCGGGTTCGAGCACGTCATCACCACCAGCAACGGACTGGAGCCGGCCCGGCGCAAGTTCGACCAGATGCGGCCGGAGGACTTCTCGTACGTGCAGATCAGCCTGGACGGCGGCTCGGCGGACAGCCATGACCGCATCCGCGGCCCAGGCACATTCGACGAGGCACTGCGCAACGTCGCCACCCTCGCGGGGCGTGGTTTCGACGTGCGGATCATCTGCACCGTGAACCGGGTCAACGCCGGGGACAGCCTGAGACTGCTGCAGGTCGCCGACGACCTCGGCGTGTCCCTGGTCAAGTACCACGTGTTCAGCACCATCGGCATCGGCCACACCTCCACGGCGATGGCAATGCCGCCGCACGAGTGGATCGCCTTCTACGAGAACCTGGAACAGGTCGCCCCCAGCTACAGGACCCGCACCTGGTACCAGCCCACCTACGCGCGGCGTGACCGCATCGCCCAGTACGCCGCCCAGGGCTACCAGGGGTGCATTGGACGCACCCTGGACCGGATCTCGGTGTTCCCCGACGGCCGCGCCTACGTCTGCTCGTACCTGTTCGACACGGACCTGCACTACGCGAACGTGACCGACGGCCGCATCGAGATCAACAAAGGGCCGAACGAGTTCGACCTGTTCACCCGCGTGCTGAGCCAACCAAGCTGTGGCGACTGCGACGTCGCCGGTGGTTGCGGCGGGGGCTGTCCTGCCGAGGAACTCGTGATGGGTGCCGCCTCCTGCACGCTGCCGGACATCGTGCCGGTGTGCCGCCTCTGGAAAGCCGACGCCTGACCACAGGATGCCCTGAACAACCAGTACCAGTCGGAGCCACCCGAGCCGACAGAGCCACCGAATGCGAGGAGTAGCCCATGGGTAAGCAACGCGCCCAGCTCGACCTGCACCTGATTCTGCGCCGAGACGAGGAGATCCTGCTCGGCCAACGGCAGAACACCGGCTGGGGCGACGGCCGCTGGCACCTGCCGTCCGGCCACGGCGAGGACGGCGAGTCCGCGATCGCCGGCCTCGTCCGCGAGGCGAAGGAGGAGATCGGCGTCGACATCAACCCGGCTGACGTGCGGTTCGCCCATTTGCTGCACCACCGCACTGAGTCCGCCCGGGCCGCAATCTTCTTCGAGGT
Source organism: Micromonospora craniellae (assembly GCF_014764405.1). NCBI lineage: Bacteria > Bacillati > Actinomycetota > Actinomycetes > Micromonosporales > Micromonosporaceae > Micromonospora > Micromonospora craniellae. Next base: position 3,453,070 of record NZ_CP061725.1, on the reverse strand, counting down.
CACCCGCTGGACCGGCGAGCCGGTCAACAACGAGCCGGACAAGTGCGCCGGCTGGCGGTGGTTCCCCCTGTCCGACCTGCCCGAACAGATGATCGACTACGCGGCCGAGACTCTCGCCCAATACGCCAAGAGCGAGTCCTACTCCGAACGCGGCTGGCAGGAGTAGCACCGTGGCGGACCGTCTCCTCAACCTCGCCTGTGTCAGCTACCTCGCCACCGCGCAGGTCCTCCACGTCCGCGCTTACCCGCGGGCCAACGGCGGCGCGGTCGTCGACGCGATCGCCGCATCCGTCGCGGGAGACGGTCCGCTCACCGCCGTCACCGCCGCCCGCACCGGCCTGACCGTCGCCCTGGTCACCAACCGGATCGGCGACGACCCCGCCGGCCACCACCTGCTCGCCGCCCTGAACACCGCCAACGTCCGGCACACGCTGCATCCCGACCCGAACGTGCGCACCCCGCACCTGACCGTGATCGCCGACGAGGCCGACACCCGCACCTGGTTCGCCGCACTGCACCACGCCTACGACGATCTACACCAGGCCGACCTGACGCCGATCGCCCAGGCCAACATCGGGTACGTCGACTGCTACCAGGTCCTCACCCACCACGCGGCCCGCGCGATCACGGCCGCCGACGGCACCGGGCTGGTGCTCAACCTCGGCGGCGACCCCCTCACCGACGTCATCGCCGAGGCCGCGACGAGCGCGCGGGTGCTCGCCGTGCAGACCAGCCTCGACGAATCCGCCGACGCCGACGCGGAGGATCTCGCAACTCACCTGTACGACCAGGTACGCCCGGACGCCGCCGTCGTCACCCTCGGCCAGCTCGGCGCCGTCGCCCGCACCCGGCACCGCCTCCACCGCGCCTCCGCGCCACCCGGACCGGTCACCCACACCCACGGCGCCGGAGCGGCCTTCTCCGCCGGCTACATTCACGCACTCCTGCACGGCGGCGACGCCGACGCCGCACTGCGGGCCGGCTGTCAAGCCGGTACCGCCCACTGCGCCACCTCCGCCGCACTGGTACCCCACCACCTGCCCCTCCAGCGACCCGCCCCCGTCTGAAAGGACCCCCAGCGATGGACGACCTGCTCGCCGAAATCAGCAAACTGGACTGGAACGACCTGCCCGCCGTCACCGCCGCCAGCGACACGCTGCTCACCCGCCTGGACACCGAACGGGACCTGCTCCGGGGGCTCGTCGACGGGGCACTCGCCGACCCGAACCTCCTGCGGCTGTGCGAGCACTACGACATCCTCGACAAGATCGTCATCCACGACGACCCGACCGGATGGCGACTACGCCTGCACGTCTTCCTGCCCGGCTACTTCGACCGGCCCCACAACCACCGGTGGAGCTACGTCAGCCGCATCCTGCACGGCAGCTACACCCACACCCTCTACGGCACCGAGGACCTCCTCGGCGACACGATCGACCCCGCCACGCTGATACCGCGCATGATCCGCACCGAACAGCCCGGCGACACCTACACCCTGCACCACACCATGATCCACTCCGTGGTCGCTGAGCCCCACACCACCTCGCTGATCGTGCGCGGACCCGCCGTCAAGGACCGCTTCGTCGTCACCGACCGGCACACCGGCCAAGCCTGGTGGCAGTACGGCGCCGCCAGCGAGGACCCCATCGAAGCAGCCCGCAAGCGCATGACCGATGAGCAGGCGGCTGCAAGCGTTCGCCACCTGACCGAGCTGGGCCTACTGAGCTAAGGCCGGCTACCAAACGGCGTCCACTCGCTTCCGCAGACGGCACCCGCCCTCGCCTCGAAACGCTTCCCCGGCCGCACGCGACCTGGACCTCCCTGCGGTCAGATGAACGGGTGGAGCGCGCCACACGACTCGGCGGACCATCGACGGCGTTCGTCGTGCAGCACGCTCCACCCACTGCTCATGGTGGGAGCCACCGGCTCGGAAGCTCACCGTCCAAGAGACTCTTCGTTACCGCCGAGGATTGTCAGTGGTGGTTGCCATCATGGCGCCGTGTCGATCAGAAAGGGTGGCCGCTCGCGATTACGAGGACCGGGACTGCGGATCAGCTCGCCTGCTCGCCTGGGCGGTATTGATCGTCAGACGGATCTGCCGGACTGGAAGGACTGGCTACACGGTCAGCTGGATGAGGTGGAGAAGCTGCGGTCAGCTCCCGGAGCCGATTGCTGCACCGCCTACGTTGTGATGCCTGACTATGAGGTCGTCGCCGAGGGCGGGACGGCCTCATGGCGCGACGCCAATTGGGCACGTGTACGACCGACAACGTGGCGAGGTTTCCAGCCAAGGGGCCCGTGGGAGATCTTCGTCGAGTTGGTCAACACCTGCGTCGCGGTGACGGGTGCCGGCACCGTACCGGTTTGGGCCGAACCGGACTGGCTCGTCGGGCAGGGTGTGCAGCAGTGGACGGAGCTGCCGCTGTGGCGTACCCATCGTGGCGCCTGGGCCGTCGACAGCTCCCGCGCTGTCGCAGCGGGGCTGGCGTGTAGGCCCTTAAGCGACACCGTCAGCCAGACGTGGGCGTGGATGACCGGTGGCGGCAGTGCCATCACCGGAGAGGGCGAGGCGGGGCGGGCGGCCGACCACGGCCTCTCCGCCAGTCGGGAACGCGAGTTGTTGAAGACCTGGCTACAGAACAGCTGAACGAGAGATCACACAGAGGGCAGCGCGGGAGGCGTCGGCCGGGCCGCGACAAAGAAACCCGCTCGTTCGGCGAGCTGGCGCGCCTGGGGCACCTGGCCCCACGGCTCCGCGGTCAGCAGTTCCCGCATCCGGTCCAGCCGTCCCAGCAGCCCGGTACGTCGCCATTCGGGCGGCGTGGACCACAGCGGCATCAGCGTGTCCTGTGCGGCGTCCAGCCGCCTGTCGGACAGATGGCACGTGGCCAGGTCGATTCGGGCTTCGCCCTCAACCGTCGACCAGGGCGTGCCGCCCTGCGTTGCCGCCAATCGCAGTGCTTCCGTCGCCGATACTGTGGCCTCCTCGGGCCTGTTGACCCGTAACCGACTCAAGAGCATCCAGTACCGCACCGACCTACTCGACGGCTTCCTCGCTCACGCCGGACTGACCCTCGAACCCGACACAACCTGACCATTCAAGATCTGTAACACCCCGATCGCCACCGCCACCGCCCTGGCCGGAATGGCCGGTGTCGCTGCCACCGTCTCACGCCAGCCCTGGAGGCTCGTCAACTCCATCGCGGCGTTCAGTCAGGGTGCTGTACGGTCAGCCCTTGGCGGCGGCCCGATCCCGTCCGCAAACATCGGCCCGCCATCCACGTCCTCCCGGCATCCTTCATCGGCTAGTGCGGTGTCCAGAAACGTTCACCCGGCGCGGCACCGCCAACGTTCCTGGACACCGCACTAGGCAGTATGCAGCGGCTTAATTTCGGGAGGGCCTTCCCACTCACCCAATCGCTTTTCTACGAATCTATGGTTGCGTGTCGCGGAGCATCGGAGGTAGACCTCACGGTACGCGTTACGTATTTGAGTGGCATTTAACTCTTCGAGTTCCCGCCTTCCGATGGTAACCCTGTTCAGTTCCATCTGTGCCGGGATGCGGACTGCGTGAAGTGGAGTCAGAGGCATAACCAGGTATTCAGCGGCCAGCAAGCCGAGCCCGCTTGCGGGCCCGCTAGCGCGGGTGCCATTGCGGTACCCGACAACCGGCGTGTCTCCAATCAAGAACTCGTAGCCTTTAGGCGGCGAGAGGATTTCGACAGGATGGCTTGACAAAGACTGAGATACGCGCCCGAGCAACTCCTCGGCTCGGAATCGAAAATTCACTTCCATTTCTTGCTGTCCGTGCGACTGGACGACCGTGTTGACCATCTGCATCAACTCGTCACGCCCGAGTGGAGGGCGGCCGAATCTTCTTAAAAATTCTTGGACGGCTTCCTCCCTTCTGTCGTCCGCCCAATAAGAACGCATCCCCGCAATGGCCTCCACTCCGGCCCGCTGCGCAACGACCCTCGTGGGCACGCTTCGGACGTAATGCAGAGCAACGGTCTCCTGGAGAACACTCGTCGGGATGTGATCGTCACTATTGTCGTCTGCCACGGCGTCCAGTGCCTCGTGAAGTCGGTCCTCAACGCCGCGCCATACCTGTTCCATTGAGGAGGAGAGCTTCGGCATCCAGTCCGGGAGGTATCCGCACCCCTTGACGCCTTTGTCGCGCCAGGTGCCGTGTACGAAGTTATAGGAGCGCAATTCCCGGCCGCCGTGTCCATGTTCAGTAAATCGACTAAGGATTACGCGTGACACTAGATGCTGCTTCGTCACCGAAGGCTCGGACGACTCTCGCAACTCAGCCAGCCGCTTCCTAAGGGAGGCACCGGAGAGCCTGGGAGGCAGACGGCCCCATTGCGTGCGCGATGGATCGAAAGAAGCAGTCATCCGGCCGTCCTTAGTCGCTCGTCATCCCGGCGAACATACTCTGCCACCGCGTAGGAGCGCTGCATCCATATATTTTGGCGTGCCGAAGCCGCTGAACCGGCTGCCTTCGAACCCCCGGCCCTCTCGCGTAATGGCGCGAAATGTTGGAACTTCGCCGAGTTTAGGCGCCAATCCGCTCATCGGCTAGATCCGGGTGCCGAGGAACTGGCCGGGCTCGGCTACACCCGTCACGCAAAGTCACCGCCTTTGATCGCGGCCAGTCGAGGGCCAGTCGCCGGACCGAGACCGAACTCGGCACGGGTGTGCACCTTGCAGCCGTACACACCGCTGCACTCCTGCCCGTACGCCGACGTCGGTACTACTAAGGGCCGCTCAGGCAGCTCTAGTCCGTTGTCCATGAACGTTTGCCGGGTTGGTGACACGCCGTGCTCATCTGTCCGCAGCCAGGGCGGAAGAAGTCCTGGCAGTCTCACCATGTCCATCCGTCGACCTCTACAAATCCGCGAACGGGGTCCAACGTGCAGTGTCGTCACGTTGCTGAATGGAGCGCAGGCGGACGCTGAACTCGTGCGCGACGGCTGGCCCGGAGGCGAGGAGAGGTACGGCAGCGGCGACCATCTTCAGCTCGCGGGCTTCTCGCAGGATCGGCCATGTGGGGTCGGTGGTGACGTCGTAGCGGTAGGCGGCGGCGAGGCGGGCGTGGGCGCCTGGTCGGTGGAAACGAACTTGCCCGACCGGCACAGCAACAAGATCAACTTGCCAGGGGCCGAGGCAGGTGGCGTCGAAGTCGCAGAGCACAACGCGGCCATCGTGGTGGCGCAGGAGATTCCCGGCGTGTGCGTCGCCGTGTACCAGCCCGGGTGGTGCTTGTTCATTGAGCACGACGATCTGGGGTTCGAGATGGTCGCACCAGTCGAGCAGGAATCGCCGGTCGGTGTCGCGGAGGGCCTCGGCGTCTGCGAGTCGGGCACGGGCGTCGCCGATCGGATCCCAGACTGGTAGCGGTAGGTCAGGAGGTCCGAGTCGGTGGAAGCTGCGCAGCGTGTTGCCGAGGTCGGTCACATCCGGCTTTGGCACCTGGGGTGGCAGGTAGGTCCAGATGGTGGCTTGCAGCCCGTTGACATCGATGGGTTCTTCGTAACCGGGGGCGAGACGGATGGTCGGCGCGTTGATCTGAGCGAACCATCGCCCGAGGGCTGCGACTTTGGCGACTCGCTGTCGTAGTCGGTAGGAGCGGGTGATGCGGATAACGATGCCGGCCTCGGGGACGGCGAACACGGCGTTGTTGGTCAGCCGCAACAGGAAGGCGTTTGCGCCGCCAATGCCCAGTCGGTCAAGGACCTGCCGAGCAACCTGCCGCATGGCGGCTTCGCCGAAGCGGCCGCCAATGTGTCGGTCGTTGGTGTCATTGCCGGTCATGCCTAGGCGACGCGCGTGACGGTGTGGCGGAAGTCAGCAAGACCGCTGTGGCGGATGTCCGGGGAGATGTCTCTGCTGATGTTGCGGATACGGTCTTGGATTCGCCGTGAGGTCAACTCCCGTCCATGGCGGATCACGGTGGTACCGACGGTGAGAGCCCGGTCCGGATCGTCGGCGAGGGCGAGTGCGCTGCACAGTCCAACCGTGTTGAGTACGGTGCTGCGGATATTCTGCGGGCCGAACGCGGTGATGGCGTCCTGGGTCCATGTCACGGCGGCGTCGGCGTGGCGGCGGTCGTGGCGGGCGAGGTCGCGGTAGACACGTCCATGCTGGGCGAGCAGTTCGCCTCGGTCGTAGAAGCGCATCCAGTCGGGCTCGCGGTCTGGGTTGATGTCGTCGAAGTGCCCGGCGGCTTGCTTGAGCGAGGCGACTGCGGTGGAGTGTTCACCGAGCGCGGCCAGTGAGGCGGCTTCGGCGCCGCGCAGCATGGCCAGGAGCGCCGGTGTGGCGTCGCGTCCGAGGGCGTCCTTGGCGAGGCGAATGGTGGCGAGGGCGTCTTGGTTGTGGTGCAGGTGTTGGAACTGGCGGGCCTGGCAGTAGCGGATCCGGGCGGCGAGGCGTTGGTTGCCGGACGTTACTGCGGTGCGTTCGGCGGCGAGCCAGTGGCGGCCGGCGTCGCTGTGGTGTCCGGCGTCGAATGCGGTCCAGCCGGCCAGTTGGCGGGCGTCAGCGACGGCCATGGCGAGGCTGGTGGTCGCGTGGTTGCTGTCAGCGGACGCGAGCAGGATCGAGGCAGCCTCGGCGAAGCGGCCTATGTCGGTGTAGAGCGCTCCACCACCGATTTCGTAGTCGACCGATCGATAGAGAGCGGTGACGGCCTCGATCCGAGCGACGTCGCCGATGCCGACACGCCGACGTGTGGTGCTCGGCGTCAGGCCGAGCAAGCCTGATCCTGCGGCGACAGCAGCGATGGAGAGCAACAGCGTCCGCCGGTCTGTTCTGTCGTCAGAGCCGCTGGCAGTTGTCTCTGCGTCGATGTCGGGTGTGCTGGAACGTTCATGTCCCAGCGGATGATCGCCCTCGTGCGTCCCGGCTGCCGCCTGGTGCGGATCGCGCTCGCTGGCCTCAGGAGGTCCGTCCGCCAGCGTCCCCCATCGGGCCCTGCTTGCTGCCGCGGCCCTTTCCGTCCGGTACCGAGCCTCCGACTGGCGGTAGGCGTCGTAGGCGGTGATCAGCTCGCCGTTGGCGCTCAATACGGACTCGCACTGCAGCCAGAAGATGCGGTCGACCACCTGACGGCCTCGCTCGACCATAGCTACCGTGCTGCGGCTGCTGTGGACCCTCCGGGCTAGGTCACCCTGGATGAGCTGTCGGTTTGTGCGCCAAGCAGCGAGTTTCCGACCGAGCGACTGTCTGGCTTCCTGGAGCTGTCGGTCGTTCATGAGCTGGCCCTTCACGATGCCAACATCTGCCGGACGCATCGTCGATGGTGTTCGACTCGCGCTAGAGCGACAGTAGCGGATCGCAGCGCTGATTGGCTGACGAGTTCGCCAGGGATTCCTGGAGCTCACATCGCTGCCGGAGATGCCGCGAGATCACCTTGCGATCGCCCGGAATCGCCATGCGATCCGTGTCGAAACTTCGTGTCGAGGGTGTCCGACACGAGCTCGGTCGCGTTAGCTGTCGCCTGCCGAACCGGCGCCGAATGGTCAGCGTTCCCGGCGCAGCCGCAATATCCTCATGCCTCTGGAGGTGGTGGTGCCCAGTCGCGCAGAGAGCCACGACGGGTTGCCCCGTCTGGACACCACCATTGCCCATAACGCTCGGGTGTGGGACTGGTGGCTCGGCGGGAAGGACAACTTCGAGGTCGACCGTGTCGTGGGTGCCCATGTGCAGAAGCTGTTCCCGGAGATCGTCGCGGTCGCACGCGCGGACCGTGAGTTCCTCGCCCGCGTGGTGCGTTTCCTCGTGGACGCGGGCATCCGTCAGTTCCTGGACGTCGGCACCGGACTACCTACGGCGGACAACACCCACAGCCTGGCGCAGACGTACGCTCCGGAGTCTCGGGTCGTGTATGTGGACAACGACCCGTTGGTCCTCGCCCACGCCCGTGCGTTGCTGACTGGTGGACCCGAGGGTGCCACTGACTACGTCGACGCCGATGTGCGAGATCCCGACCGTATCCTGGGCGCCGCTGCGGCGACGCTCGACTTCCAGAAGCCGGTCGCCGTCTTGATGCTCGGCGTTCTGAACTTCGTTCCCGACGACGCCGACGCGCTTCGTAGCGTGCGCCAGCTGATGGACGCCGTGCCCGTGGGCAGCTACCTCGTGGTGACTCATCCGACCTACGAGTTGGGCGGCGAGGCGAACCGGCAGGCGATGGCGTACTGGAACGCCAATGCGGCACCGCCGATCCGTGCCCGCAGCGGCACCGCGATCCGGCGTCTCGTCGAAGGGCTCGACATTCTTGAGCCTGGGCTCGTGTCGTGCTCGCTATGGCGTACCACGCCAGCAGCCAGCGCGACTGCGGTACCGCAATACGCCGTGGTGGCGCATAAGACTTCGTCACGCCGTTCAACCCCGAGTGCGCGGCGCAGCGCTGTCGTCGGTGGCGACCTTTTGGGCTGCGATGACGTGACGAATCCCTGCGTGTCTCAGCCGGCCGGTCCCACCATGACTGGCGCGTGCGAGGTCGAGGTCAAGTACCGGGTCGGTGACCTTGCGAGGCTGGAGGCGGCTCTGGCCGCGCGGGGGATCGTCCTGTCGGCGCCTGTCGTTCAGGATGACCAGGCGTATGCGCGGGTCGGCTGGAAGTACGGCCAGTCCAAGCTCGGCGTGCCGTTCGTTCGTCTGCGCACCGAGCGGGGACGGTGTCTGCTGACGGTCAAGACACCGGTGGCCAATGAGCAGTCGTGCGTCGAGCATGAGACTGAGGTGGCCGACAGGGATCAGATGCATGCGGTGGTCCAGCAGATGGGCTTCTACCCGACGGTGCGGATCCGAAAGACGCGCCGGACTGCTGTCGTCGGCCCGATGTCGCTGTGCCTCGACGAGGTGGACGGCCTCGGCCCGTTCCTGGAGATCGAGCGCATCATCGAGTCCGGTGAAGCCGGCGAGCAGGTCCAGGCGGAACTCCACCGATTCGCTTGCACGCTGATGGTGCCACTGGTGCGCACCGGGGGCACTTACGATTCGTTGATCCAGGCGGCGACATCGGCCGAGGTCTAGAACAGCGTCTGCGGCGCGGCTACGGGCGGCACTGCGAACACGTCGTGCATGTCGACGGTCAGATCGAGGTCGACGGTGACCGCCGCATGGTCGGTGAGACGTTGCTCGCGGGGTTCGTGCAGGTAGCCGCCGCCTCGGATGCGGTCGCGCAGCTCTCTGCCGACGTGTAGGTAGTCGAAGCGGTAGCCGTTGCCGTTGCGCCCGTACCAGCTGTGCGCCTGATTGCCTGGGGCGAGGCGGGCGTGCGTGTCGGTGAGGTTGGCGGCGGCGAGTGCGTCGAACAGGTCGTACTCGAAGGGTCGCCACACCCCGGGGTAGGGCGGTTGATGGTCGCGAGGGATGACGTTGTAGTCCCCTCCGAGCACCAGGTGTGCCTTCTCGTGGTCGGGCATGCGGTCGAGGGTGTCGACGAGTGAGGCGAGGAAGGTGCGCTTGCGGGCGACTTTGGCGGGGGCACGGTCGCTGGACGGGACGTAGACGCCGAGGACTGTGACGGGCGGATCGGTGTGAGTGGTGGCGGCGACTGCCCGACCGGGGATACTCAGCTGCGCGGTGATGTCGAGGCGGTCCGTGACCGCAATGCGGCTGATCATCGCCGCACCGCGGTCGCCGTTCAAGTGGCGGTGTTGCACCTGGCAACCGGCGCGGCGGAAGTGGTCAAGCAGGTAGGTGCTGCCCTCGCCGCCGCTGGTCTCAGTCAGTAGCAGGATCTGTTCGGGGCGGTCTGCGAGCCACCGCAGCAGCGGTTCTGCCCGCCGTCGCGACGTGGCTTGCACATTCATGGTCAGGATGGACAGCACGGGGGCGAGCCTGTCAGGCCGCTGAGCGGCGGGCGAGCAGCGGGTCCAGTGTGTCGAGGATGACGGACACGACCTGGTCTGGATTCCGGCCTCGGCAGTCGATCTTCACTTGATGCCACGAGTGGCGGTCGAGGAACTCGATTGCCTGACCGTAGAGCTGCAACTCACGCTCAGGTGTTCCTGTTGCCTCCAGTCGTGTGAGGCTCGGGCGGGCCGCGAGGCGGGCTCCGATCACGTGTGGGTCGTCGGTCAGGTAGAGGGAGACGGCGGGTTGTAGTACATACCGGTTGTAGATCCAGATCTCGCGCAGGTCGACGGCGTCGACTCGTTGTAGGACCAGGGAGGACTGCACGTAGCGGTCGCTGATCACGATGTTGCCGGCGTCGAGTGCGGGAATGATCTCGTCTTCGACGTGCATGGTGCGGTCCGCGGCGATCGCCAGGGCGAGGGCCCTTCCGTGGATGACGGCCTCGGCCTCGCGCAGCAACTTCCCTAGGCGGGTCCGGGTCGGCTCGGTCGTCAGGTGCACGGGGCGGCCGGCGCGGTGACGCAGCCGTGTGGCCAGTAGCCCTGCCACGGTGGTCTTCCCGACGCCGTTGGGTCCCTCGATCACGATGAACATGGCAGATCAGGACCTCGCGGCTCGGGTCGGCTTCAGCGGGAGTCGAATGGCTTCCGGTGGGCACAGGTCGGTGTCAGGTGCGCCGATGCGCTGCCCGGCGGCGACGATCGCTGCCGGACAGCCCTTGCCGCAGGTGCCGCTCAACGCGCATGTGGCGCAGGTCGTGTTGGCGCCGACTTGGTAGCGGTCGTGGAAGCGATACTGGTCGAGGGCGGTGGCGATCTCGCCGTCGAGGATGTTGGCGACGAGGAACTCGCGGTCGGTGTGCCGGGATTGCGGTGTGCGGGAAGCGAAGACCAGGTAGGGGCAGACAGCGGTGTCGCCGTTGGCGAACACGTAGATCAGGGTGCCGGCGTCGCAGCCGGACAACGGCCGATCGTCGTTGGGGAACCTGATGGGGACGAGCTCGATCCGCTCGGCCAGGGGCGCGGTGGCGGTGGTGATCGCCCGCATTGTCTGCTCCGTCGCGGCGAGTCGTCCGTGGGACTTCACGCCGCGCCCGAAGCTCGACAGAGGGTTCATCAACACGTACGAGGCGCCGAGGTCTGCGGCGAAGGCGCACAGGTCGGCGAACTCCTGCGGCCGGGTGAGGATGTTGGGCGTCGAGAGGATCCCGTGTAACAGCCCAGCGTCGGCGAACTTGCGGGTGGTCTCCCGGGTGACGGCGAAGGAGTCACGGTCGCCCCGGAAACGGCCGTGTGAGGCGGGGCGAAAGCCGTCGAAGCTCACGTTGACCCGTACTGTGCCCAGCTCGGCCAGCGCGGCGATGTGAGCGTCGTTGGTCTGAGTGGCGTTCGTGCAGATCTTGACAGGCAGATCCATTCGCGCTGCTGCCGTGCAGATCTCCAGCAGGTCCGGATGCACGAACGGCTCTCCACCGGTCAGCGTCAGCCGGGTCACCCGGGCCTGCCGCAGGCGCGGCAGGACCAGCTCGACCATCTTCTCCAACGGAATGTCCAGCCCAGCACGGGTCGACGAGACGAAACAGTGGGCACAGTGCAGGTTGCACCGCTCGGTGATCTGCACCAGTGCCTTCCGCGCGCCGTCGCCGACGGAAGTGCGGAAATAGCAGGAGCTGGCGTGGGTATCAACGATCAAACGTTTGCTCATGGCCCCTCCAGGCGCCCGCCCCGCATACCCCGGAGGCGTCAGGTCGCCTGGTCCACTTCGGCGGGACTTCTCGCTCAGGAAACGGCTGCCGGTGCGTGTCGAACAGCCTCGACACCGAAATTCGACACGGTGCACGTCCCGGTAGCACCGACGTCACGGGTGGATAGCTCCTGTTCAAAGAGGGGTAGACGGGGCGCGACCTGCCGCATCAACACCGATCGAGACCAGAACGCAGTCGTGTGACGAGCGTGACGACCGTCGAAGAGCGGGTGGCGTGTCGGTTCTTCGTGTCGAGGGTGTTCGACAGTCCCGGTCCCCGTCATAACTGATCCGACGACATCGACTGCTGCGGCGTGGACGACCCGGTGACGACAGGTGACCCGACATCTGTGGAGTCGGCCCGGCCGCAGCCCGGTGACGCGATTGCTCGTTCGCGTCACCTGCTCACAGGGGAGGCGGGATGCGAATCCGCACAGCCGTGGGCCGGACGGCACCGGCCCAGGCCGTGTTGCCTCCGGCGGACGCGACGCGGGTTCGGATCACCGCCCGGCCCGCCCCGGGGCTCGCAGCACGGCGGTGATCATCCGCTGGAGTGCGAGCCCTGGGGCGATGCCGGACCGCCTGTCACACCCTCTCGACGACGAAGGAGTACCCGCCGTGCAGCCCGTCCGTACACGCCATCGCCCCCTGCTCATGTTTCTCAGACCGAATGCCGGACCGGGGTTGTCGGAGCGGCAGCTCGTGGCCCGCACCCCGACGGACGGAGGAACGGGGTCGAGTGAGGAGGTGTGGGGGTGGGCGGTGCGTCGGGAGTGGCGCGATGGTCGCCACGACGTGTTCGGGTTCACCGCCGACCGGCGCACGGCCGACCGTGCCGTGGCCCGTGACCGCGGCTTGTGGCGTGTCGGGCCGGTGCGGCCCGCAGCGGTGTACGTGGTGCCGACCAACGCGTCCGCAGTGCACGAGCATCCGGTGTCCGGCTGCCGCAACTCATCGTGCCCCGATTCGCCGCAGCGGGGTGAGGTGCGATGACGCAGGTCGCGTTGGCACGTCGAACGGTGACGCCGTTCGGGTTGTGGGTGTTCGGGGCACAGGCGTCCGCACCCTTGGTTGTTCTGGTCGGTGGTATCCCCGCGATCTACGCGACCACAGGCATCACCGCGCTGCCGCTGACGTATGTCCTGGTCGCGGGGGTGGTGGCGGTGCTGGCGGTGGGTTACACGGCGATGGCGCGTCAGGTCGGGCACCCGGCGGCCTACTACGGGATCCTCGCCCGTGGGTTAGGTCGTGGTTGGGGTGTGGCCGGCGGCATGGTCGCCCTGGTGGCCTACAACGCGATCCAGATCAGCCTGTACGGGCTGCTCGGCGCCACCCTCGCGGCTCAGATCGGCGGGGCGTGGTGGGTGTGGGCGGGCATCGCCCTCGTCACGGTCGCGGCGTTCGGCCGCGCGCCGATCGTCCGCTCGACATGGCTGCTATCGGTCGTGCTGGTGGTGTCGCTGCTACTCGTCGCGATATTCGTGCTGGCCGGGGTGATGGGTCAGGCATCGACCGGTGACGTGTCGTGGGCGGGCTTCGAGGTCTCCGGGTTGATGGTCGGAGGGATCGGCGGGGCGGCGGCGTTCTGCGTGGCCTCGCTGATGGGCGTCGACGCGCCGGGGTCGCTCGTGGAGGAGGCCATCGACAAGCGGTCGGTCAATCGAGCCAGCGTCGTCGGCGCGCTCGCCCTCGGTGGGGTCTATGCGGTGGCGGCGTGGGCGATGGGCGTGGCCGTCGGCCCCACCGTCGTCGGCGAGATGGCTGCGGCGGACGCCGATCTACCGCTCACGATCTTGTCCCGGGGCGGTAGCTGGTTGGTTGCCGTGGCGGGAGTGATGCTGTTCCTGGCGATCCTCACCGCGAAGCTCAGCTTTCACAACGTGATCGCGCGGTACGTGTTCGCGATGGCGCGGGAGGGCGTGCTGCCGGCCCGGCTCGCGGGGGCCGAGGGCGGCACGCGGGTCAGCGCGCCGCGTGGCGGCTCGCTGACGCAGACGGTCACCGCCGCTCTCGTGGTGACCGGGTTCGCCGCTGCGGGCGCCGATCCGCTCGCACAGATGTTCACTTGGCTGTCGACGTTGGGTGCGCTGGGTCTGCTGAGCCTGCTGCTGGCCGCGTCCCTGGCCGCGCTGCTCGCCCCACCCGAGGTGAAGGGTGAGCGGGCCGGCGTGTGGGAGTGGCGGATCGCTCCGGTGCTGGGCCTGATCGCGGGACTTCTGGTGCTCGCCGCGATGGTCTTCAACGTCGGGAGTCTGTTGGGGGCTGCACCCGGATCCCCGTTTCCGTTGCTGTTGCCCACGATCATCATCGCCGCCGCGGTCACGGGTGCGATGTGGGCCCAGCACCTGCGGCAGTCCCGGCCGGAGGTCTACGCCGGGATCGGTGACGGCACTCCGCAGCCGAACGCGGTGCCCGATGCCCTGAACATCTCGATCTGACGGGCCGACGATGATGACTCACCCGCGACGACCCGGCCCCCAGGGCCGCCCGGTCGACCCCCTGCATCCCGGCTGGAGCCCTGAACACCGCCAGGTGCCCCCGCCCGCCGCGCACCGGCCGCCCGCCGGCCACGGACCCCGGCCCGACTACCGGCCACCACCCGAATCCGGATACGGACCGCCACCTGGGCCTGGGCACGGGCCCCCGCCCACACCCGGGTACGGGCCGCCGTCGGTCGCCTATGAGCGTCTGCCTGAGCCTCCGCCGGAACCGTCTGAGCCTGTGAGGCCGATGTCGGCTGAGGCGGTGGATGACCCGCAGGGTGAGTCGGACGCCGAGAGTCGGTGGTGGGTCGAGCTGCGTCACCAGGTGGCGTTCCGGTGCAAGGGTTTCAACTCAGGTCATATACACGCCGCCGACGAGCGATACGGGACGAGGGAGGCCCTCGGCCCGCACGCGGTAGCGCTGTTCTTCGCCGCGCCGTCGTCGACGGAGCCTCCTGGGTTCCGGCTACACACCGCCTACCGGCTGTTCCTGGCGGCTCCCGAGTCGGAACACCTGGTAGCGCTGCTGGCGGACCTGACGGCCATCGCCGCGGACAACATCGCTCACGCCAGGTCCCTGGGACGCTCATGGCATCCGCTGGGTCCGGAGCGGTCGATGGTCAACGGCGGTGACATGACCCTGCCCACCGATGCGGTCTACGTCGGTGCCGGGGTGAGCACCCTCGACTCGGCCGACGGGTCGTGGCGGCAGATCGCTAGCACGCTGCGCAGCCCGTCCGGGACCGGCTCGGTCAGGTCGGCGTTCGACCTGAAGGGCCAGTGCTTCGCGCTGCTGGTCGACGGCACGGCCATCAAGGTCGACCGTGACCCGCACGCCCGCCTCGGCAGCTCCGGCGTGCGCAGCAGCAAACCGTTGGAAGTGCGTTGGAATCCGCTGTGGCACAACCCGCACCACGACCTCACCAGCCAGGGCGATGCCGACACCCGGCAGGTGTGGCACCACCTCGGTGCCCTGCACGAGCTTTTGAAGGCCCACCTGCCGCGGAGGTGGCAAGGGTGACGTCCACCTCGATCGCCGATCTGGCGGTGGCCGCGGATCTGAGCCGCGATGACATCGACGTCACCGCGGTCCTCGACCACCTCGTCGCCGACGCCGCAGCCACGGCACCGACCGCCATCGGGTACCCGGGCGCGGTCGACCTCGACCACAGCGCGGTCATCGCCCGCCTCGGGCACCGGCTGTGGAACAACATCGGCGACCCCGCCGACACCGGCGGGGTCGCGCACACCCGGGTGCTGGAACAGGCGGTGGTCGCCTGGATGGCGGACCTGTTCGGGATACCGGCCGGTGACCGGTGGGGCTACGTCACCACCGGCGGCACCGAAGGCAACCTGTCCGCCCTGGCCGCCGCCTACCGACGCTGGCCGACCGCTCGGATCTACTACTCCACCGCCGCCCACTACTCCATCCCGAAGATCGTCGACCTGCTCGGCGCCTACAAGACGGTGGTGCGGGCGCATCCGGACGGGGAGATGGACTACGACCACCTCGCCGCGCAACTGCGCAAGCGACGGCGGTGGCCGGCGATCGTGGTCGCCACGGCGGGCACCACGATGACCGAGGCCGTGGACGACGTCACCCGGATCCGCGCCATCCTCACCCACTACGCCATGGTCGGGCACCTGCACGTCGACGCGGCCCTGTCCGGAATTCCGCTCGCCCTCGACGGCAAGCTGCGCTGCGACGACGTCGGCATCGACTCGATCGCCGTGTCCGGCCACAAGTTCCTCGGCGTGCCCACACCGTGCGGGGTGGTGCTGATCCGCGACCACGTCCGCAACCCGGCCCGACAGCCGATCGCCTACACCGCCGCCGCCGACACCACCGTCACCGGATCCCGCTGCGGCCTGGCCGCCGCCCTGCTCTGGCACGCCATCGCCGTCCACGGCCGCGAAGGGCATCGGTGGCGGGCCGCCGAAGCCCGCACCGTCGCCGCGTACGCCGTCGACCGGATCCGCGCCACCGGCTGGCAGGCATGGCGGTACCCCCACGCCTTCACGGTCGTCCTGCCCACCCCACCCGAGACCGTCCGGGTCAAGTGGCTGCTGGCCACCGACGGACCCGCCAGCCACCTCATCTGCATGCCCGGCATCACCACCGCGCAGATCGACGCACTCACCGCCGACCTCACCGCCGCCATCAGGACACCGATCCCGCATCCCCGCACACCGCACACACCCGAGGCCGACGGGTGACGGGTGAAAACCTGGCCAGCCGCCGAACCTGGCCCGAGCAGCAGGCGACGGCTGGTCTCCCGGCCGGCGGCAGCGGACCGCCCCCGTTGCGCTGCCGCCGGCCACCCACACCAGCAAGCACACCGACCCCGTCTCGCGGCGGGCCGACACAGCGAAGGAGGACGAGGTGACGTACCGGATCCGGACCGCCAGATGGACGGACAGGGGCGATGCCGCCGAAGTGCTCGCCGAAGCGCTGCACCCCAGCCGGCTTGCCGAGTGGCTGGTGCCCGACGACGCGCAACGGGCCCGCGTCCTGGCCGCCGTCGCCGCGATATGGGTAGAGCACGCCATGTTCTACGGCGAGGTCCACCTCGTCGACGACCTGAGCGCCGCCAGCGTCTGTTTCCGCCGGTACGGGCCACTGCCACCTCCGGGCGACTACGCCGCGCGTCTCGCCGAGGCCGCAGGCCCGCACGTCCACCGCTTCGCGGCGGTGCATGACCTGCTCGCTGCCGCTCAGCCCGACGAGGCCCACCACCACCTCGCCTACCTCGCCGTCCACCCGCAATGTCAAGGCACCGGGCGGGGCCAGGCACTGATGGCGGAGCTGCACAGCCGCATCGATCACCTCACCATGCCCTGCTGGACCGTCACGCTCGCGGCCGGGCAGCGCCTGCTCGCCCACAACGGTTACGAGCCCGGAAACGCGATCACGGTCGCCGACGGACTCACCCTGCACCCGATGCGCCGCCCCGCGCACCGTGACACCACGACGTCCGGCGCCTGGCCGGTCCGGGCTCCTACGGCAGACCGTCAGCCAGGCCGTGCCGTGGAGAGGCCCTGAGATGACGGGCATGCGGTTGGTCGCGCGGCGGCCGAGACGTCGAAATCTTCAGCGGCTGTGTCCGGCGGGGCTGGTGGTGGCGTGCCCGTCGTTGCCCCTGCTGGCACAGGCCCCTGCCGGTGTGGCGACTCAGATACTCGCGGTGTGCGGCGATGGCACCGTCCTGCCGCCTGACGACGCGGACGTGACGCCCTCCACCCAAGAGGCGGTGTAGATGCTGCACGTGCGTGACCTGACGGTCGCCTACCCGAGTAGCGGGCCCGTGCTGCACGCGGTGACCCTGACGCTGCCCGGCCCCGAGGTCCACGCGATCATCGGTCCCAACAGCGCCGGCAAATCGACTCTGCTGCACACCATCGCCGGGCACCTGACACCCACCACCGGCTCACTGCACCTCGACGGAGACGACGTCACCGGCTGGCGGCCGGAAACCGCCGTGCGGGCCGGGATCGCGCTCACCCCCCAGGGCCGCCGGCTGTCGCCGACGCTGACCGTGGCCGAACACTTCGCCGCGCCCCGGCCGGGCGGCGGCCGTCCCGACCAGTGGCCCGTCGACGACCTCCTGGACATGTTCCCCGGCCTGGCGGCGCGGTGGGGACACCGCGCTCACCAACTCTGCGGCGGTGAGCAGCAGATGCTCACCATCGCCTGCGCGCTGCGTACCGCACCGCGTCTGCTGCTGGTCGACGAACCCACCAAAGGCCTCGCCCCCGTCGTCGCAGACCAAATCACCACCGTGCTGCGAAAGCTGCCTGCCAGAGGCGTGAGCGTCCTCGTCGCGCTGCCACACGCCACCGTCGCGGCGACGGTCGCCGACACCATGCACGTCCTCGCCGCCGGACAGCTCCTCGGCTCCGCGCCCACCGGCGTCGCTGCCAGCATCGCGCTGCGCGGTCAAAAGGCCACGGCCACTCGGGCATCGCAATACAGACAACGCAGCCGATGACGCACCGCCGAGCACACGCCAAGCGGCGCAGGCACCGCCCTGAACAGGCACCCCTCGGCAAGCAGGGCGCTCCTGTCCTGCTGGCATGCCAGCAGGACAGTCGCCGCACCCCAGACAACCCGGCACAACACCGTGCCGGGCAAGCACCAATCAACGAAAGGCATCGATGAAACTCCGGCTCCTGAGGTCGACCCTCGTGGTGGTCGCGCTGACCGGCGTCCTCGCCGGCACCGCCAGTCCCGCCGCCGCGATAGTCGGCGGACGCACCGCCACGCCGCACCACGGCGTGGTCTCCGTCCAGATCCTGCACCCCGGCCTGGGTACCGCACTGTGTGGCGGTGAGCTGGTCCACCGCCGGTGGGTCCGTACCGCGGCGCACTGCGTCAGCGTCCAGGACGTCGCGCCCACCCCGGTCGCGGTGCCCGGCGGCAACGTCACCGTGCGCGTCGGCAGCCTCGACCGCACCACCGGCGGGAAGGTCGTCACCGGCAAGCGGGTCTTCCTGCACCCCCAGTGGCGGTGGGGTGTCAACTACCCCGCCGAGCCGGTCTCCGACTACGCCCTGATCGAGCTGGCCCGTCCGGTCCGGGCGGACCTGCTGCCGACCGCCCTGCGCCAGGCACCCGTCGGCGGCGGAGTCCGCGCGGTCGGGTGGGGTCTCACCGAGTTCCCGCCCGGACCGGGCGTCACCCCGCCCGCACGGCTGCACCAGCGCGACATCACCCGTCTACCCGACGCCGCCTGCGACGGCGGCTTCATCGGGCGCGGCGAGATCTGCGTCAGCACCGGCCCCTGTTTCGGTGACTCCGGCAGCCCGCTCCTGCGGAAGGCCCCCGGACACAGGGTCGGGGCAGGTCCGGCGTGGGTATCAGTCGGTACGGCCAGCCGGGAGACCAGTGCGGACGACCCGTGCGGCAAGCCCACGGTCTACACCGACGCCAGCTACCCCCGGCACCGCGTGTGGACCTTCGACACGATCCGCACCGTGAAGGTGCAGCCGCCCGTCCGGGTACCGAGGACGCTCACGGCCACGACCGCCGAGCTGACGGACCGCCTCAAGATCGACTTCACTCAGTAACGGCCTTACGCGGGAAGCCGGTCCGGTCACCCGTGCCAATGGCGCGCCGCCCACACTCGCCGGGCCGGCTTCCCACCCACCACGCTTACGTTTTGGAGAAAGCTCATGCCGACCACCTCGCTGCCGCCGGAGGTCGCCGGGCCTGGTAGACCCCCGGCGAGCGGAAGCCGTGCTCGGTGGGCAGTCACTGGCCGAGCCAGCGGGCTGTCGAGCACGGTCACTGTCGCGCATCATGTCGCGGACACCTTGTTGGGCAGGGTGATGCCCTGGGCGCGTTGTGTGGTGCGCTCCCGCGACTTGGCGTCGTCGACATCCTTCGGGTGCCGCTGACTGGCGCCGCGCCTGTTCCCCGGCCGACCGGGCCGGACCTCCTCTTTGTCGCACCTTGTTGGAGATTGCGTTCCCATGTCGTCGTCTGTGTCGCTGGCCGGTGTCCCCTCTCACCGGCTCACGCACCATCTGTCCCGCCATCGGGTACTCCTGACGCTCGTCACCGTGCGGACCGGCACTCTCCTCGCTCCGCCTCCTGTCGTGTCCCATGACGGTGAGCGGTGATCGGGCCTATGCCGGATCTTCGATCGCCCGGCCGGTCGCCGCACCCAGACGGCAGGGCATCGACCGGGTCGCGCCGGAGGAGGGCGGTGAGGTGAGCACCTCATGGTCGGTCGAGAGGCTGCCGACGCTTCGTGACTATCAGCGGGAGGCCGTGGAGGCGATCGTGCGGGGGCAGGCCGCCGGCGGTCGCGGCCAGTTCCGAGCCGCCTGCGGTAGCGGTAAGTCGCTGGTCGCGGTGCACGCCGCTGCGCGGCTGTGCCCGGCCGGGCTGGTGGTCGTGGCGTGCCCGTCGCTGCCGTTGCTGGCACAGACTCTGGCGGTGTGGGCCGCCGCCGGTATGGGGGCGCAGGTCCTCGCGGTGTGCAGCGATGACACCGTCGCCGACGTGGCGGTGCGGGTGGCGGACCTTCAGTGTCCGGTCACCACACGGCAGGACGAGGTCGCGGACTGGGTACGACGCACTCCGGGAAGCCGTATGCGGCTGATCCTGGTCACTCATCTCTCGGTCGCGGTGGTGGGCAAAGGACTGCACGAAGCCGACATGGTCGCCGATCTATTGGTCATTGATGAGGCGCACCACACTGCCGGATGGTCGGGCAAACATGTCGCGTTGGTGCACCGGGACGAGCACCTGCCGGCTACACGGCGGCTGTATATGACCGCGACGCCCCGGGTCCTCGGTACCCGTCGTCCCCTCCCTGTCACGCTGATGTGAGACAGCCCGTCTACCAGGGGATACTCTTCCTGGACGGCCCTGAGGAGAGCACATCAGCATGACGTCGAGGCCCCATGAGAGTCTGGATCCGGACGCCCGGCCCCAGCGGCGGACATTCACCGCGGAGTTCAAGGCGAGGATTCTGGACGAGTACGAGTCGGCGCCGGATGCGGCGGCTCGCGGGGCGATTCTGCGCCGGGAACGGCTGTACGGTTCACACCTTCTCGACTGGCGCAAGGCGCGGGATGCCGGAGCCGCGGCCGGCCTGACGGACCGGCGGCAATCGGCTGCGCGGGCGGCGAAGAAGGCCGAGAACGCTGAACTTTCCCGTCTTCAGCGGGAGAACGCCCGCCTGCAGGCCGAGTTGAACAAGACCCAGACCGCGTTGTCGATCATGGGAAAAGCTCACGCGCTCTTGGAACTGCTCTCCGAGAGCGCGGATGCCGTGGCGATGCCGAACTCGTCCTCGCCGAGGCGCAGGCGGCGCTGACGCCGTTGTGGGGCATCGCGCCCGCGTGCCGGCTGACCGGCCTGTCGAGGGCGACGCTGTATCGCCGTAGTGCCCCGCCGCTGGTCTCCCGGCCACGGGCGCCGCGTAAGCCGCCGCCGTCCGCGCTGACCGAGCCTGAACGCCGGCAGGTCCTGGACCTGCTCAACAGCCCGCCATACGTGGATCTGGCCCCGGCGCAGGTGTGGGCCCGCGAACTCGACGAGGGCCGCTGGTGGTGCTCGGAGTCCACGATGTACCGGATCCTGCGGGCCGCCGGGCAGACCGGCGAACGCCGCAGCCAGGCCACCCATCCGGCCCGGACCAAACCCGAACTGGTCGCCGACGCCGCGAATCAGGTGTGGTCGTGGGACATCACGAAGCTGCGCGGCCCGGTCAAGGGCGTCTGGTTCCACCTTTACACGGTGATCGACATCTGGTCCCGCTACGTCGTCGGGCACATGGTCGCCGCCCACGAGGACGGCCAACTCGCCGAAGCGCTGATCGCCGACGCCGCCGCCCGCGAACGCGTGAACCCCGATCAGCTGACCGTGCACGCCGACCGCGGCGCCGCGATGACCAGCAAGACCGTCACCCAGCTGCTGACCGATCTCAAAATCGGCCGCAGCCACAGCCGGCCCAAGACCTCCAACGACAACCCGTACATCGAGGCCAGCTTCAAGACACTCAAGTACGACCCCACGTTCCCAGAGCGGTTCGGATCGATCCAGCACGCCCGACAGCACTGCGAAGCGTTCTACAGCTACTACAACCACGAACACCGGCACTCCGGGATCGGCCTGCACACCCCGGCATCGGTCCACCACGGCACCGCCGGACAGATCCGTGAACAGCGGCAACGCACCCTCGACGCCGCCTGGGCCGCACATCCCGAACGGTTCGGACGCCGCCGTCCCCAACCACCCCGGCTACCGGACCGGGCATGGATCAACAAACCCGACAACAGCCACCCGGAACAGGCCGTGACCTCGGCCGGAGCCCCTCTTCCACCAGCACAAAGCTAAACAAAATCAAGAAATTGTCTCAGTTGACTTGACAGGTTCCGGTCGCGTGGGCGGCGGCGGTGAGGACGTCCTGTCGATGGACGACGCGAAGGTGTTCGGGCCGGTCCACTACAGCTACCCGTTCGCGAACGCGATCGCTGACGGCTGGCTCGACGACTACCGCATCGTCGTGGTGGGTATCGCCTCTGCAGAGGCGCTGGAGACCCTGCGGCGGCTCGATCCCCGGGCGGTCGTGCGTGCTGGCGCGGCGCCGCTGCGCACTGCTGTGGTGCAGACCGCTCTTGTCCGCGCCGCCGCCGAGTTCGGCCTTCGTCGGGTGTTGGTGTTCACCCAACGGGTGGCGCAGTCCAAAGAGTTCTCTCGTACTCTGCCGGCTGCGGTGGCCTCCCTGCCGGAACAGGATCGTCCCAAGGGCCGCCTGACGGTCGGGCATGTGGATGGCACCCAGACGCTGGCCCAGCGGGAGCTGCATCTGGCTAGCCTCGCGGACCCGCCCGAGGACGGCTGGACGGTGATCTCCAACGCCCGGTGCCTTGGGGAGGGCGTCGACGTGCCCGCCGTTGACGCCGTGGTCTTCACCGCCCCGAAGGAGTCCGAGCCCGACGTCATTCAAACCGTGGGCCGGGCATTGCGCCGTAACCGGGCCGGATCCGGTATCGCCACCGTCCTCCTGCCGGTCCTGCTGCCGGACGACCCGGACGAAGCCGCCCGCGATCTCGCCGCAGACCTGACCGGATGGACCACCCTCCTTCAGGTCCTGCGCGCCCTACGCGCACACGACAACGGGCTGGCCACCGACCTCGACACTCAACGGACCAAGATGTCGAGCGGTGTCGCCGCGGAGCTACCGCCGCGTCTGCTCGTCCGCCTGCCCGACGGCTATGCCTCCGACGACCTGCTGCGGACACTCACCGTGCGAGTTTTGGAGGAGACCACCTCGCAGTGGCTCGTCGGCTACGCCGCGCTGACGGCGTTCCACGCTGACCACGGACACATGAGGGTTCCCACCGGACACGTACGCCACGGCATACGACTGGACCGCTGGGTCGCGTGGCAGCGTGTCGAGTACCAGGCAAGCCGGCTTCCACAAGACCGGGTCCAGTACCTCAACGAGATCGGCTTCGACTTCACACCGGCCAGGCGCGCCTGGGAAAGGGGCATCGCCGCCGCCACCGCGTTCCACGCCGAACACGGCCACCTGGACGTACCCACCGGATACGTGGTCGACGGACTCGACCTCGCCCTATGGCTACGACAACAACGCGGCTACCACCGCAAGAACACCCTCGCTCCCGACCGGGTCACCGCCCTCACCGACCTCGGAATCAACTGGACCACCAACCGCCGAACCCCTCAAGAGTGCTTCGCCGCCCTCCAACAATTCCACGCCGCCCACGGCCATATCCAGGTGCCGTACGGCTTGATCGTCAACGGCGTCAACCTCTACGCCTGGCTCGGCAGTCGCCGCACCGACCACCGACTCGGGCGCCTCGACGCCGACACCATCCGCAGCCTGGAAGCACTCGGCATGCAATGGTCAATCCTCGACGCCACCTGGGACCGCACCCTGTCCACCGCCGAAGCCTTCTACGAGCGCGAAGGACACCTCCACCCACGCCGAGGCCACCGCGAAGGCGGCGTCGATCTATCGAGATGGATCAACCATCAGCGTCTGGCACGACGCGACGGCAAACTCCCGCAGGACAGGATCGCCGCCCTCGACGCACTCGGCATGCAATGGGAAGTCGCCAGCGGCTGGACCGGCGTACACCAGGTCACCGCGAGCCGAAACGGTCGAACACACGGCGACAGCGACACGGCCCACCACAGCGACCCCGCCGAACCTCACCCCGCACCGCCCCCACGAAGACAGCCGGCCCCCTCACTAGGGCCGCCCGCCGTATGAGAACGCCCCTCTCGACCGGCCACGCACCACCTCACCGCACCGACTTGCGTCATCGGAGTAGCCATGACCCGCGTGGAGATCGCTCTGTTGAACTTCGAGGCCGGCGGCCTACGCCGACAAGGTCAGGGACGAGATCTGCGACTGCTCGTCGACGCGTTCCACACCG
Source organism: Micromonospora craniellae (assembly GCF_014764405.1). NCBI lineage: Bacteria > Bacillati > Actinomycetota > Actinomycetes > Micromonosporales > Micromonosporaceae > Micromonospora > Micromonospora craniellae. The sequence continues at coordinate 3,429,050 of NZ_CP061725.1, read as the reverse complement.
TCGAACACGCCCCCGCGCTGCTGCTGCTCAATGAGGCGAAGTACTGGAGGGAAAACGGGAGCCGACCCCTGCACCAGGCGGCCGAGCTACTCGCCGACCGGTTCCACACCCGCTACGTCGGACTGCTCGGACACGACCCCGACAGCCCCATGCCGTCGGCGATCATCTACGACCCCACCGTCCTGACCCTCCGCAGCTGGCCCGACGTCGGCGACCCGCACCTGTTCCCCGACAAACGCAACATCGCGGTCTTCGCCGTCACCGACACCGCCGACGTCGACACCGACCGCATCGAGTTCGCCGCGGCCGTCACCCACTGGACACCCCACTGCGGCATCCGCCGCCGCCACCAAGCCGCACTCCTCGACCGCTACGGCACCACCCGCCGACCCGTCATCATCGGCGGGGACCTCAACTCCACCGCCAGCGGCGACCACCTCCCCCAACGAGACTGGACCGCCGCCGACTACCGCACCCGCGCCCAGAAAGGCCGACGCCTACCCGACGGCACCTGGACCGCCGACACCGACGCCGTCGACCACCTCATCGGCCGCTGGAACCCCCACACCCGACAACGCGACGACGGATGCGGCTTCCACGCCCTCGCCGACCTCGCCTGGCAAACCAACCCGCACACCAAGCTGCTGCCCACCGTCAACGACAAAGACCACGTCGGCGGCGGCCTGCTCATCGACTGGCTCCTCGCCAACACCGCCATGCTCCCGCACGTCATCCCCGACAGCTACCACGTCCACCTACCCCACACCCACCCACACCCGTCCGACCACCGCCTCATCACCGCCACCCTGACATTCCCGACAACATCGTCCGGCCAGGGCAGTTAACGATGACGGGGATATCGGAACCAGCGGAATCGGAAGCAGCGACTGTCCGGGTGATCCGTGTAGCGCATCTGATTGCGGGTCGTGTTCGTCCACACGCCGATCTCGCTGATCGCGGCTGCCTCACCTACTTGGCTAGTGCAGCACACTCAGCAGATCAACTCCGGCAGTTGTCTAATGCCGCATGACATGGCCACATTCCGGAAAGGACGAATCGGGCGGATGGCACAGCACATCGATCCCACGATCCAGCGCCGACGACTCCGGGTGCGGCTACGGCAGCTGCGGGACAGAAAAGGGATGACCCAGAAAGATACTGGCCAGGCACTCGAATGGGGAACAGCGAAGATCATTCGGATCGAAGCCGGCCAGGTAGGCATTTCGGACACCGACCTCCGGGCACTGCTTGAGCTATACGGGGTCCTGGAGGCCGACCAGGTCGCCGGCTACGTCGAGATGGCCAGGCGAAGCAGGAAACAGCACTGGCACATCTACCGGGATGTAATGAACCAGGATTTCCTCATCTACCTAGGATTCGAGAGCTCGGCGTCCGCGCTGCGGCAATCCGCGTCGCTCATTCTGCCCGGCCTGCTACAGACCGAGGAGTACGCCCGGGCAGTCATCCACGCATTCAGCCCGCCGGACGCCGCCCCGCATCACATCGACCGGAAACTCGAGATCCGCACACAGCGACAGGAGATTCTCGACCGCGCGACCCCACCCAGCCTGTCCATCCTCCTCGATGAGGCAGTCATCCGACGCGCGGTAGGGACCGGCGACGACAGCACCAAAATCATGAAACGCCAACTCGCACACCTCAACGACATCGGCGGTCGACCCAACGTCCACCTCCGCGTAATCAGATTCTCCCAGGGTGCCCACATGGGCCTCATGAAGCCATTCACCATCTTGACGTTCCCTGACGAGGACGACGACGACCTACTGTTCCTTCAAAACGGCCCCAACAGCCTGTCCACGCGCGACGATGTGAACACAATAGCTCTCTACGCCAGACAGTTCCTCGACCTGGAAAAAATTGCATTGAGCGAGCCAGCAACGGCGCGCCTCATCGACGAGGTACGCGTGCAGATGCAGGACGGACCCAGGCCCCGGCAAAGTCGAACGGTGTCTGAATTGTGAGGCTTGGAGCACAAGCGCCGTTGGCGGCGGCAACCGCCGTCCCGCGCAGCGTGTACCGGGTACGGAACATCCGAGCGATCAGGTCCGACACCCGGGCCAGGGTCCACCGCTGATCGGCACCGAACCCGTGCGCCGCCGGCCCCTCCTCCAGGGCATCGGCCAGCCGCCGCAACCGACCCTCATCCAGACGGCACCGAGACCCACCAGGCCCTCTCGATGCCAGAGCCTGCTCACCACCAGCCCGCCACCGCTTGCGCCAGCCGTACACCGCGGTCTGCGACACCCGCAGCCGACGCGCGATCTCCGGCACCGACACATCCTCGGCGAACCACCCGGCCGCCTGCCGTCGTACCGCCTCACGCTTCGCCCGCCCCCGCGCGGACAACCCACCTCCATCGGGATACCTCATCCCACGGATCTACCCCAGCCCCAAGCCGTCACACAGACCACATCGGACGAACCTGACCATTCAAGATCTGTAAGCACACACACGCCGGGTTCCGAGCCGGCAGACCAGCTCTTGACTGCCCGCCACTTTGTGCCCAGCCGGTCGTCACGGCACTCGATCTGAAGCTTTTACAGGCCGAAGGGAAGGCGGGGATTTTTCGGTCCCGACCCCTCCGCCGCAGATACGCCGGCGAGGAGGAACCAACCCGCGTCCCAGGCCACGCCGCACAGGTTAAAGATCAAGCTTAAGGACGCGCCGCCAACGTCGAGGCGCCCTCCGGACTCGGCCCGGCTCGAACGGGCTGCAACCCTCTCCAGACGGATCGCGGGCACGGTCATCCGGAGCCACCGCACCTTGGGCGAGGCCGGGAAGAGTCTAGACGAGTTGTTCCGAATTCCGGTCAGTGGTCGTAGGCGATCAGTGACCGGGTGACGGGCGCGCCGGTCTTGTTGTTGTGCCAGATCGCGGCTGCCATGGCCAGGAGACGCTGGGCCACTCGTACGGCGACCCCGGTGAAGGTTCGTCCGCCGTGTTGTTCCAGGTCGAGTTGGCCTTTGAGGGTGTCATTGACCGACTCGATCAACTGTCGGACCTTCTTCAACATGGGCTCGCCGTAGCGGGCCTTCTCCCGCTTGCGTGACGGACGCAGCAGTTCGATGCCCTGCACGGCCAGGTCCCTCTCGAACGTCTTGGACGCGAAGCCCTTGTCCGAGATCAGCAGGATGCCCTGGTGTTCGGCGACCACACCGGCCTCGACCTCCAGCATCGCGGCCAGGACTTCCCGCTCGCCGATCTTCGGGTTGGCCAGGGCCCACAGGATCGGCATCCCGGTCGGGGTACACACCAGGTACAGCCGTAGCCCCCAGAAGAACCGGGAGTGCGAGGCGCAGTAGCCGTACCCGGCCCAACCGGCCAGGTCCGAGCGTTGCACCGTCGGGCGGGACATGCCGCACGGGATCGGGGTGGAGTCGACGATCCAGTGGTTGTCGAACCAGAAGTCACTGTCGCGGGCCAGGTCCCGGATCACCTTCTTGACCAGCGGCAGGGCGGCGCGGAGCCGCTTGTTGTAGCCCGGCCGCTGGGGCAGGTACGGGAACATGCCGGCCAGGTGGATGCGGGCGTAGCGAATCCAGTGCGCCTCCGAGCGGGCGCCGAGCAGTACCTGCGCCACGGCCAGGCAGACCAGCTCGGAGTCGGTCAGCAGCGGTGGCCTGCCACGCCACCGGGGCGTCCGGATACTGTCGTCGATCTTCACGTACAGTGCGGTCAAGAGGGTGTCCAAGTCTTGCGTCACAACACGATCTTGGATGCCCTCTCTTCATGCCCAGACATCGACCCCTGACATCGGAACTACTCGTCTAGGGGCGGCGACAACGCACGGACATGGCCGCGACCAGCGTGCCGAGTGGTGGTGTACCGCTCACCGGCTATTGGCGTTTGGCTCCATCGATTCGGTTGCGCCTGCTGCGGTCAGCCGCCCGGCGAGTCACGGCTGCCCTGTGGTGGGCGACGACGGCCAGGCCAGGTACAGCAGAGCGGTGTCGTCGCTATGGCGGCCGTCGTCGCTGCGCTGAATGTCGGCAAGCAGGGCGGTGAGGTAGTCGGCCGGGTCGGTGATGGTGCTCAGCTTGGCGGCGAGTTCGACGAAGCGTTCTTCGCCGAGGCGGGTGCCGTCGTCGCTAAAGCCTTCGTACACGCCGTCGGTGTACAGCAGCAGCCCCGCGCCCGCTGGCAGCGTGACGACCGATTCCTGCCAGCGGCCCCGGCCTGGAAACATACCCAGTCCCAGATCATGGCGGATTGCTGCGGCCTGGACGCCGCCGGGAGTGATCACCAGTGGCGGAGGGTGGCCGGCACTGACGATCACCGCCGTGGACCGGTCCGGGGAGACACGGACCGTGCAGGCGGTGGCGAACATCGCCTCGTGTGGCCGTTCAGCGACCAGCACCTGTTCGAGCAGCCGCATCCGGGACGTCTTGTCCAGGCCGGCCAGCGTCAGGGTGCGCCATCCGACGCGCAGGCCGACCCCGATCGCGGCCTCGTCCGGGCCGTTACCGCAGACATCACCGATCACGGCGTGGATCGTGCCGTCCTCGTCCTGCACGACGTCGAAGAAGTCACCACCGAGCAGCGACCGCCCCCGCCCGGGCACGTACCTGCTGGCCACCCTCAACGCGAGGTCGGTGATCAGCGGGGTAGGCAGAAGCCCGCGTTGCAAGCGGACGTTCTCGCGCGCCTGCATCCGGCTTTCCCGTAGCTGCCGCTCGGCAACCAGGGCGCGTTGACGCTGGATCGCGTACTGCACCGTGCGTCCGAGCAGAACTGCGTCGATGCGGCCCTTGACGAGGTAATCCTGCGCACCGGCGGCGACAGCCGCTGCCCCGACAGCAGCGTCATCCAAACCTGTCAGCACCACTACGGCCGTGTCCGGCCACCGGTCCAGCACCCGACGTAGCGCCTGCAACCCACGACCGTCGGGTAGATGCAGGTCGAGCAGGACACAATCAGGCGTCGTCGGCAAGGCCAACGCTTCAGTCAGGCTACCGACCTGCTCGAACCGGCTGCAGATACCGCTCTCCGCCAGAAGCTCCTGCGTGAGCACGACGTCGCCGGGATCGTCCTCGATTAGCAGAACCCCTAGATCCGCGCGCATCGAGGCCGTCACGGGCCTCGGCAGCGCCGGCGGCACCATGGACGACGGCACCGTCCGCAGATCGCCATCACCGAGCACAGCCGTTCCCTCCTCCGGCCACCGCCACGACAAGGAGGCCGACCTCACCACGATGCATGATCCGCCCGTCTCCTCGACCCTGTCGATTATCACCTGCCCCACGACGCAGGCAGACGTGGCGGCTGCGACGACTTTCCTGCGGCGTCACGATCCGGGCAACAGTCCACCCGTCGGCAAGCCCTCATCCTTACCTTCACGGCGAGGTCACCGGCACGGCGAGCATCCCGACCCTGCGCCACCTGCCGGCACGATGCCAGGACCGCGGCGCCCTCAGAGAGCGTTTGGGATGTGTGTTGGTCGGGTGTGTCGGACAGTGGGTGCGATCGATGGGCCGGGTTCGGTCGGTAGACGGGTATGGATCGAGAGCGGCGGTACCCGTCTGACCTGACCGATGCCGAGTGGGCGTTCGTCGAGCCGATGCTGCCGTCGCCGCAGTGGATGGGTAGACCGGAGAAGCATCCTCGTCGGGCGATCGTCGACGGCATCCTGTACGTGGTGCGGACCGGGTGCGCGTGGCGGTATCTGCCGATCGACTTTCCGCCCTGGCAGACGGTGTACTCCCACTTCCAGCGGTGGAACCGGCGGGGTGTGACCGATCGGATCCTTACCGAGTTGCGGGAGCAGGTGCGCCTGGCCCACGACCGGCAGCCGCAGCCCACCGCCGGGATCATCGACTCCCAGTCGGTGAGGGCCGCGGACACCGTGCACTCCGACACCCGCGGCTTCGACAGTGGGAATAAGGTCAACGGTCGTAAAAGGTTCATCGTGACCGACACCCTCGGCCTGCTCGTCACCGTGTGGGTCCTGGCCGCGTCGTGGCAGGACCGCGACGGCGCGAAGGGCGCCGCCGATCCGGCACGTGTTCGCCGACTCCGGGTTCGCCGGCCGTCTGGTCGACTGGGCCCGCGACATCCTGCGCACCACCCTGGAGATCGTCCGGAAACCCGCCGACCAGCAAGGATTCATCGTGCACCGCCGCCGCTGGGTCGTGGAACGCGTGCGCCGTGAGGCGCTGATTGATCGAGTGGAGGTGAGAGACCTTCGCCGCCGTCCTGTCGCAGCAGGGTGGTGAAGCTGGGGGCAGCCTGATCCGGGAGGTGCCGGGGAGGGTGGCAAGCGGCCCCGACAACGCCGGGACGTAACCAGTACTGCCAGATGGCGCGGGTCCGGCAAGCGAGACGGAGAGGTATACGCGAGGAACCGGTGTCTGAAGCCTCCTAACGATCCCTACCAGCTCGAACCTGGCGGATGTGGGCTGGGTGCGGTGCGTCCTGGTCCTCTTCTCTCGGGACGGGGAACTCCTGCGGCTGCTGACGTTCGGCGGTCCGGGAGGCCACGGTGAAGTGCTGCGGGGTAGCCGTGGCGATGCCGCGGGGGTATAGCCGGGTGCCTCCTTCGTCGAGCGATCAGTCAGTGAACACGGGAACTTTCCCGGCTTTGCCCGGGGCCGTCTCAGCCAGAGACGACGCCTCGGGTTGGGTTCACCGTCGGCCGATCGGGTCGGGAGAGGGCGGAGCCGCCGTAGTACTCCGAGGCCGGGAGAGCCGGTCACATGGGGAAGGGCGGCAGCGAGATCGCAAGGGAGGTACTGCAATGCCCGAAGACACGGTGGTGGATACCGCCGTCACGTGGCCGACCCCGGAAGAGGCATGGACGCGGGTACGGGGAATGCAGATCAAACTGCACCGTTGGGCGGCGGCCGACCACGGTCGCCGGTTTGACGATGTCTACAACTTCGTCAGCGACCCCGCCACGCTGGTCGTGGCGTTGCAACGGGTCGCCGGGAATGCCGGAGCCCGCACTGCCGGAGTGGACGGCGTCACCGCTGTCCACGTGAGCATGGCCGGGCCCGAAGTGTTCCTGGACCATGTCCGTTCCCTGCTGAAGACCGGCACGTTCCGGCCACTACCAGTACGGGAGAAGATGATTCCCAAGACCGGCGGGAAACTACGCCGGCTGGGGATACCGACCATCACGGACCGTGTGGTCCAGGCAGCGCTGAAGCTGGTCCTGGAGCCCATCTTCGAGGCGGATTTCCAGCCTTGTTCGTATGGGTTCCGGCCGAACCGGCGCGCGCACGACGCGATCGCCGAGATCCATCATCTGGCCACCGCCGGTTACCGGTGGGTGCTGGACGCGGACATCGAGGCGTGCTTCGACCGTATCGACCACCCGGCCTTGATGGGTCGGGTGCGAGCGCGGGTGAAGGACAAGCGAGTGCTCGCGCTGGTGAAGGCGTTCCTCAAGGCCGGGATCATGACTGAGCTCGGCGAGCGGAACGAGACCACGTCCGGCACACCCCAAGGAGGGATCCTCTCACCACTGCTGGCCAACATCGCGTTGTCGGTTCTCGACGAGTTCTTCGTCGAGCAATGGGCGGCAGCGGGCACCGGCCAGCAGCGCAGGCAACGACGCGCCAAAGGACTGGCGACGTGGCAGTTGGTCCGCTACGCCGACGACTTCCTCGTCCTGGTCCATGGCAACCAGGAACACGTCGAGGACCTGCGCGACCAGGTGAGTACCGTTCTGGCGACGATGGGCCTGCGCCTATCTGAGTCCAAGACCAGGATCACCCACCTTGCCGACGGGGTCGACTTCCTCGGCTTCCGCATCGTCTGGAAGCGGAAACGAGGAACGGACAAGTGGCATGTATACACGTTCATCGCCGACAAGCCGGTCCAGGCGCTGAAACGGAAGATCAAGTCACTGACCCGCCGGTTGTCGCACCTGAGCTACCGGGAGACGCTGGTCAAGATCAACTACATCCAGCGTGGATGGGCCAACTACTTCAAGCACGCGGTCGCCAAGCACACCTTCTCCCACCTGCAGAACTTCATCTGGTGGCAAGTGATCAACTGGGTGATGCGCCGCAACCGCATGACCTGGAGAGCCATCCAGCGATGGCTGCGCACCCCGCAAGGGTGGCAGCCCATCGCCTTCGACGGGGTCGAGTTGTTCAAGATGGCGAAGGTCCCCGTGACCCGATACCGCTATCGCGGCACCAAGATCCCGAACCCCTGGCAGCCCACACCGACAAGCCCACCCCCAACGGCATGACCTCGTGGAGAGCCCGGTGCGGTGAGAGTCGCACGCCGGGTTCGGCGGGCGGGTCCGGGAAACGGACCTGGAGCAATCCAGGCACCGCGCCCGGGCCCGACCCAACACCCTGGCCTGGCTCACCGCCCACCGCCGCCTGGCCCGCGACTACGAAACCCGTCCCGCCACGTCGGAGGCCATGATCCGCTGGGCCGCCATCGCCGGCATGCTCGGCCACCTCACCCGAGGCGGACCCGCCACCCGCCAACAACGCCGCACCCTCAACACACCCGACTGACAGACATGCGAAACGCTCACTTAGACGCGTTGCGCCGCGGTGACTCCTGCGAGCAGTACGGCCTCGACACCGCGCCCGTTCCCAGCTGCTACCCGGCGGGCCCACGGCTGGCGGTACCGCTCCTACTCCCAGTAGGTGGCGGCGCAGCTCACGCGGACGCTGGCGATGCTGATACAGGCGGGCGTCAGCCTCCCAGTTCGCCGAGGTGACGGGGTCACCGAGCAGCGGGTGAGGGACATACGGCGGCACCGTGCCCGGCCTATTGGCGACCTGCGTCGGCCTCGGGTGGTCCTTGGGTGGTCCTTGGGCTGACCTGGGGCGCTCTATAGGGCCATGTGACAGGCAGCACTACTAGAGAGCAGCCACGATCAGTTCACTTCCGCCAAGTCCCACCACAGCCGTAACTTCTTCGGCGTGACCTCGTTAAGGAGCCCGGAGCCCGGAGCCCGGAGCCCGGAGCCCGGAGCCCGGAGCCCGGAGCCCGGAGCCCGGAGCCCGGAGCCCGGAGCCCGGAGCCCGGAGCCCGGAGCCCGGAGCCCGGAGCCCGGAGCCCGGAGCCCGGAGCCCGGAGCCCGGAGCCCGGAGCCCGGAG